>JANDLU010000048.1 GCA_024330215.1 Candidatus Gaiellasilicea maunaloa
GAGCGCGAAGTGGAAGACGACGAGGGTGGAGATGACGAACAGGAGCATCGCCGGGAGCGTGTCTCGCGCACGCAGCTCGAGCCGCAGATCCTTGCGGGCAAGCGTCGCGACGTCAGCGAGGTAGCTCACGCCAGCGCGAGCTGGGCGGTTGCGAGCCGCGCGACCCGCTCGGGCTCATGGGTCGAGAGGACGATCGTCCGCTCGCCCCGCAGCTCCGCGAGCTGGGTATCGAGCAGCTCCGCACCCTCGGCGTCGAGCGCGGTGAACGGCTCGTCGAGGACGAGCAGCGCCGGCTCATGAAGGAGCGTGCGACAGAGCGCGAGCCGCTGGAGCATCCCACGCGAGTACGCGCCGGTGCGCTCGGCCCGTGCCTCCCAGAGACCGAACCGTTCGAGCAGCATCCCGATCCGCTCCCGCCGCTCGGGCACGCGGTAGAGCCGCCCGTAGAGGTCGAGGTTCTCGACGGCGGTCAGGTCGCGGTAGAGGAAGCCCTCGTGTCCGAGGTAGCCGAGCTGGGCGCGGTCGGCGCGCACCTCGAGGGATCCCCGCGTGGGAGCCGCGAGGCCTGCGACGAGCCGGAGCAGCGTCGTCTTGCCCGAGCCGTTCGCGCCGGTGACGACGAGCACACCGCCCCGCTCGAGCTCGAGATCGACGGGTCGCAGCGCCCGCTTGGCGCCGTAGCGCTTCTCGAGCCTCCGCGCCTCGACCACGGCTACGGCTGACTGGAGCACCGCCCCCGGCCCGATCACCGGCACGAGCCCCGAGCCTCGCCACCCCACGTACCCCCAGGGGGGCCAGCGAAGCCCCCTGAGGTCACGCTAGCGAGGATTCTTGCGCGAATGTGTGACGCCACCGTGCCGAGAGTGTGACGCTTTCGGGCTAGCCGACGATCGAGTCCAGCAGGACGAAGGCGAAGAAGATGACGCTGATCACGCCGTTGACGGTGAAGAACGCGGCGTCGAGCCGACGGAAGTCGCCGGGCCGGACGAGCGAATGCTCGTATCCAAGCAACGCCGCGACGGCACCGACCCCCAGCCAGTAGGCGGGGCCGACGTCCAACCCGATGCCCGCGAGCGCGAGGAGGCCGACGGCGCCGAGGTGGTGGAGGCGTGCGCCGACGAAGACACCCTGCTCGCCGAAGCGCACCGCCCACGACTCGAGTCCTTCTCGGCGATCGTGCTCCGCGTCGAAGAGCGAGTAGAAGAGGTCGAAGCCGGCAACCCAGAGCGCCACAGCCGCCCCGACCGCCCACGCCTGCCACGGTAGCTCGCCGGTCAGCGCCGCCCAAGCGCCCATCGGGGCGAGGCCGAGCGAGACGCCGAGCCAGAGATGGCAGAGCCAGGTCACGCGCTTGAGGTACGGGTAGACGACGAAGAGGACGACCGGAACGGGCCACAGCCAGCGTACGAGCGGGTCGAGCTGGAAGACGGCAAGCACGAAGACGGAAAGCGCGACCGCGCACAGCGCCACCACCTGCGCGCGGGAGAGCAAACCGGCAGGGAGCTCGCGCGCAGCCGTCCGAGGGTTGCGCGCATCGACCTCGGCGTCGATCAGTCGGTTCAGGCCCATCGCGAGCGTCCGCGCCCCGACCATCGCGACCGTGACCCAGAACCACTCGGCGGCCGTCGGCACCTCACCGAGGGCGAGCAGCATCCCGACGTACGCGAACGGGAGCGCGAAGACGGTGTGCTCGAGCTTGACCAGCGCCGCGAAGCGCCGCGGCAGGCCGACCGCCGTCTCGGTCACGTCTGGCGGTGCGCCGTCTGCTCGCCCGCCAGAAGCTCGAGCGCGTGTCCAAGCGCCGGCCGCAGAACGGCGAAGCCGTCGCGACAGCCGCCGGGCGAGCCCGGCAGGTTGACCACGAGCGTGCGGCCGTAGATCCCGGCCAGGCCGCGCGAGAGCAGGGCATGCGGCGTCTTCGCGATCGAATCGGCCCTGATCGCCTCGGCGATTCCCGGCGCCTCGCGGTCGATCACGGAACGAGTCGCCTCGGGAGTGACGTCGCGCGGAGCAACCCCGGTGCCACCCGTCGTCAAGACGACGCGGGCGTCGTCGGCGAGCTCGAGGAGTGCCGCCGCGATCGCATCGGTCTCGTCCGGAACCGTGCGCCTGCTGACGTCGTACCCGTCGGCTTCGAGGAGCTCGGCGAGCAAATCCCCGCTCGTGTCCTCGCGCGTGCCGGCGACGACGCCGTCGGAGACGGTCAAGACCGCGGCCCTCAGAGCGGTGCCTTGACCTTCTCGACGAGTGCGACCTCGCTGACGACCATCTGCTTGTCGATCGCCTTCGCCATGTCGTAGACGGTCAGCGCCGCCACCGCGGCCGCAACGAGCGCCTCCATCTCGACGCCGGTCTGCGCCACCGTTTCCACCGACGCGACGATCTCGACGCCGACCTCGCCGACTTCGAGCGTGACCTTGATCGCCGTCAGCGGTAGCGGATGACAGAGGGGGATCAGCTCGCTCGTGCGCTTCGCGGCCATGATCCCGGCGAGCTGAGCGGTCGCGAGCGCGTCACCCTTCGGCAGCTCGCGGAGCCGCCGCGCCGTCTCCGGCGCCATCCGCACGGTCGCGCGAGCCATCGCGCGTCGGCGGGAGTGCGGCTTTGCCCCAACGTCGACCATCCGCACGGAGCCGGCGCTGTCGACGTGCGAGAGGTCGGTCACGGATGCATGCTAGTCGCGAGCTCCAGATCCGCGAGCTGGGCCTCGATCCAATGGGTCAGGTCGTGCTCTCGGACCTGGGCGCGGATCCCCTCGAGCCGGTCGCGTCGCTCGTCGGCGGGAAGCTCCAGCGCCCGCTCGAGTGCCTCGGACTGGTTCAGCACGTCGAACGGCTCGACCGCCAGAACCCACTCGCCGAGCTCCTCGAACGCTCCTGTGTTGACCGATAAGACAACGACGCCGTCCCGAGTGTTGACGAGCGGGGCCTCCTTGGCAACGAGGTTGAGCCCGTCCATAACCGCATTCACGAGCAGGACGTCGAACTGCTTGTACGCGGCCACCGACTGGGGGAAGTCATCGGCGAGCCGCAAACGCAGCGAGCCGGGGAACCTCGAGTCGAGACGCGCCGCAGCCGCCTCGATCGCCTCGCGCTCGGCGATGTACTCCGGGATCGCCTGGCGCGACGGATCGAGCAAGGCGAGCATAGTCACCCGTCCGACCAGGTCTGGACGCCGCGTGAGCAGCAGCTCGAACGCCTCCAATCCCCGAGCGACGTTCTTCGACGGATCGGTCCTGTCGACCCGGACGACGAGGCTCTCGGAGCGCTCCTCCACGAGCTTTCGTTCCTGCTCGAGCACGGCCGGGCTCTCCGCGAGCGACTCGAACTCGCGGACATCGACCGAGATCGGATGAGCGGTGACGAGCGCGCGTCCGGGGTCGAGCCCGAGCGAGCCGCAGGTCTCGAGGAACGCACCTCGCCAACGCTCGGTGTGGAAGCCGACGACGTCGCTTGCGAGCAGGCCTTCATGGATCGCCCCGACGATCGCCTCGGGGAGGACGCTCCACTCCTCGGGCCCGACCCAGGGAATGTGGGTGAAATGCGCCAGAACGGCGCCCGGAAGCCGCTCGCGGACGAGTTGTGGCGCCAGGTAGAGGTGATAGTCGTGGAAGAAGACGGCCGCCGCGGGCTCGCGTGCGAGCTCGTCGCAGACCGCCTCCGCAAAGACCCTGTTCGCGACCTCGTAGCCCGCGGCCCACGCCTCCTCGAGGCCGACACCCGGATCCTGCGTCAGGTTCCAGAGCCCGTGCTGGACGAACCAGAGCGTCGGGTTTGCAACGACGTTGTAGTAGAGCTCGTAGGAGCCCGGCTCGTGGGAGACGAACCGGAGCCGGTAGCGAGAGCCGTCGCGTGCGGTCTCCTCGAACGCACCGCCGGCCGCGAGAGCGCGATCGTCCTCGGAAAGGGCACTTGCGATCCACGTCACGTCGTGCCGGGAGACGAGCGAGCTCAGAGCCGTCACGAGCCCGCCGGCACCTCGCTTGGCGACCCGCGTCCCGGATTCGTCGCGCTCGTAGCCGACAGGGCCGCGGTTCGAGACGACGATCAGCCTGCGCCGCGCCTCCACGGGCACGCCGCTAGAGGAGCTTCGTGAAACGCAGTCGAGACCCTCCCCCGGACGCGGTACCGATCTCGAGCTCGTCGGCGATCGAGCGGATGATCGCGATCCCGAGCCCGCCTTCGCTCAACTCGTCTTCCCCGAAGCCGTCCCCATCGGCCTTCTGCGTCGACGCGCTCTCGAACCCCGCTCCGTCGTCGGACACCTCGACGATCAAGCGATCCTCCCGCAGCTCGAAGCTGATCTGGACTCGGCCCTCGCCGTTTGCGTAGGCGTGGCGCACCGAGTTCGAGGTCGCCTCCGTGAGCGCGAGCTTCAGATCGGCGAGGGTGTCGTCCGCGAGCGGCCGAACTCGGGCGAGCCCGGTCAGGGCGAGTCGCGAGATCGTGATGTACTCCGGCTTCGCCGGAATCGTCAACCTCACGGTTCGACTCTCGTCGACCGCACTCTCCGCAGGCGTCACCTTCTCACTCACGCGCACATCCTCTGCTCGCCGCCGTTCTACTGAAACCTGCCGAAGCCTCGGCAGGCTTGACCTTCCGCATACCGCGGATAGGCAGCGGCTAAACGGCACTCAGCCTTGCGGGTTCGTGGGCCGCTCGACGAGACGGACGCGGACGGCCTCCCGCGCTCCGGTCCCACCGCGAACGACCGTGACGGTCACGAGCTGCCCCGGACGTAGGCGCTCGGTCACGATCCGGGCGATGTCGTCAGCACGGACAACCGGTTCTCCTGCGAGCGCGACGATCAGATCGCCGCCCAAGCTGACGGGCGAACCGTTGAAGTCGACCCGCCGTTTCGCCCCCTCGAGCCCCGCCCGGTCGGCCGGAGCGTCCTCGACCACGTCCTCGATCAGCGCTCCACGCTGCGCGCCCAGGTCGTAGCGGCGGGCGACGGCGGGCGTCACGTCGAGCGTGGTGATCCCGATATAGGCGTACGTGACGCGGCCGGTAGCGATCAGCTGCTCCATCGAGCGCCGGGCCGAGTTGATCGGGATCGCGAAGCCGACACCCTCGGCGTTGCCCGAATCGGACCGGATCTGGGCGTTGACCCCGATCACGCGACCGCGGGCGTCGAGCAGCGGCCCGCCCGAGTTGCCGTGGTTGATCGGCGCGTCGATCTGGATCGCGTTCGAGACGTTGTAACGCGACGTCAGCGAGGGAATCGAGCGCGAGACCGCCGAGACAACGCCGACCGCGAGCGAGTTCTCGTTCCCGAACGGACTCCCGATCGCCGCCACGGGCTCGCCCACGACCACCGCGGCGGAGTTGCCGAGCGGAATCGGCGCCACGGCGTGATCCTTCGGATCGAACGCGATCAAACCCGTGTCGTCGAAGAGATCCCAGCCGACGATCGAGGCGGGTAGCCGGTCGCCGTCGGCGAAGACGACGTAGACGCGCTCGGCTCCCCGGATGGTGTCTCCGCCCTCGCCTGCATTCGTGATCACGTGCGAGTTCGTCAGGACATGGCCTTCGTCGGAAACGACGAAGCCCGAGCCCTGCGAGCGGCCGCCGCCGGGAAAGATCGAGTAGATCGTCACGACCCCCGGTGAGGTGCGCGCGAAGATCCCGGCGGGGTCGAAGCGGTTGGCTGCAAGCGGCGTCGCGGTCGCAGGATCGCTCGTCCCCGGAACGGTCTCCGGCGGGAGCACCACCGTCTGCACCGGGGCGTTGTCGTCCACCCAGCCGGCCAGCTTCGCGACCGCGAGCGAGCCGGAAGCGCCGAGGGTGGCCGCGACGAACGCGACCACGGCGATCGGGGCGGGGCGCATCCGGCCACTGTAGCCGCCCACTTCTGTTTTCACGTGAAAACGGAAACCGGCGCCAGCGGGTCTTCGGCGGGCACGGCGCCGGCGGGAAGCAAGAGTGTGACCACGGTGCGGCCGGGGGCCGAGTCGAGTTCCACGTCTCCTCCCATCAGCGAGGCGAGCTCGCGCGCGATCGCCAGCCCAAGCCCGCTTCCCGAGGCGACATCGCCGTCGGCGCGGTAGAAACGATCGAAGACGTGGGCGACGTGCTCCGGGGAGATCCCGGGTCCGTCGTCCGTGACGCTGAGGAAGGCGCGATCGCCTGCGCACGCGGCCCGGATCGTCACGAGTGTCTCAGGAGGGGTGTGAACGAGTGCGTTCCCGACGAGCACTCGTCCGATCTGCAGCACGCGAACCTCGTCCCCGGCCGCGATCGGCCGTCCGTCCACGATCAGCACGAGGTCGTGATGCCGCCGCTCGGCAATGGCCCGGAACTCCTCCACGAGCACCTGGGCAACGGCTCCGAGATCGACCCCATCGGCCTCGACGCGCATCCGCCCGGCGTCCATCCGCGAGAGATCGAGCAGATCGGTCGCGAGCTTCGTCAGCCGCGCTACCTGCTCGCCCATCGTGGCGAGGAACTCCTGCCGGGTCGCCTCGTCCAGATCCTCGTCGGCCATCAGCTCGAGGAACCCACCGAGCGAGAAGAGAGGCGTCCGTAGCTCGTGCGAGGCGTTCGCGATGAACTCCCGCCGCGCGCGATCGAGGTTCTCGAGCCGTCGGCGCATGCGCTCGAAGGCCGCCGCGAGCTGGCCGACCTCGTCGTTGCCGCCGTCCACGACCGGCTCGTCGAAGCGACCGCTCGCGATCCGCTCGGCCGCACGCTCGAGCCGCCGGATCCTGCGGGCATGGAGCGACGCGCCGGCGTAGCCGAGGAGGAGCGCCACGAGGAGCGCGATCAGACCGGCCGCCAGCAGCCGTCGCTCGACGACCTTGACGCTCGAGAGCGGGTCGGCCAGGGAGCTGCTGAGCAAGACGATCGGCCCATCGGCCGTAACGGGCAGGGCCGCCTCCGCGAACTCTTCCCCGCGCCGGCTGACTGTGCCGCGTTGCGCCTTTGTCGTCGTAGCCGAGAGCTCCGCGACGATGTCGTGCTCGACGTCCTGCGAGGACGCGGGACGCGAATCGGCGAGGATCTGAAGCGCGGGCGGCACGCGCTGGAGAACGTCGTAGATGACGACGCGCGCGTTCAGGGCGGCCGAGCCCGTGTCGGCGCATTCCTGCCAGGGAAAATCCGTGCCCTTGATGCAGCCCCCAACCGTGATGGCGTTCTGCTCGAGCTGATCGATCTTCGCGTCGACGAGGCGAGTCTCGAGCGTCGGCACGACGATCAGGTAGGCGACGGCGAGCGCGCCCGCGACGACGCCGAGGAGGGCGAGCGCCAGCCGGAGCCGGATCCCCTTGATCACGGCAGCGTCCAGAGGATCGGTGCGGTGAGCTCGTCCGTCTCGGGGCGTGAGCCGGCAGCCCCGTCCGAATCGGAACAGGACCGCGAGATCGGGCCGCTGCCGATGCCGGGCCGATCGGCCGGACCGGGAGCGTCCCGGACACGCCGGATCGCATCCCGAGCGCCCGGGCTCGTGGCACCGATCATCTAGCGGTCGCGGAAGCGATAGCCGACTCCCCGCACCGTCAGGATCAGCTCCGGCTCTCGAGGATCGCCCTCGATCTTCTCGCGCAGATGCCGGACGTGGACGTCGATCGTGCGCGGCTCGCGGTAGTCGGCGCCGCCCCGGAGCCGCTCGAGGAGCTGGCGACGGGAGAAGACCCGGCCCGGCGCCGCGGCGAGAACGCGCAGGAGCTCGAACTCGACGAACGTGAGCTGGACCTCCTCGCCCCGGACCTCGACCGCTCGGCGCGGGACGTCGATGCGAACGTCACCCTCCTCGATCACCTCCTCGCCGTCGGAGCGCTCCCCGGGTCGGGGAGCCGCGGCGCGCCGCAGGAGCGCGCGCACGCGACTCCGAAACTCGCGGATCGAGAAGGGCTTCGTGATGTAGTCGTCGGCGCCGAGCTCGAGCCCGAGCACCTTGTCGAGCTCGTCGTCGCGGGCCGTGAGCATGATGATCGGGACGGTGCTGTCCGCCCGCAGGCGCTTGCAGACCTCGAGCCCGTCGAGCCTCGGCAGCATCAGATCGAGCACGACCAGGTCGATCGACTCCTCCGCGAACCGTCTCAGCGCCTCCTCGCCGTCCCGTGCGACGACGACCCGGAAGCCGTCGCGCTCGAGCGGATAGGCGAGCAGCTTCTGGACGGAGTCCTCGTCGTCGACGAGCAGGATGGTGGAGGCGTCTGCCACGGCCTCCTCATGGTACGGGCCTACACTGGGCGGGCGATGTCGCCGCCCCGCCGAATCGCTGCTCGCTCCACCCCACGAGAGAGCGGCTCTCGCCGTTCCTCTTTCGGAGGCCGAACGCGCTTCGGCTCGGTCGAGCGGCCGGTCAACGCCCGCCTCGTCCGCGGCACCTGGTTGCTCGTCGCGCTGCCGCTTCTCCTCGCCGCATTCACGGTGGGACGGCCGCAGCCGTTGCCGCCACCGACGCTCCCCGCCGCATTCGACGCACAGTCGACCGCCGAGCTCGCGCGCGAGCTCGCGCGCGACTTCCCCGATCGCTCACCAGGTTCGGCCGGCTCCCTCGGAGCGGCACAGTGGTTCGCGGATCAGCTGCGGCTCTACGGGCTCGGCACCGAAAGCGACAGATTCACTGCCCGCGTCCCGGGTCGCGGCCGAGTCGCACTCCAGAACCTCGTCGCAGTGATTCCCGGCCCATCGTCCCGCGCGATCGTCTTCATGGCTCATCGGGACAACACGGGCGAAGATCAGGGGACGAACGACAATGCATCCGGAACAGCCGCCCTCATCGAGCTCGCACGCGCCTTCGCCCCGGTCGCCGGCCCCTCGGGATCCCAGGCGACGCCGGCGCACACACTCGTCTTCGTCTCCACGGACGGCGGCGCGTACGGCGCTCTCGGCGCTTCCCGCTTTGCGGCCACCTCGCGCTACCGCAACGACGCCGTCGCGGTCGTCAGCCTGGACGCGATCGCGGGGAACGGCTTCCCGCGGCTCGTGCTCGCCGGTGACGAGCCACGCTCACCCGCGCCGGTGCTCGTCCGGACGGCTGCCACGCGGATCCTGGAGGAGTCTGGCGATGAGCCGCGCCGACCGGGTGCGCTCGCCCAGCTCCTCGATCTCGGCTTTCCGTTCACGCTCGGCGAGCAGGGGTCGCTGATCGCTCGCGGGATCCCCGGGATCACCTTGACGACCGGCGACGAGCGTCCCGCGGCTCCCTTCGCGGAGGAGCCTCTGAACGTCGAGCGGCTCGGCGAGGTCGGTCGCGCAGCCCAGAATCTGCTCGGCTCGCTCGATGCCGGGATCGAGATCGCTCAGGGTACGACCAGCTACGTCTACCTCGGACGCCGTCTCGTCCGGGGCTGGGCGCTCGAGCTGGCGCTCTTCGCAGCCCTCCTCCCGTTCCTGATCGCGACTGTCGACCTCTTCGCCCGCTGTCGCCGCCGCCGAATCCCGCTCGGCTCGGCAGCGCGCAGCCTACGCAGCCGCCTCGGCTTCTGGGCCTACGCCGGCGTGCTCCTACTCGTCGGAGCGAGGCTCGGGCTCTTCCCGGACGCCGAGCCGCGGCCGCTCCCGACCCACGTCGCCGGGGCTCTGAATCCGCCGGCCGCCGGTCTCGCGGCGGTCGCGGTACTGCTGCTCGGGGGCTGGCTCGTCGGTCGCCAGCGACTGTTACCTCAGCGCCCGGCAGCCGCCGAGGAAGCGCTCGCGGGCTACACGACCGCGCTGCTCGCGCTCGCGCTCCTCACCCTGATCGTCGTCGCAACCAACCCGTTCGCGCTCGTCTTCGTGTTGCCTTCGCTCTATTCCTGGCTCTGGCTGCCGCAGACCCGGACGGCGCCGGCGCGCGTCGCTCTCCTCGCAGGCGGGCTGCTGGGCCCCGCGCTCCTCGTCGTCTCGTTCGCGCGACGCTATTCGCTCGACTTCGACGCGCCGTGGTACCTGCTCTCGCTCGTCGGAGTCGGCTACGTCCCGTGGCTCGCGCTCGCCGTCGGGCTGGCGTGGCTCGCGATTGCCGCCCAACTCTCGGCACTCGCGGTGGGACGCTACGCGCCCTATCCCGATGTCCGGGCCCGGACTCCGCGCGGGCCGCTGCGGCGAACGCTCGCGACCGCGCTTCATGCCCGGAGCCGCGCTGCCGATAAGAAGAACGTGGCGGAGGCTCGATGAGACGCACGGCTCGCGTGCTGGGAACGCTCTTGATCGTCGCCGGACTCGGCACGCTCGCGTGGGCGATCACAGTCTGGCAGTGGCAGGACCCGGTCACGGCCGTCGTCAACCGCGTCGAGCAGCGCGAGCTCTCCCAGAAGCTCGAGCGCAGCTTCGATCGGGTCCGCCCGAGCGTGCAGGGCGTCGCGGTCTCGCCTGCCCAGCGCCGCCGCGGGCTCGAGCGCGATGCCGGCGCGTGGCGGAAGATGTCGGCGGAGGGAGATGCGATCGCCAAGATCCGGATCCCGCGGCTCGGGCTGAACGCCGTCGTCGTCAACGGCACCGATTCCGACACGCTCAAGCGCGGTCCTGGGCGGTACCTCGGCTCGGCGATGCCGGGTCAGGGCGAGCTCGTCTACATCGCCGGTCATCGAACGACCTACGGCGCCCCGTTCTCGCGCATCGATCGCCTCCGCAAGGGCGATCGGGTCTTCCTCGAGCTTCCGTACGGCAGCTTCGAGTACTCGGTGACGGGTCACCGGATCGTCGAGGCCGACGAGCTCTCGGTACTCGAGTCGGAGGGGCGGGAGCAGCTCGCGCTCCAGGCCTGCCACCCGCGGTTCTTCGCCACCCATCGCTACATTGCCTACGCGAAGCCCGTCGGTGTGACGCCGCCCGACCGCGGCGGCGACGACTCCTAGCAATCGAGCTCACGACAGACGCAGGAACGGGAGCCGGTCGCCCGAGACCGGGTCGCGCTCGCCGCGGCGGACGAGCACGAGCGCGTCGGCCCCGGCTGCCCGCGCGATCATGTGCGACTCCTGGCCCGAGAGTGGCTCGAGCACCGTCTCTCCCGCCTCGATCCTCACGCAGGCCCGAACGAGCTCGTCTCGCCCGGAGTTCGCGCGCAGTGGCGTCGCCAGCCGGCCGACGGCGTACGCAGGTCCCGGAGCAATCACGCCCTGCAGGGCTCTCAAAGCCGGCCGGACGAAGAGCTCGCACGCGACGAGCGCGGAGACCGGGTTGCCGGGTAGCCCGAAGACGAGCGTTCGCCCGCGCACCCCGAAGGCGACGGGCTTGCCGGGCTTGACCGCGACCCCCCAGAAGACCTCCTCGACGCCCAGCTCGGCCGCGATCCGGCGGACGAGGTCGTGCGGCCCGACGGAGACACCGCCGGAGCTGACGAGTACATCCGCCTCGAGACCTTGCTTCAGCGCAGCTCGGTGCGCATCCGGGTCGTCGGCCACCGCTGCGAGCCGCGTCACCTCCGCGCCCGAGCTCTCGAGCGCCGCCGCGAGCATCGGGGCGTTGGATTCGTAGATCTGTCCCGGCTCGAGTACCGTCCCGGGCGGGCGCAGCTCGGTTCCGGTGCTGAGGATGGCAACGCGCGGGCGTCGAGCACAGCGGAGCTCGGCAACGCCGGCCGCCGCGAGCGCCCCGATCTGGGCCGGACCGAGAACGAGCCCCGCGGAGAGTAGGGGATCGCCGACTCGGATGTCACTCCCGATCGAGCGGATGTTGTCTTGATCGCTAACGCCTTCGCTCACAGCGACCTCGTCGCCGCCATCCTCGACCCGCTCGATCGGCACGACCGCGTCGGCCCCGTCCGGAACGCTCCCGCCGGTCGCAATCCCCATCGTCTCGCCGGCGGCGAGAGCGCGCTCCGCGGGCCGACCCGCCGGAATCCGCGCCACGACCCGCAGCCGGCCCGGTGTGTCTGCGACCCTGACAGCGAAACCGTCCATCGCCGAGCTGCGAAACGGCGGCAGATCGACGAGCGCCTGAACGTCATCCGCCGGCACCCGGCCCGCAGCCTGCGCGACCAGGACGACTTCGGCCTCGAGCGGCTGCGCCCGCTGGAGCACCAGGGCGAGCGCCTCGTCGATCGTGAGGAGCGGCGGCATCGCGCCGTACGCTAGCCGGATCGGAAAGCTAGGCTCCAGGCCGTGATCTCCGTGGTCGTCCCGGTCCACAACGAGGAGCGCAGCGTGGCGCTCCTGCTCGACGAGCTCGGCTCGACTCTCGACGGGATCGGGGAGCCCTGGGAGGTCGTCTTCGTCGACGACGGCTCGACGGACGGCACCTTCTCGGCACTCACCCGGCTCCACGACGCCGTAGACAACGTCCGCGTCGTCCGGCTCCGCCGGAACTTCGGGAAGGCCGCCGCGCTCCAGGCCGGTTTCGAGGACGCGCGAGGAAACGTGATCGTGACAATGGACGGCGATCTGCAGGACGATCCGGCCGAGATCCCGCGGCTGCTCGCGAAGCTGGACGAGGGCTTCGACCTCGTCTCCGGCTGGAAGACGAAGCGCCGCGATCCGCTGAGCCGCCGGATCCCGTCCCGGATCTTCAACGGCGTCAGCCGGCGCATGTCCGGGCTCCGGCTCCACGACCTGAATTGCGGCCTCAAGGCCTACCGCGCCGAGGTGCTGCACGGCCTGCGGCTCTACGGCGAGCTACACCGCTTCGTGCCCGTGCTGGCCCACTACCGCGGTTACCGCGTCGCCGAGGTGCCCGTCAACCACCGGCCCCGCGAGCACGGCCGCTCGCGCTACGGGATGGAGCGCTACGTGCGGGGCTTCCTCGACCTCCTGACCGTGACCTTCATGGGCCGCTACCGACACCGCCCGCTCCATCTCTTCGGCGGACTCGGACTCGTGCTCTTCCTGCTCGGCGGCATCGTGCTCGTCTACCTCAGCGTGCTCAAGCTGGCGGGAGAGGCGATCGGGCACCGCCCCTTGCTGACCCTCGGCGTCCTGCTCGTCGTGGTCGGGATCCAGCTCCTCTCGCTCGGTCTGCTGAGCGAGCTCATCACGAGCCACCACGAGGAGCGAGCGCACGATCGGCGGACGGCGGATCAGCACGTCGACGAGATCCTGCGCTAGGTGCGGGTTCTCTATTTCGGTACCTATGAGCGGGAGTATCCCCGGAACGCCCAGGTGATCTCGTGCCTGCGCGGGGCCGGGGTCGAGGTGATCGAACGCCACGCGAGCGTCTGGGAGCGGCGGCGGCACAAGTGGTCGCTCGGTCTCGGCTCGGCGGTCAAGGTGGGTCTCGCCGAGGCCGGGCTTATCGTGCGGGGACGACGCGAGCGCTTCGACGCGATGATCGTCGGCTACCCCGGGCACTTCGACATGCCCGCGGCGCGGCGGATCGCGGGTGGGCGGCCCCTCGTCTTCAACCCGCTCGTGTCGCTCGCAGAGACCCTCGTCGACGACCGGGGGCGCTTCACCCGCGGCTCACTGGCCGCCGCCGTGCTGCATCACGTCGATCGGATCGCGCTCCGTCGGGCCGATCTCGTCGTCGCGGACACTTCCCAGAACGCTCGCTTCCTGGCCGAGCTGGGGCGGCTCCAGCACGACCGGATCGAGGTCTGCTTCGTCGGCGCCGAGGAGCGGCTCTTCCGACCCGGCTGGCAACCGCGGGAACGATTTCACGTCCTCTTCGTCGGCAAGCTGATCCCGCTGCACGGGCTCGAGACGATCCTGGAGGCCGCGAGCCTCGCGCCCGAGGTGCCCTTCCGGATCGTCGGCAGCGGCCAGCTCGATGCACTCCTCGACGATCGGCCGGCGAACGTCGAGTGGGTCGCGTGGGTCGAGTACGAGGAGCTGCCGGAGGAGCTTCAGCGTGCGGGCTGCGCGCTCGGCGTCTTCGGGACGTCGGCGAAGGCCGCGCGCGTGATCCCGAACAAGGCCTTCCAGGCGCTCGCTTGCGGCACGCCGGTCGTGACCGCCGACACCCCAGCCGCCCGAGAGCTGCTGCAGGACGGCGAGAGCGCCCTGCTCGTTCCTCCGGGCGACGCTGCCGCGCTCGCCCAGGCAGTCCGACTGCTCGCGGCCGATGACGAGCTCGCCCGACGGATCGGCGCGGGGGGCCTTGCAGCCTACCGCGAGCGCGCGAGCGAGGAGGTGCTCGGGCTGCGCTGGCGCAGACTCCTCGAATCCGAGCTCGAGCGCGCTGCCGGACCCCGGTGAGACTTACGCCGGCTGTCGTCCTGTGGGCAGCCGCTGCCGCGTTCGCTACCGGCTTCGGCTCGCTCTCCGTCCTGCGTCACCTCGCGTTCAATACTGGCCGCTTCGATCTCGGCAACATGGTGCAAGCCGTCTGGGCGACGTCGCACGGCGATGTCCTCTCGGTCACCGACCTCCGCGGCGAGCAGATCTCGCGGCTCGGGGCCCACTTCGACCCGATCCTCGCCGCATTTGCACCGCTCTGGTGGATCTGGCCCGATCCGACGATGCTGCTCGTCGCGCAGGCGGCTGCGATCGCACTCGGGGCCTGGCCGGTCTTCCTCCTCGCCCGCAAGCACCTCCGCTCGGATCGGGCGGCACTCGGCTTCGGGCTCGCCTATCTCCTCTACCCACCCACGCAGTGGCTCGCATTGAACGAGTTCCATGCGGTCGCGCTTGCGACCCCGCTTCTGCTCTTCGCCTTCTGGTACCTCGACGAGGATCGGCTCCTCGCGTTCGCAGTCGTGGCCGGGCTGGCCTGCTTGACGAAGGAGCACATCCCGCTCGCGGTCGCCGCGCTCGGCGTCTGGTATGCCCTTGCGCGCGGGCGCCGACGCGCGGGCGCAGCGATCGCGGCCTCCGGAGTCGCGGTCGCCGCAGTCGCGATCGGGATCGTCGTCCCGCACTTCGCCCCGGCCGGCTCGTCGGCCTTCGAAGGCCGCTACCGCGCTGTCGGCGGCTCGCCGCTCGGGATCGTCGAGACCGCGTTCACGGATCCGCTCCTGATCGTGGAGCAGGCGTTCGACGGTCACGGGATCCCCTATCTGCTCGAGCTCGGCCTCCCGCTTCTCGCCCTGCCGCTCCTCGCCCCGCTCGCGGCACTGACGGCGCTTCCCGAGCTCGCCGCGAACCTGCTCTCCTCGACGCGGACGCAGACGTCGATCCACTTCCACTACACCGCCGCGGCCATCCCGGGTCTGATCGTCGCCTCCGTGCTCGGGGCCGCGAGGTTCCGGAATGCCGGCCGGCTGCGCTCGCTCGTCACCGCCGTCGTCGTCGCCGGGATAGCGGCGAACTACATCCTCGGCGCAATCCCCGTGTGGCGGGCGTTTCCGGGCGGCGAGTCGCTTGCGTCGCGCGAGTACCGCGTGACCGCGCACGACGACGTGGCCGAGCGAGCGCTCCGGCTGATCCCCGACGACGACGTCGTCAGCGCCACGAACTCGCTTGGAGGTCATCTCTCGGAGCGGCGGCGCGTCCTCAGCTTCCCCGTGCTCGACGGCGCCGACTGGATCGCAGCCGACGAGACGCGACCCGGCTACGCCGATCGGATCGCCCCGCTGGCGACGAGCGAGCGCATCCGCCGGCTGAGGCTCGATGCCCGCTGGCGGATCGTCTTCGACGAGGACGGGATCGTCGTCTTCAGGAAGCGCTAGGAGGAGTTGGCGAAACACCGGCTGCGCCCGTCTCGGCGCGCTGGGCGCGCCGCGACATTCCGCCAACCTCTCCTACAGAATCGTCTGCGGAAGCAGGTAGACGCAGAAGCCGAGTGCGACGAGCTGGGCCTTGCGGTCGCCCTCCGCCGCCGCAAGCGGAAGCGCCCAGACCGCGTACCAGGGCGCGAGCCACGGCGTCGTCGCGAGCAGGAGGCAGCCCGCGCGACCCAGGCGAACGCGACCGCGCCGAGCCTCGCGGGCAAGCACCGCCAAGCCAGAGACCAGGATCACGACGGCCAGGGCGAGGGCGATGTCGCCGGGAAGGCCGAGCTGCTCGAGCCGGTGCGGCAGCGCATAGCTCGTCTGACCCTCGGCGTTCCGGGCGAGCGGCCCGAACGCGCGCAGCCAGTCGAGCCCAAACCGCCAGAACGCGAGCGCGCCCACGAGTCCCACCGCGATCGCGAAGCCCGCGTGCCCGACGCGCCGTCCCGACGCACGAGCCTCGACCGCGCGAACGGCGAAGAAGACGAGCGGGATCCACTTGACGAGGATCGCAAGCGCCCAGGCAGCGCCCGCCGCGGCCCGCCGGCCGGAGGCAGCGAGAGCGAGCGCACCGAGCACGAGCGCGAGCATCAGCGAGTCGTTGTGCCCGCCGCCGGCGAAGTGGATCGCGAAGAGCGGGTTCCAGCCGACGAGGGCAGCCGCCGCGACCCGGTCCCGGGCAAGCGCCGCGGCCAGACCGGTCATTGCGAGCATTCCAAGCGCGGCGAGAACCTTGAACGTCCAGGCCGCTGCGTCAGGGCTCGACCCCACCGCCCGCGCGACGAGCTCCGAGCCGAGCGTGAACGCCGGTCCATACACCGAGATCGAGTCGCGCCAGGCGAAGCCCGCATGGTCGTACGCCGGGTTGTCCGGAAACTCGGTCGGGACGTCCCGGTACGGATTCCCCTCGCCGACCGCGATCTCCCCGTACTCCCAGTAGGTCCAGGCGTCGGTCGAGAGCAGGAGCGGGGCGGCGAGCGGGGCGAGCTGGATCGCGACCGCGAGCGCAGCCACCGCGACCAGAGGCGGTCTCGACGGGCGAAGCAGCAGGAGCGCGCCGAGATAGAGCGCGAACGCACCGGCCAGGCAGGCGAGGAAGATCCACACCCAGCCGTTCTCGTCGCCTGCCCGGCCCGCATTCGACGGGACGAGCGGCGCTCCGCCGAGCCACGCTGCCGCGACGCAGCCGGCGACGAGAGCGAGCGTCAGGCCGCCGAGCGCCAGCGGCGCGAGCGTGAACGCTCCGGAACGCGCCCGTGCCGGCCGCGATCGGGCGATCAGGGCTCGAGCGGGGGTGGAGGCGGCGGCTCGGTCGGCGGAAGCGGAGGCTCGGTCGGCGGAGGTGGCGGCGGAGGCGGAGGTGGCGGCGGCTCGAGCGGAGGTGGCGGCTCGAGCGGCGGAGTTGGAGGTGGAGGTGTGGTGGGAGGCGGCGCCACGGGAGCCGTCGGCGCGGGGGGAGCCGGCTCCGGCTCCGCGGGCTCCGGTGTCGGCTCGGGCTCCGGTTCGGGGGCGACGGGCGCGACGTAGCCGCCCGAGGAGCTGGACGATCCCGAATAGCCGAACGAGCGGCCGAACGTGCCGCGCTCGAACGACGACCATTCCGGATAATCGCTCGGCTCCGGGAACGAGAGCGGCTCGAGCTGGCCGATCGCCGAGGACATGAAGAGCCGCCAGATCTGAGCGGGAAAGGTGCCGCCCGAGACGCTGATCCCGTGGACGTTCGTCATCGGCACCTTGCCCTCGGGATAGCCGATCCAGACCGTCGTCTGGAGCCGCGGCGTGTAGCCGGCGAACCAGGCATCGGAGTGCTCCTCGGTCGTGCCCGTCTTCCCGGCCGCGGGCTGGCCGTAGTTGGCGCCCGTACCGGTGCCGTACTGGACGTTCTGCTCGAGGATCTTCGTCACGGTGTAGGCGACGCCCTCCGAGATCACCCGCTTGCGGTTGCCCTTCACGTCGCCCCAGCCCGCCTCCTCGTCCTCCTTGCCGTTCGCGAGCACGACCCGCCGGATCGCGCGCGGCTTCGAATAGATCCCGCCTGCGGCAAGCGTCGCGTAGGCCGAGGCCATGTCGAGCGGCGAGACCTCGATCGAGCCCAGCCCGATCGAGGGGACGTAGGCGCCGTCGCCGGTCGTCAGCTTCGAGCGGACGCCGAGCTTCGTCGCCATCTTCGCGACCGCCTCGGCGGTGACGTCGAGCGTCAGTTGCGCGTAGACCGTGTTGTCCGAGCGGATCGTCGCGCGCTCGATCGACGTCCACCCGGTATACGTCTTGTCGTATGTCTCCGGGCACCACCAGCTTCCTTCCTCGCAGTCGCCCTCCTCCGTCGGCCGGTAGAAGAACGGGGCCGAGAGATAGCTCGTCGTCGCCGGGTTGATCCCCTTCTCGACCGCCGCCGCGAGCACGAAGGTCTTGAACGTCGACCCCGACTGTCGCTTGGCCTGGGAGAGCAGGTTGAACTGGTTCTTCTTCAGGCTCGGCGTCACCGCGGTCATCGCCCTGATCGCGCCGCTGCGAGGATCGATCGAGATCACGGCCGCGGCCGGATCGGATCTCTCATAGAGCGTGTCGCGAATCGCCTTTTGCGCCGCCCGCTGGAAGCGCGGGTCGATCGTCGTGTAGACCTTGAGTCCGCCCGTGCGAACCGTCGCGACACCGTACGCTGCGATCAGCTCGTCTCGGACGTAGCTGAAGAAGTACGGCTCGCGGATCGTCTTGTAGAGCCTGCCCGCCTTCAACCCGAGCCCGCGGTCGATGGCCCAGTCGTACTGGTTGCGGTCGATCGAACCCTCCTCGAGCATCGCGAGCAGCACCTGGTTGCGGCGGCCCGTCGCGATCTCCGTGCGGTTGAACGGGTCGTACGCGGACGGAGCCTGCGGCATTCCCGCGAGCAAGGCCGCCTCGGGAAGGGTCAGCTGACGGGCGTGCTTCGAGAAGTAGGTCTGTGCGGCCGCTTCGATTCCGTAGGCGAGATTGCCGTAGTAGACCTGGTTCATGTAGGTCGCGAGGATCTTCTTCTTCGACCAGGCCTTGTTCAGCTTGATCGCGAGACAGGCCTCCTTGAGCTTGCGCTCGAAGGTCTGCTCGCGGCTGATGTAGAGGTTCCGGACGAGCTGCTGGGTGATCGTCGAGCCGCCCTGGACGACCTTGCCGGCGCGGACGTCGGCCCAGACGGCCCGCGCGATCCCGCTCGGATCGACGCCGCCGTGCTCATAGAAGCGGCGATCCTCGATCGCGATCGTCGCCTTCGGCATCCAGGCGCTGATGCGGCCGAGCCGGACGGGCTGGCGATTCCGCTCGGACGGAATCCCGCCGAGGATGGAGCCGTCCGCCGCGTAGACGAACGAGTTCTGGCCGATCTCGACGCGGCGCAGCGCGCTCAGATCGCACGACGTGCCGAAGCTGGCGACGCCCGTGACCGCGCTTCCTGCCACGACGGCGAGTAGCGCGAGCGTTGCGACCGCGCCGAGTACGCCGGCGCGCCGGCGGCTGCGCTTGCGCTCGCGCCTCCGGCGCTTGCGCCGCTTGGCGCCATTCCGGTCGTAGTCGTGCGCGCTCGACGCGGATCTCGTGGACGACCGACCCGTCCGCCGAGCTCCCTTCCGGGGTGGGCTCATCCGTAGATCCCGTGCTCCCGCAGGCGGCTGTGCACGCGCAGGCGGAGGTCGTGCTCGAGCTGCGCGGCCGCGGCCTCGTCCTCGGTCCAGGCTCGGATCGTCAAAGTCGGCGACCCTTCGAGGGAGCTGACGAAGACCTCGTCGCGCTCGCCGGGCGCCTCTCGCCGGAGGGCCTCGACGAGCTGGGCGAGATCGTGTGTGGACGGAACCTGCACTGTGACCTGCGCGTACTTGGCGGGACTGCGGATTGTCGAGTTGCGGATGGTATCCGACGCCAGTTTCTCGTTCGGGATCACAAGCCGCGCATTGTCCGCGGTGCGGATGAAGGTGTACATCAGCCCGATCTCCTCGACGCTGCCGCCGACGCCGCCGACCTCGACCCAGTCGCCGAGCCGCAGCGGCTGGGTGATCGCGATCATCAGCCCGGCGACGAAGTTGCCGAGCGTGCGCTGTGAGGCGAAGCCGACGATCAAGCCTAGGATCGCAGACGAGGCGAGGAGCCCGCCTGCGATTGCCCGTACCTGCGGGATCACGAGGAGGGCCGAGAGCAGACCGACCGTGACGATCGAGACGGTGATCGTCCGTCGCAGGACGCGGTAGCGAGTCAGCGCCTCGGGGCTGCGGTCACCGCCCATGATCCTCCGATCGATCGCCCGCGCGACGAGGACCGCGATCGCGAGCACGATCCCGATCGCGAGCAGACGCTGCCAGAGCTCCATCCGTCCTCGATTCGACGGGCCGGCACCGGTTCCTCAGAGGCACCTATCATCGAAGGTCTCGTGGACGTGGGTCAGCGGCTGCGGTCTGCCCGGCGAAGTCCTGCGCTCGAGATCTTCCTCTGGAGCAGGATCGCGCTCTGGCTGGCTGCGGTCTTCGCCCTGCTCGTCTTCGAGCCGAGCAGGCATCCCGACGCCGATCGCTGGGATAGCCCCCGCCTCCACGAGCTCGGCGCAGGCGTCGACGTGTGGGCGCGTTGGGACAGCGACTGGTATCTCCGGATCGCCGAGCACGGCTACTCGGGCGCCCCCTCGAGCACGACGGCGTTCTTTCCGCTCTACCCGGGCCTCGTGGCGCTGCTCGGTCGGCTCCTTGCCGGCCACTACGTGCTCGCGGGCGTGCTGCTCTCGCTCGCCGCGTGCGCCGTTGCCTTCGTGCTGCTGCAGCGGCTCGCCCGCGAACGGCTCGGCGAGGAGGGGGCGGTCCGGGCCGTGCTCTACCTGGCGATCTTCCCAACCGCCCTCTTCCTCCAAGCGGTCTATAGCGAGTCGCTCTACCTCGCGCTCGTGCTGGCGGCGTTCCTGCTCGCGGATCGGAGTCGCTTCCTCGGTGCCGGCGTCGCAACCGGACTTGCGATGCTGACCCGGCCGGTCGGGATCGCCCTCCTACCCGCGCTCGCGCTGCTCGCGTGGCGGGCCGAGGATCGGCGGCGTGCCCTCCTTCGGCTCGCCGTCTCGATCCCGATCGCGGCCGCCTATCCCCTTCTCCTCTCGGCCTGGATCGACGAGCCGTTCGCGTTCCTCCGCGCGCAGGAGGGAATCTGGAATCGAGAGCTCTCCCCGGCCGGACCGCTGGGCGGACTCTGGGAGGGGATCGCCGTCCTCTTTGCCGACCGCTCGAGCCGCGATCTCGCCCTCAACGTGCAGCAGCTCGCGTTCACGCTCGCCTTCCTTGCGCTGGCACTCGCAGCCTGGCGGCGGTTCGGCGCGCCCTACGGGCTCTTCGCGCTCGTCAGCCTGGCCGTCCCGCTCTCGTTTCCCTCGGAGCGCTGGCCTCTCCTCTCGATGTCGAGGTTCGGGCTCGTGCTCTTTCCCCTGCTGCTCGTACTCGCGGCGCTCGGTTCCCGACCGCGCCTGCACTCGGCCCTGACGACGGTCTCCGCCGCACTGCTCGGCGTCGCCGTGGTGCAATGGGCGCTATGGCAGTGGGTGGCGTGAACGAGCAGCGGAGCCGAAGCGATCGCCTGGATGATCTTCACGGGCCGCCGAAGCTCATGGGCTGGCTCGTACTCGTCGCTGCGCTCGCGACGCTGAACTACGCCGGCCGGCTCAGCGGCGGCAAGCCCGAGAGCGATGTCCTCTACCGCTACGAGACGGCGATCGGAAGCGTGATCATCTACGCGATCCTGTTTGCGATCGTCTTCTTCGGGATCGGCCGCGGCCTGCCGAAGGCCGAGTTCTTCGCCCTCCGTAGACCCCGATCCTGGCCGAGCGCGCTCGGCTGGGCACTCGCCGGCTACGTCGCGATCTTCATCGGCGCCGGGCTCCTCCTCATCGCCCTCGACGCAGGCGAGGAGCAAGGACTGACCCCCGAGGGCTGGGACTCGAGCCGCGCGGGCGCCTACGCGGCCAACTTCGTCGCCGTCGCGCTCGTGGGCCCGATCGTCGAGGAGCTCCTCTATCGAGGCGCCGGCCTCGCGCTGCTCCTGCGCTTCGGCCCCGCGCTCGCGGTCGTCGTCACCGCGATCTGCTTCGGGCTCGGCCACGGCCTCGTGCTGGCTCTGCCCGCGCTCGTCGTCTTCGGGCTCGTCACCGGCTTCATCCGGCTTCGGACCGACAGCATCTATCCGGCGATGCTCGTCCATTGTGCCTTCAACGGAACGAGCCTGATCGTTGCCGTCGCCACCTGAGCGGCCTATTGTCCCAGTCGTGCGGTTAGCGCTCTTCGTCCTGGCCGGCCTAGCCCTTGCGAGCGGAGTCTTCGCGACGGGCGCAGCGGCCGCCCCGCCCAGCGTCGCTGTCGCAGCGTCCAAGACGACGGGGGTCGGGTCGCTCGCGGTGACGTTGACCGCGAGCGGGGAGCCGGCGAGCTACAGCTGGGACCTCGGCGACGGCACCTTCGCAGCGGGCGCCGCTGTCCGTCACGTCTACGCGCCCGGGCGCTACCTCGCCGTCGTCACCGCCGTCGCCGAGAACGGGGAGAGCGCGCAGGCCCAGGTTCGGATCGTCGTCCGCGAGCGCAGCGTCACGCTCTCGGTTCCGCGGGCGGACGGCTACGGCGTCGCCGTGGGAATCGGCGGCGAGCTGCGGCCCGCGATCGCAGGCGGTCGCGTCCAGATCTACCGAGGTCGCACCCACGTCGCCTCGGCGCGCGTCGGAGCGAACGGCCGCTTCAGGACGCTCCTCCGGCTCCGCTCGCCAGGCCCCTACCACGCACGCTACGGCGCTGTGCGCTCGGATTCCCGGCTGATCCGAATCCGGCCCCGGCTCGTTGCTTCGCTGGCCACGATGTCGGAGGTCGGAGGGGAGCTCGCGGTCGCGGCACAGCTCCTGCCATTGGCCGCCGGCAGGCTCCGGATCGAGATCCGCCGTGGCGGCAAGCCGATTGTCCGAAAGCAGGTTGGAGGCGAGCTGCGCGTGGGCGTGCCGACGGGCGTGGCGGGCCGCCTGCGCGCGATCGTTACTGCGGTTCCCCGGCCTGGCTTCCTTCCGGCACGGCGGTCGCTCGTGACCGAGGTCGTGTTTCCCTCGCTCGCGCTCGGCGCCCGAGGGCCGAGCGTCCTCGCCCTCGAGCGGCGCCTCGCTGAGCTGCGCTACGCCCTTCGCGGCGTCGACACCGTCTTCGGAACGGACACGCTGGAAGCGGTCACGGCGTTCCAGAAGGTCCATCGCCTGGCCCGTACTGGTCGAGTCGATCCCGACCTCTGGCGACTGCTCGAGCGGGCCGGGATCCCCATGCCGAGATCCCGTGGCTTCGATCACATCGAGGTCGACAAGACCCGGCAGGTACTGCTCGAGATCCGCGGCGGCCAGGTCGCCCGGGTAGTCCACGTCTCGACCGGGGCCACCGGGAACACGCCGCTCGGCACGTGGAAGGTCTACCGCAAGGTCACGGGCTTCGACTGGGTGCTCTGGTACCCGATGTACTTCCTCCGCGGCTTCGCGATCCACGGCTATCCCTCCGTGCCGGCCTATCCGGCCTCGCATGGATGCGTGCGGGTGCCGATGTGGATCGCGCCGCAGCTCTTCGCCGGGCACCCGCACGGTGCGACGGTCACGATCTACAGCTAGCGCGCTCGTCGCGGTCGCGGTCGCGGCGGTCGGCTGGCTCGCCTGGCAGGAGCTCTGGGCTCGCGGCGGCGATCGCCCGCTCGCCTGGCGCGACCTCACCGGTCGAGCTCTCGGCGAGCCGTCGCGGTCGCAGCTGGCGGTGTTCGGCGGGGATGCGGCGATTCGGACCGCGCTCGGCTCCTCGGCGACCGTGCCGCCGATCGACTTCGGGCGGCGGGAGGCGGTACTCGTCGCGGCCGGCCCTCGCTCGAGCACCGCCTTTGCCCTCGATGTCGTCCGGGTGACGGAGGAACGGCGGCGAATCGTGGTCACGATCCGTGAGCGAGCGCCGACGCTGGCGCGGCCGGGTACGGCCGCGCTCGTGTTCCCGTTTCGCCTGATCACGATCGAGCGTACGGGGAAGCCCGTCGAGCTCGCCTGGGACGGACGTCCGTGAGCGTCCGACCGGAGATTGGCCCGTGAGCGATGAGATCCCCGATCCGATCCGCCGCCTGCGAGCCGAGCTCACGGAGCTCGACGAGCACCTCGTCGAGACGATGAACCAGCGGCTCGAGCTCGTCCTCGAGCTCCGGCGCGTCAAGCAGGAGCACGGTCTCGACTTCCTCGACCCCGCGCGGGAAAGATGGCTCCAGTCCCACCTGGGAGCCGCCAACCGCGGCCCGCTCTCGAGCGAAGGGCTGCGCGAGCTCGTCGCGGAGCTGCTCGCCCTGACGAAGCGCGAGGTCGGACGCAACGACTAGAGGCTAGGTTGGCTCGTCTTCCTTCGCGAACTCGTCCGGGCTGACCGTGTCGAGGAAGCGGCGGAACTCGTCGGGGTCGAGCTCGGCGAGCGGCGTCACCCCCGCAAGCTCGTCGTGCTCGCCGCCCTCGCCCTCGAACTCGATCCCGGACTCCTCGATCACCTCGTCGGCGGCGTAGATCTTCGCCCCGGCTCGGACGGCCAGCGCGATCGCGTCGGACGGTCGCGAGTCGATCTCGACGTCGGAGCCGTTCTGGCGCAGCGTGATCCGTGCGTAGTAGGTGCTTTCCCGCATCTCGGTGACCGTCACGGCGACCACCTCGGTCTCGAGCTGCGCCAGCATGTCGGTCACGAGGTCGTGCGTCATCGGCCTCGGCGTCGTCGCGTTCTGCAGCTTAACGAGGATCGCGGCGGCCTCCGCATGGCCGATCCAGATCGGGAGGAACTTGTTTCCATCAGAGGTCTTCAGGAGCACGATCGGCTGCTTGCCGACCAGGTCGAAGCTCACCCCGTAGATCAGCATCTCGCGCATCCTCGGCCTCCGAGCCAGTGTAGCCCGAGGCCTGTCGCAACCGGCGAGGGGCGTAACCTGAGAGCGGTCGGGCTCGTTGCACACCCGTGGTCGATCTCTGGCTCCACGACATCGAATCGCTCGAAGCCGTCGCTCAGGACGAGCGCACGAAGCTCCTCTGCCTGCGCATGGCGGCGATGTCGAAGAACGGCACGCTCGAGCCGTTCATCGCCAGCCTGCACCGCGACGACGAGCTCGACGAGGGCACCAAGGGGACGATCGCCGAGATCGCGAGCGACGAGCACTTCCTCCTCGCCCTCGAGGACTACGTGCGGCGCACGAACGTCGTTCACTAGCGATTCAGCGCTCTGGCTAGAATCCCCCCTCGCGAGGGCGATTAGCTCAGTCGGTTAGAGCGCCGCTCTGATAAGGCGGAGGTCCCTGGTTCGAATCCAGGATCGCCCATGCGCAAAAGCCTGCTTTTGCAGGCTTTTGCGTTAGAGAACCTCCAGAGTCTCGACCAGTTCCTCCAGCCGCACCTCCACGCCGAAGTGGAGCTCGAGCTTGCCCGCCGAGACGCGGGCGGGGAGGCCGGTCAG
>JANDLU010000049.1 GCA_024330215.1 Candidatus Gaiellasilicea maunaloa
ACCGACGCGATCGAGCTGCCGACGGCGTTGCCCTCCTCGACACGGCGGACCGCCCTGGGTCATGTCCGGTCGTCTCCGCGACGGCGTCCTCGCCGCGCTTCCGCTGGCTCCTGGGCCGCTTCTCTTCGGTGCCTCGTTCGGGTTGCTCGCGGCCGATGCCGGCATGAGCTGGGCGGCGGCGGTACTGATGTCGGCGACGACGTTCGCCGGCTCGGCGCAGTTCGCGGCCGCCTCCGTGCTCGACACCGGCGGCGGCGCGGTCGCTGCGATCGTCGCGGCCGTGCTCCTGAACGCGCGCTACGTCCCGCTCAGCGTCGCGGTTGCCTCCATCTTCCCCGGCTCGCGCAGGCGCCGGTTGGTCGAGTCGCAGCTGATCGTGGACGAGTCCTGGGCGCTCGCGGGGCGCAGCGGCCGCTTCGAGCATGCCGTTCTCGTCGGGGCGGGGCTCCTCTTCTACGTCCTCTGGGTCGGCGGCACCGCCGCCGGCACGCTCGTCGGCGATCTGCTCGACCCGGAGGCGATCGGCCTCGACGCCGCGTTCCCGGCCCTCTTCCTCGCCCTGCTCGTGCCGTATGTCCGCGCCCGGCGCTCACTCATGGCAGCGATGATCGCGGCGGCGATGACGTTCGTGTTGATTCCGGTGGCGCCGCCCGGCGTGCCGCTCGTCGTCGCGGCCCTGGCCTGCCTGATCGGACTGCGCCGCTGAGCGAGGGCTGGATCGTCGTCGCCGCCGTCGGGCTGGCGACCGTGCTGTTCAAGGCGGCCGGGCCGGTCTTTCTCGGCCGGCGCGCGCTGCCGCCGCGCGCGCTCGGCCTCGTCGAGGTGCTCGCGCCGGCGATGCTCGCTGCGCTCGTCGTCACGCAGCTCGTGGGCGGCGACCGGGAGCTCGTCCTCGACGGGCCGAGGCTGCTCGGCGTGGCCGTTGCGGGGGTCGCGCTGTGGCTCCGGGCGCCGTTGCTCGCGGTGATCGTCGTCGCCGGTGCGGCGGCGGGGTTGGCCCGCCTCGTCGTCTAGGCGCGACCCGGCTAGCTCGAGCTCGTCAGGCCGGCGGTCGGAGCGCCGCGAACGGATCGGTGATCTCGAGCTCGGTCGAGCGGAAGCGATAGAGCTCCGCCGGGCGTCCGCCCGCGCGTCCGGGATCGCGACGCCGGCCGGTCGGCTCGAGCACGTTCCGGCGCAGAAGGACGCGCTTCAGGTTCGTCGCGGAGACCTCGTGGCCGAGCGCGGCGACGTAGAGCTCGCGCAGCTCGGGCAGCGTGAAGGTCGGCGGCGCGAGCGCGAAACCGACGTTCGTGTAGGAGAGCTTGGCGCGAAGGCGCTCGCGGCCCGCGAGCACGATCGCGCCGTGGTCGAATGCGAGCGAGGGCAGGCGGTCGACCGGATGCCAGGCTGTGTCACCCGGCAGCTCGGGATCGACGCCTGCGGGAACGAGGCCGAGCGAGGCGGTGGCGAGCTCCCAGCGGCTCGGGTTCCGTCCCGGCTCGCTCCAGGTGCCGAGCTGCTCGGCGTGGGCGAGCTCCCTGACGTCGACCTTGGCGGCGAGATGGCGCCGGATCGACTCGTCCAGCGTCTCGGCGGGCGCGAGCAGGCCGCCCGGAAGCGCCCAGGCCGCGGCGAACGGGTCGCGCGCACGCTGCCAGACCAACGTTTGGAGCGAGCCAGCACGCACCTGCAGCACGACCGCGAGCACGACGTGAGCCGGGGCTGTGGTAAACTCCCACCCAGGTTTACGCCTCACAGTCTAAAACCTTACCGAAAGGCTGCTCCCCGATGCTCCGTCTCACCACTCAGGCACTCCTGCTCGCGCTGCTCGGCCTAGTGATCGCCGGCTGCGGCGGCGACGACGGCAACGGCGACGGCGTCGCGGTCGAACCTTCGCCGGCGCTCAAGGTTGGCCTGATCGTCGACAAGGGCCAGCTCGACGACAACGGCTTCAACGAGCTCGCCTTCAAGGGGCTCGAGCGCGCGCAGGCCGAGCTGTCGGTCGAGGGTCGTGTGATCGAGTCCGCCTCGTCTGCCGACTACATCCCGAACATGACCTCGCTCGCGCGGCAGGAGTACGACCTCGTGATCGGAGTCGGCTTCGCGCAAGGCGACGCGATCGGCAAGGTCGCGCAGAAATTCCCCGAGACGAGATTCGCGATCATCGACGTCGACCAGGCGTTCGTGCCGGGGAAGCCCGCGAACGTGCAGGGGCTGCTCTTCCGCGAGGAGGAGGTCGGCTATCTCGTCGGCTACCTGGCCGCGCTGCAGGAGAAGCGACGCGATGGGGCGGACGTGATCAGCGCCGTCGGGGGAATGAAGGAGCCGCCGGTCGACCGCTTCATCGCCGGCTACTTCGCCGGCGCGCGCGAGGCCGATCCGGGGATCAAGACCGTGCTCGGCTACTCGCAGGACTGGGACGACCAGGCCAAGTGCAAGGAGCTCGCCCTGAACCAGATCGCCGACGGCTCGGGTGTCGTCTTCTCCGTCGCCGGCGGCTGCGGGCTCGGGGCGCTGAACGCGGCGGGAGAGCGCGACCGCTGGGGCATCGGTGTCGACGCGGATCAGTCCTCGCTCGGGAAGCACATCCTGACGAGCGCGAAGAAGGGCGTCGACTCGGCCGTCTTCCTGACGATCCAGTCGATCCAGGACGAGAGCTGGCAGGGCGGCGAGAACGCGACGTTCGGGCTGAAGGAGAACGGCGTCGGCCTCGGCAAGGTGAGCGCCGAGGTGCCGCAGTCAGACCTCGACGCCGTTCAGGCGATCAGCGAGCGGATCGCGTCCGGCGAGATCACCGGGATCCCGACCGAGGTCGCCAAGAGCTAGCCGCCGGCGATGGCGGCGACGATTCGAATCGTCGCCGTCGGCGCGAGTGGGGAATCGAGATCCCGCTCGCGCTCGCCATCGACATAGACGTGGACGAGCGGACGGACGGCGCCGGTCTCGTCGAGGAGGAGGTTCGCGACCGGCAGCGCGCGCAACGCCCCGCCGACCGTCTCCGCCCCGAGCTCGAATCGCTTCTGACCGCCCGCCTCCGTCGCGAGTAGCCCAGGGAGGATTACTACTGCCACGCGGCGGCTTCGACGGAGAGGATCGGCGGCAGGTGCCGTGCCGCCTCCGTCACCTGCCCGTCGCGCAGCGCGTAGACGAAGCCGCTCTGCGTGCCGGCGTAGACGCCGCCGTTTGCGTCGAAGCTCATCCCCTCACGGAGCACGGCCGCCCAGGCAGGATCGACCGCGACGGTGGGGTTCCAGCTCGCGCCCGCGTCGCCCGTCCGGTAGATCCCGAGCCGCCCATCGCTCGTGACTCGGTTCTCCGGGCCGACCTCCGGGATCACGTAGGCGACGTCCGGGTCACCGGGATCGAGTGCGAGTCCGAAGCCGAATCGGGACGGCAGCCCATTCTCGTCGAGTCGCTCCCAGCTCGCGCCGGCGTCGTCGGAGCGGTAGACGCCGCAGTGGTTCTGCTGCCAGAGCCGATCGGGCCGGGCCGGATGCGCGAGCACCTTGTGCACGCACTGGCCGACCTCGGGGAAGGGATCGTCGGACATGAAGCAGGCTTCGGTGCCGGCGTTCGCGGGCTCCCAGGAGCCGCCTCTGTCCTCGCTGCGGAAGACGCCTGCGGCGGAGATCCCGATCCAGAGCCGCTCGGCGTTCTCGGGGTCGAGCGCGATCGAGTGGCAGACGAGGCCGCCGGCGCCGGGCGCCCAGCGCTCGCGCGTCTCGTGAGCGAGCAGTGCCTCGTTCGCGGCCCAGGTCGCGCCGGAGTCCTCGGAGCGGAAGAGCACTCCCGGCTCGCCTCCGAGCCAGAGCGTGCTCGGCTGGGAGGGATGGCCGGGCTCGAGATGCCAGGTCGATGCGAGCTTCAGCCCGCTCTCCTCCGGCAGGCCGAGCTCCTCGGAGCGCTCCCAGCTCTGCCCGAGGTCGGACGAGCGATGGACCGTGCCGCCGTAGACCCAGCTGTTCGTGCAGGCGTAGAGGGTTCCGTCGCGGGGGTCGAGGACGGCGTGGTTGATCTGCCAGCCGGGCAGCTGCGGCTCCTCGACCTGCCATCCGTTTTGGCTGCCGCGGATGAGGAAGAGACCCTTGCGCGTTCCGACGAGGAGCAGCGTGTCCACTCTGCGACCCTACTAGAGCAAGGAGGCTCGATGGCCAAGTTGAGCGAGCAACAGCAGGAGTTCCTCCGCAATCCCTACTACGGCGTCGCCACGACGCTTCGCACGGACGGCTCGCCGCACAACACCGTCGTCTGGGTGGACGTCGACGACGAGGCGGTCATCTTCAACACCGCCGAGGGCCGCGCGAAGCCCGAGCACCTCCGGAACGACGCGCGGGCCGCGCTGATCGTGGTCGATCCGCAGGACCCGTTCAAATGGCTGGCCGTCTCGGGACCGGCCGAGCTGAGCCACGACGGCGCGGACGAGCAGATCGACAAGCTCTCGGAGAAGTACACGGGGAATCCCGTCTATCAGTCGCGTCAGCCGGGCGAGCAGCGCGTGAACGTTCGCATCGCGCCCGAGCACGTGGACGCGAACGGGATCGAGAGCACGTAGGCTCGCGCAGAATCCCGGAAACGGAGGCGCGTCGTGAGCGTGGCGATCACCGTGTACAAGAACTACGTCGGCGGCGAGTGGTTCGAGTCGTCGTCCGGCGAGACGATGCCCGTGGTGAACCCTTCGACGGGCGAGACGATCGCCGAGGTGCCGCGGGGGAGCGCCGAGGACGTGACGCGCGTCGTCGCCGCGGCGAAGAAGGCGCTGCCGGACTGGCTCGGGCGGACGCCGAAGGCCCGGATGGAGCTTCTGCTCGCGCTGGCCGACGTGATCGACCAGAACGCCGAGGAGCTGACCCTGCTCGAGTCCCAGAACGTGGGCAAGCCGATGGCGATCGCGCGCGACGAGATGCCCTTCTCGGCCGACAACCTCCGCTTCTTCGCGGGCGCTGCGCGAACGCTCGAGGGCAAGGCCGCTGCGGAGTATGTGGAGGGGTACACCTCCATCGTCCGGCGCGAGCCGCTCGGGATCGTCGCCGGGATCACGCCGTGGAACTACCCGCTGATGATGATGGTCTGGAAGCTCGGCCCCGCGCTCGCCGCCGGCAACATCTCGATCATCAAGCCGGCCGAGCAGACGCCGCTCTCGACCCTCCGCTTCGCCGAGCTCGCCCAAGAGGTGCTGCCGCCGGGTGTCTTCAACGTGATCACGGGCGACGGGATACCCGTCGGCGACGGGCTCGTCCGCGATCCCGAGATCCGGCTCGTCTCGCTCACGGGCGACATCGAGACCGGCAAGACGATCGCGCGGAACGCCGCCGACACGCTCAAGCGCGTCCACCTCGAGCTCGGCGGGAAGGCGCCGATGGTGGTCCTCGACGACGCCGACCCGGCGCAGGTGGCAGAGGCGATCAAGATCGGCGGCTACTGGAACTCGGGCCAGGACTGCACCGCCTCCTCCCGTATCCTCGTCAGCGAGCGGATCTATGACGACGTGCTTTCGCGGCTCGTGACGACGGTCGAGGCGATGAAGGTCGGCGACCCGGCGGACGGCGAGGAGATCGACATGGGCCCGGTGATCTCGCAGGAGCAGCGTGAACGTGTGCTCGGCTTCCTCGAGCGGCTCCCCTCGCGCGCGACCGTCGTCACGGGCGGCGAGTCGGTCGGCGACCGCGGCTTCTTCGTCAAGCCGACGATCGTCGCGGACGTCGAGCAGGACGACGAGATCGTGCAGCGCGAGGTCTTCGGCCCGGTCGTCTCCGTGCAGCGCTTCGCCTCCGACGAAGCTGCGCTGGAACTGGCCAACGGGACGCGCTACGGGCTCGCGGCCTCGGTCTTCAGCCGCGACGTCGGCCGGGCGCTCGCCGCGGCGAAGAAGCTCGAGTTCGGCACCGTCTGGGTGAACGAGCACCTCTTCCCGCTCGCCTCGGAGATGCCCCACGGCGGCTTCAAGGAGTCGGGCTACGGCAAGGACATGTCGCTCTACTCGATGGAGGAGTACACGCGCCTCAAGCACGTCGCGGTGAAGCTCGGATGACGACGGTCGAATCCCCGCCTGGGGGACCCGAGGCCGGAGCCCGAACCGCGTCGCTGAAGCCGGACGCGATCGGGTTTCTCGACTCGCTCGTGATCGGCCTCGCTTCGACGGCGCCCGCGTACTCCCTCGCCGCCGTGATCGGCTCGCTCGTCGTCGTCGTAGGACTCCAGGCCCCGGCGGCGCTGCTGGCGTCCTTCGTGCCGATGTTCCTGATCGCGGGTGCGTTCTTCTACATGAACCGTGCCGACCGCGACGCGGGCACGACCTTCTCCTGGGTCACACGCGCACTCGGCCCGTGGATCGGCTGGCTCGGCGGCTGGGCGGTCTGCATGACGGGCATCCTCGTCGTCGGCTCGCTCGCGGACGTCGGCGCCCGGTACACCTACCTCCTGCTCGACTGGGACTCAGCGGCCGGCTCGAAGCCGGCCGTGATGGCGCTTGCGATCGTGTACATCGCCGTGCTCACGTGGATCTGCATCCTCGGAACCGAGCTCTCGGCGCGGACGCAGAACGTGATGATCGTCGCCCAGGTCGGCTCGCTCCTCCTCTTCGCGGGCGTCGCGCTCTCGAAGGTCTGGGGCGGCGATGCCGGCCCGCAGGCGATCGACCCGTCCTGGTCGTGGTTCTCTCCCTTCGCGATCGACGATCGTGACGCGCTCGTCGCCGCCCTGCTGCTCGGCGTCTTCATCTACTGGGGTTGGGAGAGCGCCGTCAACCTGTGCGAGGAGACCACGAACAGCCGCCTCGTCCCGGGCTTGTCGGCCCTCACGAGCACCGTCGTCCTGCTCGTGACGTACGTCTCGGTCGGCGTCGCCGTGGTCGCGTTCGCGGGTGCCGAGCGGCTCGTCGAGTTCGACGACGACGAGGGGATCTTCGGGGTACTGGCGCTGGACGTGCTCGGCTCCCCGTGGGACAAGCTCGTTCTCCTCGCGATCGTCACCTCGGCGGTGGCGTCGACGCAGACGACGATCATTCCCGCCTCGCGCACCGCGCTCTCGATGGCCCGGTCCGGCGCTTTTCCGTCGGTGCTTGCCCGGATCCACCCGCGGTTCCGGACTCCCCATGTCGCCACCGCCCTCGTCTCCCTGCTCGCGGTTGCGTGGTACGTGCCGGCGAACGCGATCTCGGAGAACTTCCTCTTCGACTCGCTCTCGGCGCTCGCGCTGATGATCGCCTTCTACTACGCCCTCTCGGGAGCCGCGTGCGTCGTCTACTACCGGCGCGAGCTGACGAGGTCGATCTGGAACTTCGTCGTCATCGGCGTAGGTCCCGCAGTCGGGGCGCTGCTGCTCGGGTATCTCTTCGTCGAGGCGACGCGATCGCTCGCCGACACCGGCGAGTCGTACTCGGGCCAGGAGATCCTCGGCGTCGCGCCGCCGCTCGCGATCGGCTACGGCTTCCTGCTGCTCGGGGTCGTCCTGATGGTCGTCTGGCGCGCGGTCGGCGACCACGGGAGCTTCTTCGCCCGGCGCGGACTCGAGAGGGTGGATCCCGCGATTGCGTCCGGGACCGTCCGAGTCGAGGAGGATCCAGCCGCATGACCGTCGTCGATCTCCAGCAATCCGCCCGCGACCACCTCTGGATGCACTTCACCCGCATGGGCGGATACGAGCAGGCGGACGTGCCGATCATCGTCCGCGGCGACGGCTGCTACCTCGAGGACTCGAAGGGCAACCGGTATCTGGACGCGCTGGCAGGCCTCTTCTCGGTCAACCTCGGCTACGGCTTCGGCGAGGAGATCGGCCAGGCGGCGCTCGAGCAGATGCGCGAGCTGCCCTTCTACACGAACTGGTCGTACGCGCACCCGCGCGCGATCGAGCTCGCCGCCGAGCTCGCGTCGCTCGCGCCCGGCGACCTCAACCGCGTCTTCTTCGTCTCCGGCGGCTCCGAGGCGGTCGAGTCCGCGTGGAAGCTCGCGCGCCAGTACTACCTCGCGCGCGGCGGCAAGCACGTTCCGGCCGACGAGACGCGCCACGACGAGCGGGTGGGGACGCCGCAACCGCGTAAATACAAGGCGATTGCGCGCCAGGTCGCCTACCACGGGACGACGATGGGTGCGCTCTCGATCAACGGGATCCCGGCGCTCAAGGAGACCTTCGAGCCGCTCGTGCCGGAGGTGCGACACGTCCGCAACACGAACCGCTACCACCGGCCGCCGGAGGAGACCGAGGAGGAGTTCACCGCGTTCCTGCTCGACGATCTCGAGAACACGATCCTCGCCATGGGCCCGGAGACGGTCTGTCTCGTGCACATGGAGCCGGTCCAGAACGCGGGCGGCGCCTTCGTCGCGCCGATCGGCTACTGGCGCGGCGTGCGCGAGCTCTGCGACCGCTACGACATCCTCCTTTCCGCCGACGAGGTGATCACCGGCTTCGGCCGCGTCGGCCACTGGTTCGCGTCGGAGCGCTACGACATCCGGCCGGACATCGTCTGCTGCGCGAAGGGCCTTTCCTCCTCGTACGCCGCGATCGGGGCGGTGGTCGCGACCGACAAGGTGATGGAGCCGTTCCTCGCGGACACGTCGATGTTCTCGCACGGGATCACCTTCGGCGGCCATCCGGTGATGTCCGCCATTGCGCTGAAGAACATCGAGATCATGAAGCGCGAGGGGATCATGGAGCGGGTGCTCGGCAACGAGGGCGCCTTCCGGTCGACGCTCGAGACGCTGCTCGAGCTGCCGATCGTCGGCGACGTGCGCGGCGCCGGCTACTTCTACGCGCTCGAGCTCGTCAAGGACAAGGAGACGCGCGCGGGCTTCACTCAGGAGGAGGGCGAGAGCCTCCTGCGAGGCTTCCTCTCCGGCGAGCTCTTCCGCCGCGGTCTGATCTGCCGGGCCGACGACCGGGGCGACCCGGTGATCCAGATCTCGCCGCCACTCGTCGCCGGCCAACCGGAGTTCGACGAGCTGACGGGGATCCTCGGCGACGTGCTCGCGGAGGCGGGGCGGCGCGTCGGGCTGGAGACTTAGTGTTGAAACAACACTAAGTCTCGCTCGTGCGCTCGATCGGCGGTGCTGACAGAGCTCGCTGTGGTGGGAGCGAGCTTGTGTTGTTTCAACACAAGCGCTAACGGGCGAGCACCACCCGGAAGACGACGATCCGGCTGAAGCTCGTTCCGTCGGCAGATGGAGCCGCCGCGACACCGCGTTCCATTCGTCGAGCGACCCCGCCGTCGCCGGAGCGGCCACGTCGAGGGCGACGCTAGCGAGAAGAAGCCGCAGTCTGTTACTTGGATAGCCTGGCCGCCACGCTCTCGGCTGCCGTCGTCCCAGGCTCGAAGCTCCCGTCGCGCACCGACTCTGCGATCTGCTCGTAGGCGTCTCGGAAGGGGATGCCCTTGGCGACGAGCGCCTCGGCGGCATCGGTGGCGAGCAGACTCGGATCGGCCGCGGCGGCGGCGAGTGCCTCCCGGTCGAACTCGAGGTCGGCGAGCAGGATGGTCAGCGCGCCGAGCGCGCCGGCCACGTCCTTGCGGGCGCCGAAGACCGGCGGCTTGTCCTCCTGGAGGTCGCGGTCGTAGGCGAGCGGTAGGGCCTTTATCGTCGCGAGCAAGCCGGTGAGCCTCCCGATCGCGGTGCCGGCCTTGCCGCGGACGAGCTCCGCGACGTCCGGGTTCAGCTTGTGCGGCATCATCGAGGAGCCTGTCGCGGCGGACTGGGGGAGGCGCGCGAAGCCGAACTCGGTCGTCACCCAGAGCACCAGCTCCTCGGCGATCCGGGAGAGGTGGACGAAGAGGAGCGCGGCGGCGTAGAGGTAGTCGAGCGCGAAGTCGCGGTCGGCGACGGCGTCGAGCGAGTTCGGGATCCGGTCGGGCGGGGGCGGGATCGGCAGCGTCGTCCCGGCGAGCGCACCTGAGCCGAGCGGGCTACCGGCCGGCGGCTCGAAGCGGACGTGGTCGCGCTCGAGCATCGCCGCCCAGGCGCGCAGGTGGTGGCCTAGCGTGACGGGCTGGGCGCGCTGGAGGTGGGTGTAGCCGGGCATCAGCGTCGCGTTCTCGACCCCGGCACGCTCGAGCAAGAGCGCGGAGAGGAGTCCGATCCCGGCCCGCGCCTCGGCGCACGCGTCCACGACGTACAGTCGAAGCGCCGCCGCGACCTGGTCGTTGCGGGAGCGGCCGGCGTGGATCTTGCGGCCGACCTCGCCGAGGTGACGCTCGATCGCGGAATGGACGTCCTCCGCGTCGCAAATGGCTGCGCCATTTGCGATAGGCCCGAGGCGCGTCTCGACTTCGAGGAGCTCGTCCGCTGACAGGATCCCGGCCGTCCGGAGGCGGGTCGCGTGCTCGATCGTCGCTGCGCAGTCGTAGGGGAGTAGCTCCGCGTCATCGGCGCGCAGGAACTCGACGACGGTCGGATCGAGCCCTGCGGAGACGCGTGCGGACCAGAGGCTCATGCCGGTTGCCGCGGCGGGGCTAGGCGCTTGTGTTTCAGAAACACAAGCTCGCGAGCGGCCACGAGCTCCGACTCGAGCGAGGCGATCCGGATGAAGCCCTCGGCGGCCTCGTGCGGAAAGGTCTCGCCGGTTCCGTAGGAGGCGAGCTGCTCGGCGTAGAGCATCGCGGGCGAGCGGCGGCCGGTCACGACCGCTGCGTTCGGACGCAGCTCGACCCGCACCTCGCCGCTGACGAGCTCCTGGGTCGCGTCGACGAAGGCGTCGATTGCCTTCCGCACCGGCGCGTGCCAGAGCCCCTCGTAGACGAGCTCGGTCCAACGCGTCTCGAGTCCGTGCTTGACGCGCGCCTCGTCTTTCGTCAGGACGACGTCCTCGAGCGCACGGTGCGCCTCGATCAGGACGATCGCCGCCGGAGCCTCGTAGACCTCGCGACTCTTGATCCCGACGGCGCGGTTCTCGATCATGTCGATCCGACCGATCCCGTAGGCGCCCGCGAGCGCGTTCAGCCGGCCGATCAGCGGCGCCAGCTGGAGCTTCTCGCCGTCGAGCGAGACCGGCAAACCTGCCTCGAAGCCCACGACGATCTCCGTCGGCGCCGGCGCGCTCGCAGGATCGGAGGTGAGCGCGTACGGCCCCTCGGGCGGAGCCACCCAAGGATCCTCGAGCACGCCCGCCTCGATCGCGCGGCCGAAGAGGTTCTCGTCGATCGAGAACGGCGAGGCGGCCGTATGCGTGACCGGGATCCCGCGCGCGCGCGCGTATTCGATCTCCTCCTCGCGCGTCCAGATCCGGTCGCGGAGCGGCGCGATCACGCGCACACCGGGGTAATGCGAGCGGAACGCGAGCTCGAAGCGGAGCTGGTCGTTGCCCTTGCCGGTGCAGCCGTGGACAACGGCCTCGGCGCCGAGCTCGAGCGCGACCTGCGCAACCGCGTCGGCGATCACCGGCCGCGAGAGTGCCGAGACGAGCGGATACCGACCCTCGTAGAGGGCGTTCGTCTTGATCGCCCTGGCACACTGCTCGTCGGCGAACGCGTCCTTGCGGTCGAGGAGCAGGACGTCGTCGGCGCCCGCCGTGTAGCCGCGCGCGATCGATGCCTCGATGTCGAGCTCCTGACCGACGTCGACGAGGACGGCGACGACGCTCTCGAACCCGTAGTCCTCCCTCAGCCACGCGATCGCGCAGCTCGTGTCGAGGCCGCCCGAGTAGGCGAGCACAGCAGTCGCGTTCATGCAGCTCCTTCCAGGAGGTGTCCTTGCAGCTCGCCGGCGAGCGCGGTAGCGGCGGTGCCGTCCCGAGGCGCGACGAAGATCGTGTTGTCGCCCGCGATCGTCCCGGCGACCGTCGGCAGCGCCGCCTCGTCGAGCGCCTGGGCGAGCGCGCTCGCATAGCCGGAAGGCGTCCGCAAGACGACGAGCGCGCCCGCCGCCTCGACCGAGAGCGCAAAACGGCGTACTGCCGCGCCGAGCCGCGGCGGACTCCCGTGGCCGACCGACCCTGCGGGCGCGTAGACGAGGCGGCCGTCCGCTGCGCGCACCTTGACGAGCCCGAGCTCGGCGATGTCGCGCGAGACGGTCGTCTGGACGACCTCGAAGCCGCTCGTGCGTAGAGCCTCCGCGACCTCGGCCTGCGTGGAGAGCGGAAGACTGCGGACCAGCTCGAGGATGGCATCGTGGCGCCTCCGCTTCATATGCACCGAGTTAGCATACATGCGATTCTCCAAGGTCAGAACAAAGAACTTCTTGATGCAATGAACTTTGCGATGTAAAGTGAGACGACCCAAGCGGAAGGAGAGCTATGGATGCGAATGCAGCCGCCAAGACCGTCGACCACGTCAGCGCCGTGCGGCGGCGGGTTCGCCGGCGCCTGTCGAGCTTCTGGTTCCCGCTCCTCGTCTTCGGGGGTCTCACGCTCGGGAGCCTCGTCATCATCGCCTTGGCAAACGGGCCGGCGCTGGGTGTTTATTGGACCGTCGCCGGAACCGTCGGCGGAACCGCGACCGGGAGGCATTACCGTCGGCAAGAGCGGGAGCTCGGGCTCGAGGCTCGGCAGGCGGCGTCCATCGTCGTGTGCGCTGCGATCGTCGTCGGCTGCCTCCTCGCGGGCGGAATCGCGGGTGGCCTTGAAGCGGAGCGGACGGCGGCAATCGGACCCAGCCTCGTCGTCGCCGCCGGGTACGCGATCTTCGCTTGGCTCGATCGGAGTGCCGCGCTCGCGGCGATCGGCGCATTGCTCGGCGGTCTGACGCTGGCCGTCGCCCTCTCGGATCTCGACGCGACTGCGACCGCGTTCGTGCTTGCGCTCGCGTACGGCGTCGTCGGCGTCGTCGCGGGGCTCGTCTTCCGCGCACTCGAGCAGCGGAGCTTGTGAGCAACGCCGCGTTGCAGCTCGACGATGTCGTGCACCAGCGCGTGCGGCTCGGCATCCTCGCCGTCCTCGCCGAGTCGAGGCGCGCGGACTTCGTCTACCTGCGCGAGGCGCTCGAGGTGACGGACGGAAATCTCTCGCGCCACCTGCAGGTGCTCGAGGCGGCGGGATACGTCAGAATCGAGAAGATCTTCGAGGGGCGGCGGCCGAGAACGTGGGTCGCTGCTACGACGACCGGTCGGGAGGCATTCGAGTCGGAGCTCGAGGCGCTACGGAACCTGATCGCGCGAATCGACGGGCCGCGAGCAGAGTAGCCCGCACCAAAGAGTGCGGGTAACCACACCGCAACCAATGACTGCGAGCGGCAGGGTAGGGTCGGGCAACCGGAAGAGGAGGTCGAATGGAGAACGGGAGTACGGGTGCGGTCGTCCAAGCCGACGACGTCACGCGTCGCTACGGCGAGGGCGACACGGCGGTCGAGGCGCTTCGCGGGGTCTCGCTCGAGATCGCGCGAGGCCAGCTGACCGCAGTGATGGGGCCGTCGGGCTCCGGCAAGTCGACGCTGATGCACATCCTCGCCGGGCTCGACAAGCCGACGTCCGGCTCGGTCTCGATCGCCGGTACGGAGATCACGAGGCTGAAGGACAGCGATCTGACGAAGCTGCGCCGGACGCACATCGGCTTCGTCTTCCAGTTCTTCAACCTGCTCCCGATGCTGACCGCGGAGGAGAACATCGTCCTGCCGCTCGGGATCGCGGGCACGAAGGTCGAGCCGGGCTTCTTCAAGGACCTGATCGGGAAGGTCGGTCTCGGCGATCGGCTGACGCATCGGCCCGCGGAGCTCTCCGGCGGTCAGCAGCAGCGCGTCGCGATCGCCCGGGCGCTCGTCTCGCAACCGACCGTGATGTTCGCCGACGAGCCGACCGGCAACCTCGACTCGCAGACGAGCTCGGAGATCCTGGCGCTGATGCGGGACTCCGTGGACGCCTACGGGCAGACGACCGTGATGGTCACCCACGACGCTCAGGCGGCCGCGATCGCCGACCGGATCCTCTTTCTCGGCGACGGGCTGATCGTGCGGGACCTGCCGCGCTCCAGCCAGGCGGACGTGCTCGTGGCGATGAACGAGCTCACGGCGGCATGACCAAGTTCGCGCTCAAGGGCCTGCTCGGCCGCAAGCTCCGCACGGCGCTGACGGCGCTCGCGATCGTGCTCGGCGTCGCGATGATCAGCGGCACCTACGTCCTCACCGACTCGATCGACTCCGCCTTCGACACGATCTTCACCGAGGTGCGCAGAGGCTCGAGCGCCGTCGTCTCCGGCAAGGCCGCATTCGACCTCTCCGAGGGGAGCGGCACCTCCGCGCCGGCCTTCGACGCGAGGGTGCTCGAGACGGTGCGCGAGGTCGACGGCGTCGCGCTCGCCGAGGGCAGCGTCGACAGCGAGTCGACGACGCTGATCGGCCGCGACGGCAAGGCTGTCGTCAACGGCGGCGCGCCCAACCTCGGCTTCGCGATCGCGAACGGCGAGTCGGCGTTCAACCCGCTCGCGCTCGAGCAGGGCCGCTGGCCGGGGCCGGACGAGGTCGTGATCGACACCGGGACGGCCGAGGACGAGGGCTTCGAGATCGGCGAGACGATCGGCGTCCAGGCGGAAGGAGCGGTCGAGCGGCTGAAGGTGGTCGGGTTCGTGCGGCTCGATGCGTCGATCTCGATCGGCGGCGCCACCCTCGCCGGCTTCGATCTCCCGACGGCGCAGCGCCTGTTCGAGAAGGAGGGTCGGCTCGACGAGATTGCGGTCGCAGCGTCCGCCGGGACGACCGACGCCGAGCTGATCCGCAACCTCGAGGCCGCGCTGCCGGAGGGCACCCAGGTGCAGACCGGTCAGGCCCAGGCGGCCGACGACGCCGCCGGCACGAACGAGTTCATCACCTTCCTCCAGAGCTTCCTGCTCGCGTTCGCCGGGATCGCCCTCTTCGTCGGCAGCTTCGTGATCGCGAACTCGCTCTCGATCACGATCGCGCAGCGGGCGCGCGAGTTCGCGACCGTGCGCACGCTCGGCGGCTCCCGCCGGCAGATCCTCGTCTCGATCGTGGTCGAGGCTCTCGCGGTCGGCGTCGCCGCCTCGCTCATCGGCCTCTTCCTCGGGCTCGGGCTCGCGAAGGCGCTCTTCTGGCTCTTCGACGCCGTCGGCTTCACCCTCCCGAACAGCGGCCTGCTCTTCGAGACGAGGACGATCGTCGTCTCGCTGCTCGTCGGGATCGTGGTGACGCTGCTCGCGAGCCTGCGGCCGGCGATCCGGGCGACGCGCGTGCCGCCGATCGCGGCCGTCCGCGAGGGCGCGACGCTGCCGGAGTCGCGCTTCGCCCGCTTCCGCACCGCCGGCTCGCTCGCTCTCACCGCGCTCGGGTTCGCCGCGCTCGGCTACGGGCTCTTCGGCGACGGCCTCGGGACGACGCAGCTCCTGATCTGGCTGGGGCTGGGAGCGCTCCTGATCTTCGTCGGCGTCGCGCTCTTCGCCGCCCGGCTCGTCCGACCGCTTGCCGCCGCGCTCGGAGCGCCCGCGGCCCGGATCGGGGGCGCTGCGGGAACGCTCGCGCGTGACAACGCCCGCCGCAATCCCCAGCGCACCGCCTCCACGGCGGCGGCGCTGATGATCGGGCTCGCGCTCGTGACGCTCGTGGCGACGCTCGCCGCAGGGATCACGAGCACCTTCCGCGGCGCGGTCGACGACGTCTTCACGTCCGACTACGCGATCACCGCGCAGAACAACTTCTCGCCGATCCCGATCGAGGCGGCCGAGGCGGCCGCGGGGGCGCCGGGCGTGGAGGCGATCGCGAGCACCCGCACCGGCGAGGCTCGCGTCTTCGACACGACGGAGTTCGTGACCGCTGTGGAGCCGGACTCGGGCGAGGTGATCACGCTCGAGTGGAAGGAGGGCTCACAGGCCGTCTTCCGGGAGCTCGGCGACGACGGAGCATTCGTCGACGACGACTACGCGGAGAGCCACGACCTGAGCATCGGTTCCCCGGTCACCGTGATCGTCCCGTCGGGGAAGCGCCTCCGGCTGACGGTGCAGGGGATCTTCGACCCACCGACGGGAGGCTCGCCGTTCGGGAGGGTGACGTTCTCGAGCGAGACCTTCGACCGCGAGTACCAGTCGCCGCGCAACCTCTACACCTTCATCCAGACGCGCGGCGACATCACCGACGCGAACACGGAGGCCCTCGAGGGCGCGCTCGCCGACTTCCCGAACGCGAAATCCCAGACGCGCGACGAGTTCGTCGACAACCAGATCGCCGCGCTCAACCAGGTCCTGAACATCCTCTACGTGCTGCTCGCCCTCTCTGTGATCGTGAGCCTGTTCGGGATCGTCAACACGCTCGTCCTGACCGTGTTCGAGCGCACACGCGAGCTCGGGATGCTGCGCGCGATCGGGATGACGCGCCGGCAGGTGCGCCGGATGATCCGACATGAGAGCGTGATCACCGCCCTGATCGGAGGGGTGCTCGGGATCATCCTCGGCGTCGTCCTCGGGGCGCTCCTGATCGCGCGGGTCGACTTCATCGAGTTCTCGCTCCCGACGACGCAGCTCGTGGTCTTCGCGATCTTGACGGTGGTCGTCGGGATCCTCGCCGCGATCTTCCCGGCTCGCCGCGCGGCGAAGCTCGATCCGCTGAAGGCCCTGCAGTACGAATGACCTACTGGCTCGGCGTCGTCTCTCGGGCGCACGTCAGGCGCGGAGTCGAGCTCGGGATCGCCCAGATCGGTCACGGGAAACGCGCCGGCCTCGACCGGATGCAGCCGGGAGACTGGCTGATCTACTACTCCCCGCGCGAAGAGCTGGCAGCGGGAGCGCCCCTGCAGGCTTAGGCTCCGCCGAGGCTTGCTCGAGCTGACCGAGCACGACTTCGACCTGATCGGACCGCCATGGGCGTCGCTCAACCCGCTCGGTAGGCTCATCGCGTGATCGTGACGCTCTGCGATGTCGGGCCGCGAGACGGGCTGCAGAACGAGCCCGAGACATTCGCGCCGGGCGTTCGCGCGGAGCTCGTGCGGCGGCTCGCGGCGACCGGTGTGCCGCGGATTGAGACGGCTAGCTTCGTCAGCGCGGAGCGGGTGCCGCAGATGGCCGGCGCGGAGGAGGTCGTCGCGGCGGCGGGCGAGGTCGAAGCCGAGCTCTCCGGCCTCGTCCTGAACGAGCTCGGGTACGAGCGGATGGTTTCGACCTCGCTCCGCCGCGTCAACGTCACCTTCGCCGCGACCGAGAGCTTCAACCGGCGGAACGGCAACGCCTCGCTCGCCGAGGCCGTCGAGCGCGTCGAGCGGATCCTCGTCACCTCTGCGCTCCCGACCACCGTCACGATCAGCTGCTCCTTCGGCTGTCCGTTCGAGGGCGACGTCGACCCGGGTGTCGTCGTCGGGCTCGCAGGGCGTCTCGTCTCCGCCGGCGCCGGCGAGATCGTGCTCGCGGACACGATCGGGGTAGCGACACCCGGGACGGTGCGGCGGCTGGTCGAGCGCTGCACCGCGCTCGGACCGCCGATCGGCGGCCACTTCCACGACACGCGCCACACCGGGGTCGCCTGCGCCTGGGCGGCACTCGAGGCGGGCGCGACCGTGCTCGACGCGTCGGTCGGAGGCCTCGGCGGCTGCCCGTTCGCGCCGCGCGCGACGGGGAACGTCGCGACCGAGGACGTGCTCTACCTCCTGGAGCGCGAGGGCGTGGCGACGGGTGTCGACCTCGACGGCCTGATCGCCGTCGCCCAATGGCTCGAGGAGCTGCTCGGCCGCGAGCTTCCCGGCCGGGTCTACCGCGCCGGCGCCTTTCCTCCCAAGTAGCAGACTGTTACTTGGGCTCGTTCAGGCGGACGACGCCGGCCGCCGCCAACCGCTCGATCTCGGCCTCGTCGTAGCCGGCCTCGCGCAGGATCTCGGCGGTGTGCTCGCCGAGGAGCGGCGGGGGGCTGCGATGGAGGACGCGCTCGCCGTCGGCGGAGAGCGGCGGGGCCACGAGCGTCCGGCCGGCGAGCTCCTGGAGCATCCCCGTGGCGTGCGTCTGCTCGTGCGCCGCCACCTCGCCCACGTCGAGGACGGGCGAGGCGGGGACGCCGGCGGCGCGCAGGCGCTCGAGGAGCTCCGCCGTCGGGCACTCGGCGAGGCGCGACCGCAGCAGCGACACCAGCGCCCCGCGATGCTCAACGCGAAGCGGATTCGAGCCGAAGCGCCGGTCGTTCGCAAGCTCCGGCGAGCCGAGCACCTCGCAGAGCGAGGCGAAGAGCCGGTCGTTCCCGGCCGCGATCATCAGCTCGCCGTCGGCGGTGGGGAAGACCTCGTACGGGGCGATCAGGGGAAACCCAGTTCCGTGGCGCCCAGGAGCCTCGGCGCCCGCGAGCACATCCGAGAGCTGGTACGGAAGCAGCGAGAGCCCCGTCTCGTAGAGGGAGAGGTCGAGCGTGCGGCCCTCGCCATCGTGCAGCGCGGCGACGATCGCGAGCGCGGCCCAGACGCCGGTGCCGATGTCGATCAGCGAGACGCCGACGCGCACCGGTGGCCGATCGGGCTCGCCGGTCACGCTCATGATCCCCGCCGCCGCCTGCATCAGCGGGTCGTAGCCGGGCTCGGCCGCGAGCGGACCCTGCCGACCGAAAGCGCCGATCGTGCAGTAGACGAGCTTCGGATTGCGCGCGCGCAGGTCGTCCGGGCCGACCCCGAGCCGCTCGGCCGCGCCGGGACGCAGGCTCTGGACCGCGGCGTCCGAGCTCTCGGCGAGCCGCAGCAGCACCTCGCGGCCGCGCTCGTCCTCGAGGTCGAGTGCCAGCGAGCGCTTGCCCGCATTCGCGGCGAAGAACATGACGCTGCCGCCCTCGAAGAACCGCGGGCCCCAGTCGCGCGCCTCGTCGCCCCGGCCGGGATGCTCTACCTTGACCACGTCGGCCCCGAGCGCGGCGAGGATCTCGGTCGCGGTCGGGCCGGCGAGCGAGCTCGTCAGATCGAGCACGCGCGCGTCTTGCAGCGGTAGGAACGGCACGGCGTCCATCATCGCTGGAAGGATGGTCGTGTGTTCGAGTCGATCGTCGATGCCGTCTCCGGCTCCAACTGGAGCTATCTGATCGTCTTCGCGATTGCGCTCCTGGACGCTTTCTTTCCGATCGTGCCGAGCGAGGCGACAGCGATCGCCGCTGGGGTCGTCGCCGGAGCGGGCGACCTGCGACTCGAGCTCCTGATCCCGGCGGCCGCGCTCGGCGCGATCCTGGGCGACAACGTCTCCTTCGCGGGCGGCCATTTCCTCGGCGAGCGCGTCACGAATCGCTTCTTCAGCGGCGAGAAGGCGAGAGCGCGGCTGGCCTGGGCCGAGCGGATGCTCGCCGAGCGGGGCGGCTATCTGATCGTCGTCGCGCGGTTCATTCCGGGCGGGCGCACCGTGACCACGTTCACGGCGGGCTTTGTCAAGACCTTCCGCTGGCGCCGCTTCATCGTCTTCGACGTGATCGCCGGCGCGATCTGGGGCGCCTACACCGTGCTGCTCGGCTATTTCGGTGGGAAGACGTTCGAGGAGGAGCCCTGGAAGGGACTCCTCCTCGCTTTCGGGATCGCGGTCGCCGTTACGGTTGCGATCGAGGCATATCGGCATCTACGGCGGCGTCGCGTCGCCCACCCCTGAGCCCGAGGTCGCGCACGACCGCGATGGGCGACGATCGCCGCCAGGACGAGCACGATCAACGCGACCGGCCGTGCAGGCCGTGGACATACGCCGCCGAGGTGCTCACGACCTCGTCCGAGTCCTCGCGGAGCAGGAGGATCTGCACGGTGCCGACGACGAAGAGCGCCCATGTGAAGCCGATCCAGCGCCACTGTTTCGGCCAGGCGCCGAAAGCGGTCAGGAAGACGAGCAGCTCGAAGCCGTGGATGAAGAGGCCGCCGGCTAGCGTGCAAGCGTGCGGCTCCACGTCACCGGCGCGACCGGCTACCTCGGCTCCGAGCTCGTTCGGCTCCGCCCGGACGCTTCGACGGAGCGGGTCGAGATTCGCGACCCGAATGCCGTCGATGAGCTGTTCAGCCGCCTGCGGCCCGAGGTCGTGATCCACACGGCCTACCGGCAGGACGGGCCGGACGCGCGAGGGATCAACGTCGACGGGGCGGAGAACGTGGCACGTGCGGCTGCGCGTCTCGGCGCGCGGCTCGTTCATCTCTCGACGGACGTCGTCTTCGACGGGCGGAAGGGGGCGCCGTACGTCGAGGCGGACGAGCCCTCGCCAGTGAGCAAGTACGGCCGCACGAAGGCGGAGGCCGAGCGGCGCGTCGCCGCCGCCTCTCCGGGCGCGCTGATCGTCCGGACCTCGTTGATCGTGGGCGGCGCCGAGCCCTCGAAGCACGAGCTCGCCGCCTGCCGGCCGGGGACGTGGTTCACGAACGAGATCCGCTCGCCGGTGCAGGTGACCGATCTCGCGCGCGCCCTGCTCGAGCTGGCGGTGCTCGAGGTGGCGGGTCCGTTGCACGTCGCAGGCGCGGAGGATGTCTCGCGCGCCGAGCTCGCCGAGCTCGTCACCGGCCGGCCCGTCGATTCCGCCGAGGCTCCGCCGACCCGCCCGCTCGATTGCCGGCTCGACTCCTCCCACGCCCGGAGCCTGCTCCGAACCCGGCTGCGCGGCGTCCGCGAGGTACTCGGGTGAATCGGCTGGCTGGAGAGACGAGCCCGTACCTGCTCCAGCACGCCGACAATCCGGTCGACTGGTATCCGTGGGGCGAGGAGGCGCTCGCCCGCGCCCGCGACGAGGATCGGCCGATCCTGCTCTCGATCGGCTACGCCGCCTGCCACTGGTGCCACGTGATGGAGCACGAGTCGTTCGAGGACGCGGCGACCGCGTCGCTGATGAACGAGCGCTTCGTGAACGTCAAGGTCGACCGCGAGGAGCGGCCCGACCTCGACGCGGTCTACATGGAGGCGGTCGTCGCGCTGAGCGGTCAGGGCGGCTGGCCGATGACGGTCTTCCTGACGCCGTCCGGGGAGCCCTTCTACGGCGGCACCTACTACCCGCCGGAAGAGCGGCACGGCCTCCCGAGCTTCCGCCAGGTGCTGACCGCGATCGGCGATGCCTGGCGCGACCGGCGCGACGACATCGCCCGCTCGGCGGCGCAGCTCGTCGAAGCCGTGCGCCACTCGAGCTCGCTGAGACCGTCCACGGAGCCGCTGAGCTCGGACCTCCTCGGCGCGGGCGTTCGCGGCCTGCGGCAGCAGCTCGAGCCGGTCTACGGCGGCTGGGGCCGGGCGCCGAAGTTCCCGAACGCGCCCGCGCTCGAGTTTCTGCTCCGCCGCGACGAGCTCGAGCCGGTCGTGAAGACGCTCGACGAGATGGCGCGCGGCGGAATGTACGACCTGCTCGGCGGCGGGTTCCACCGCTACTCGGTCGACGACCGCTGGCTCGTGCCGCACTTCGAGAAGATGCTCTACGACAACGGGCAGCTCGCGGCCGTGTACCTCCACGCCTGGCTCGTCACCGGCAGAGAGCGCTACCGCGAGATCGCCGAGGAGACGATCGAGTACCTGCTGCGCGAGCTGCTCCTCGACGAGGGCGGCTTCGCCTCGGCGCAGGACGCCGACACGAACGGCATCGAAGGACTCACGTTCACGTGGACACCGGAGGAGGGTGCCCCTGCGGAACTGCTGGAGCCGTTCGAGCACGGCCGCTTCATCCTGCGCGGCGAGCTCGAGCCGCAGCTCGCGCAACGCCTGTTCGAGCAGCGCGAGCAACGTCCGAAGCCGCTCCGCGACGACAAGGCGATCGCCTCCTGGAACGGACTCGCGCTCGCCGCGCTCGCCGAGGCCGGCTGGCGGCTCGACCGGGCGGACTGGGTCGACGCGGCTCGGCGGCTCGGCCAGTTCCTGCTCGGGCAGCTCTCGGACGGCGAGGGTCGGTTGCTCCGCAGCTACCGCGACGGTCGGACGAGCGGCGGCGCGTACCTCGACGACTACGCGAACGTTGCCAACGGGCTGCTCGAGCTCCACGTCGCCACCGGCGAGCTGCGCTGGCTCGAGGAGGCGAGCCGGCTGGCCCGGCTCGCCGTCGAGCTCTTCGCCGACGACGAGCACGGCGGCTTCTTTCTCTCGCCGGCACACGGCGAGCGGCTCGTCGCTCGGACGAAGCAGCTCGACGATCATCCGCTGCCGTCGGGCAACTCGATGCTCGCGCACGTGCTGCTGCGCCTCTCCCGGATCTACGGCGACGACGAGCTCGAGCGCCGAGCCGTGGGCGTGCTCCGCCTCGTGCTGCCGGCACTGGAGCGCGCTCCCTCGGCGTTCGGCTGGGCGCTCTGCGCGCTCGACCTCTGGCTCAGCCCGCCGCGCGAGCTGGCGATCGCCGGCCCAGTGGATTCGGCGGTCGCGCGGGCGGCGCTCGCGCCCTGGCAGCCGAACACCGCGATCGCGATCGGCCCCGGGAGCGGCGTGCCGCTGCTGGAGGGCAAGAGCCTCGTCGAGGGAAAGCCGGCCGTGTACGTTTGCGAGCGGTTCGCATGCCAGGCGCCCGTGACGGATCCCGCTCTGCTCAAGAGCCTCTGACCTCGCGGGAATACGCGGGCTCCGAGGATCTCGGTGCGCTCCACGCCGTCGTCCGCGCGATCTGGCGGGCCGACAAGCCGCACGCGCTGCCGCACGTCGGCGACGTCACGTGGGGCTCTATCAGCACGAGCCCGAGCTCGCCTGGCCGAAAAGGACGCGGATCTTCGAGCGCGACGGCGCACCGATCGCTTTCGGAATCCTCTGGCTGCCGCAGACGCTCCGGAGCGCCGTTCACCCGGAGCACCGCAGCGATGCGGTGTACGACGCCCTGCTCGAGTGGTTCGCGTCCGCCGCCGGACCCGAGCTCGACGGCGGCCTCGATGCGCAGCTGCTCGAGAGCGACGACGCCTTCCGGACCGCGCTCGAGCGGCACGGCTACGCGCCGCTCCCGAACGAGAGCTGGTTCGAGCACCGCGTCCGCTCGCTCCAGGCGCCGATCGAGGAGCCCGAGCTTCCCGACGGCTACGTCCTGCGCAGCGTCGCCGGGGAAGCCGATCTCGAGCCGCGCGTCGAGCTCCACCGCGCCGCCTGGGAGCCGTCGAGGTTCACGCTCCCGGCCTACAGGTTCCTTCGCACGCTGCCGCCCTACCGCGAGAAGCTCGACCTCGTCGTCGAGGCTCCAGGCGGCCGCCTCGCGGCCTACTCCGTCCACGGCTACCACGCTGGAAAGCTCTACGAGTCGGCGGGCTTCGAGGTCGTCGATCGGCAGCTCGAATACCGTCTGGAAGTACCGTCTTGCTACACCTGAGTTTGAATCCTAACTTCACCGTCCCGCCATTGTCTTACTCTTTGAAAGCACGTAAGGTCGCGAAATGCGGCGCTCTTTCCTCTCGGCTCTCAAAGGAGTGTTCATGCGTAGGGTCTCACTGGCTTTGCTGGCTCTCGTCGGGGCGCTCGCCCTGGCGATCCCGGCCGCGTTCGCGAAGACGGACGCACCTGCACAGACACCGGGCATCTCCGCCCGGACGATCACGATCGGCGGCACCTTCCCGCTGACCGGTCCGGCCTCGAGCTACGCAGTCATTCCGGCGGCGATGAAGGCGTACTTCAGCTACGTCAACGCCCGGCGCGGGCCCGACGGCAAGCGCGGCATCTACGGCCGGCAGATCGTCTTCAAGTACTTCGACGACGGCTACAACCCGGTCAACTCCGTCCAGCTCGCGCGCAAGCTCGTGCAGGAGGACAAGGTCTTCGCCATGGTGGGCACGCTCGGCACCGAGGTCAACCAGGCCGTGCAGCCCTATCTCAACTCGGTCGGCGTCCCGCACACACTCGTCTCCACCGGAGCGAGCGACTTCGGCAAGGACTACAAGAAGTATCCGTGGACGATCGGCTGGCAGCCGGACTACGTCTCCGAGGGTCGGCTCTACGGTCTCGATCTCGCGAAGAAGTCGAGCGCGAAGATCGCGATCCTCTATCAGAACGACAGCTACGGCAAGGATTACGTGGCAGGCTTCAAGTCGGCGCTCGGCACCGCCAAGTCGAGGCAGCAGATCGTCGGTGAGGAGGCGTTCGAGGTCACGAGCCCGAGCCCGGCCTCCCAGGTCGCGAAGCTCCGCGCGAGCGGTGCGAACACGCTCGTCATCTTCGTGACCCCGCGGCCGACGATCCAGACCTACGCGATCATCCGGGCGCTCGGCTGGAAGCCCGACCAGATCTACGTCAACTCGGTCTCGGCGACCGACACGTTCATGACGACAGCCGTGCGGTCCTCGAGCGCGGCGACGGTCAACGGCTCGATCAGCGCCGCCTACCTGAAGGATCCGGCGTCG
>JANDLU010000050.1 GCA_024330215.1 Candidatus Gaiellasilicea maunaloa
CGCCGACTGGCCCGAGGTCTGTGCGTTCGTCGCCCCGGCGGTCGCCCCGGCGGTGTTCGCCTGCTCGATCCCGCCTTGGTCGCCGGCGCCCGAGGAGCCCACTCTCACTCCGGCGGCGTTGTTGCCGGCGCCGTTCGACGCCGCCGACGCGTTGCCGCCGGCGGTCTGATCGGTTCCAGCCTGCTGAGAGCTGCCCGAGGAGCCGCCGTTCCCGTTGCCCGATTCTGCACCTTGGCCCTGACCTTGAGCCTGACCCTGATCCTGACCCTGCTGCACCTGTCCCGCTGCCTGCCCGACCGTGGCGCCGTTGTCGACCGTCGAGTCGGACGACGACACGGTCTCCTGCTCGGGTGAGCTGCCGGCCGGGACGGCGTTCGCCGCTCCCGTGCCGACCGGGGCGATGCCTGTGCCGTTCGGTTCGTTCGCCGCACCCTGTCCTGCTGTAGGGCCTGGTCCCGCTGTAGGGCCTGGTCCCGCTGCAGTGCCCGTGGCCGCCGGCGATTCGCTCGACCCGCTCGCGGGCGCCGCCGCAGGAGTCGTCCCGGCTGAGGTCGGCGTCGAAGAAGTCGCTCTTGCTCCGGGCGGGGTGTGGGCGCCCTGCGTACCCTGGTTCGGCGTGCCGGTGTCCGGCGCCGCTCCCGTGTTGGTCTGGCCGGCGTTGGAGCCGTCCTCCGCGTGGGCGATCCCGGCGGTGCCGCTCAGGATCGTAAGGACCACGGCGAGGACGCCGGCTGCCCGCGCTCTCCGATTCGCCCTGCGCTGTCCGCTAGCGCCGTCGACCTTCCTCACCCTTTTTTCCCCCGGAACGTTGCCCTCTTCCCAGAACTTCGGCTTGACATTAGACCACTTGGCGTGCGCGCGCAAGCCTTTGCCGAATGTGGGTTTAGAGGAACGGAATTCGACCGTGCTCAATACTGGGCGATTGAGATCGGAATAAGTCCAGGCTGTGCACGATCTACGCCCTCGACTGCCCGCCCTACGCCGTCTGCCTCACCGTTGTCCGCCGCTCATCGCGGCGGTCTGATGGCGTAGCCGCCGAGGCCGGTCTCGAGGCGGGCGAACGCTCGCTCGGCCTGCGCTTCCGCGTCCGCTGCGAGCGACGAGCCATGCCTGCCTTCGAGTGCCTCGGCCCGGATGTAGGTGATGAGCGACTGTTGGACGCCCATGAGTCCATTCGCCACGGCCCAGGGCTCGATGTCGCGCTCATCGACACCCGTCTCTTCGGCGATCACGGCGGCGAGAGTATCGGTGTAGCGGGCGACGATCGCCCGCTCGCGGTTCTGGAGCGCACGGCTCTCGGCGATTACGCGCGCCGCAGCTGCGACCACGTCCGTGATCTCCTCGGCGGCGAGGCGCGTCGTGCTGTCCAACACGAACCGTTGGAACGCGCTCAGCACAGACTCGGCCGGGGAACGCTCGCGAATGGCGCGCACGAGCAGGGTCTCGAACGCCTCCATCCCGTCGTAGAACAGGTCTTCCTTGGCCGGGAAGTAGTTGAAGACAGTCCCCTCGGACACGCCCGCCGCCCGCGCGACCTGGACGACGGTGACCGCGTCGAACCCGCGCTCGGCGAACAGACGGCGGGCCGTTTCCACGATCCGCGCCCGGGTCCGTCGTTTGTTCTGCTCTCTTCGCCCCGGCTCGGCAGACATCGGTGAAACATACCACATAGTTGTGGTGACTATAAAGTTCCTGTCCAATCCCCATTCTCTGCCGTTTCAGGCGACGCCTCGTCGCGCGAGGAACGTCGAGTGGAAACGACGCAGGGAATTGCCGACTAGAGATTCGCGGCCACGTATGCGCCGGAAGCGATCAGGATCGCGCCGATCACGAGGTAGCCGAACGGCGCCACCCCGTGGCCCTGAGCGCGAGCTTGGGCGCCGAGCCGTTCGCGCAGGAGGACGATCGTCGTACCGAGCCCGACACAGACCGCGGCGAAGCCGAGCTCGAGGAAGTCCATCCCGCGATCCTGACAGCTCCTCTCGGGTCGCCGTCGCACGCGGGTGACAGAATCGTGATCACCTCGCCCGGATCGAGGACGACCTGCGCCCCGCAGGTGGGGCAGCGATCCAGTGGGGAGCGATCCAGCTCGTGAGGAGCGACTCGCCGCCCGCGCTCGTCGGCGGCCTCGCGACGCGGGCTGCTCGAGCGGCCCGACGCGCTCCGCCTGATGCGGCTGCTTGTCAGGCGCAAGGTGAGACGGTCCGGAAAGGCACCGAGGGCGAGCGCGTTGCTCGACGTGGCCGCGCCTCGCCGCCAGCAGCACGCCCGAGGACGCCCTCGCCGTCGTTCTGCGGCTGCTCGTCGCGCAGCGGCTCGCCCAGACGCGGGCTGCCCAACGCCGACGGCAGGGCAATCTACGAGCCGCAGGAGCTGGCGACCTCCGAAACGCTCGACAAGCTGGCACTGAGTGGTTCGAGGCGTTTGTCGAGAGCCGGGTCGATGTCCACCCGAAGACGATCGAGGGCTACCGCAAGCACTGGAAGATCGGCCCGACGTTCGGGGAGCGCGATCCGCTCACGGTCACGCCGACGGACGTGTAGGAGTGGATCGCCGCGCAGGCGCGCGAGCTGAAGCCAAGCTCCGTTCTCAGCTTCACCGGCACGCTCCGCCAGCTGCTCGATTTCATCGAGATCCCGAGCGGCAACCCCGGCCGCCACCGGAGCGTGAAGCTCCCGCGGCAGACGAGAGAAGAGCCGCGGCCACCAACCGGCAAGGAGTTCCGAACGATCGCGGCCAGCGTGCTCCCGAGATATCGGCTCTTCATCAGGATTCTCGAGGCGACCGCGCTCCGCATCAGCGAGCTCTCCGAGCTCACCTGGGGCAAGGTCAACTCGGCGGACGCGCAGCTTCGAGTCTCGGTCGCCCGCACGAGGGGCGGCACCGCCGGCCAGCGTTGGGCGCAGGTCCCGCGCCTGCTCATGGACGAGCCCGAGCTGCTACTCCCCCTCGAAGACCGGACGCCCGACAGGCTCGTCTTCCCCGGACTGAGCGGTGCTGGTGTCAGGGCATCCATGATCCGCGCCTGCATGCTCGCCGGGATCCCGAACTACAGCCCCACGACCTCCGCCCGCCGGGCATCCCTCTGGCACTTCCAAGGAGTCCCTCCGCGAGGTCCACGACCGCGTCGGCGACGCCGACATGTCGATCACCGGCGACACCTACACGCACGTGATCGATCTCCGGGACGACGAGGGGGCGGCACGATGACCGCTTCGAAGCTTGATGCATACGGATGGGTCAACTCGAAGAGCTTGGCGCCACGGCCTCGGTGGCCTGGACGGGAGTGCTGTCGCCCGTGCCAGGTTCCTCGAAGAGCGCGAGATAAGACTGGTAGTTGAAGACGCGGTTGCGCCGGCGGCCCGTTATCTCCTTGAGCAGACCGAGCTCGTTGAACCTGTCAATCAGCTTGTTCGCGGTAGGGAAGGCGATATTCAGCTGCTCGGCCGCGATGCCGACGGTGATGCGTGGCTGTTCGAGTAGGAGGTCGTGAAGACGCACGGCGTTCATCCCGAGTTTCTCGTCGCTGACGATCTTCGAGTGATCCTCGCGCAGCTCGAGGATTGCCTTGACGGTGTTTGTTGCTTCTTCTGCGGTCTCAGCAACGCCCCGGAGGAAGAAGCGTGTCCAGCCCTCCCAGTCGCCCGAATCCCGAACCGCCATCAGTCGGTCGTAGTACTCCGCACGATAACGGCGAAGGAAGACGCTCAGGTAGAGCAGCGGTCGATGGAGGAGGCCGCGGTGGACGAGCAGGAAGGTGATCAACAGTCGGCCCACGCGACCGTTCCCGTCGAGGAAGGGATGGATTGTCTCGAACTGAGCGTGCGCTACGCCGACTCGAACGAGCTCCGGTATGTCGTCTTCCTCGTGGAGCCATCGCTCGAAGTTGCTCAGTGCCTGGTGCATCTCAGGCAACGGCGGTGGTACGAACGTCGCGTCCCTGATGTTCGCGATTCCCTCGGGGCCGATGTAGGTCTGAGCCCTCCGAAACTGGCCGGGGGTTCGATTCGCGCCGCGTACGTCGCGCATCAGCTCGTCGTGGATCTCCCGGATCAGTCGGAGCGAGAGCGGCAGCTCGTTGAGCCGACGGAGCCCATGGTTCATCGCCCGGACGTAGTTGACGACCTCGTCGACGTCGCGTCTCGCTGCTTCTCTTCGTGGCGGCCGCTCGAGCTCGGCGGCGAGCAGATCCTCGAGGGTGCTCCGGGTGCCCTCGATCTGAGAGCTGAGGACAGCCTCGCGCCGAACGTACATCCCCACGAAAAGATCCGCGCTGGGGAGAGTCTGGGCGATGCCGTCCAGACGACCAACGGCGAGGATCGCTCGGCCGAGCAAAGGCTGCATCTCGTCGATCGCGACACGTGGCGATGGAGGGAGCGGAGCAGGAACGAATGCCCGAAAGCCACCGGGTTGACGAACGTAGGAACCTGCGCGGGAGCTACCTGATGACATGGGGTGCACTTGTTTACGCGACGCTTAGCGTGGAGGCTGATGGCCGCTAGTTATTATACAAATCAGCCTTTCATGTTAATAACGCGAACCCCTCGACGCCACTAGTTCATTCGTGACACACTCGGAACGCCACGAATGCCACAGGTGCCAGCTCTCTCGCGATGCCTCGCGAAACAGAGCGTCTGGTGGCACGAGGACGGCGCCAAGGCGCGAAAGCGCCGTCCTCGTGACGCCCCGGTGATGCCTCAGGCGGCCGAAGAGGCCGTTGTTTGACTTGTCTTAGCGGTGCGCGCATTCTGGGCGATGAACCTTTCAGTCGCCGCGTACGCCTCATCGTCCACGATCTGAACGGGCGGCGACTTCATCAGGTAGCTCGACGGGCCCTCGAGCGCACCGGCGATCCCGTTGTTCAGCGCGAGCTTCGCGAGCCGGACTGCGTCGATCACGATCCCGGCCGAGTTCGGCGAGTCCCAGACCTCGAGCTTCAGCTCCATGTTCAGCGGCACGTCGCCGAACGACGAGCCCTCCATCCGGATGTAGGCCCACTTGCGGTCGGTCAGCCACGGCACGTGGTCGGAGGGGCCGACGTGGACGTTGCCCTCGCCCATGTCGTAGTCGAGCATCGAGGTGACGGCGTTCGTCTTCGAGATCTTCTTCGACTCGAGGCGGCTGCGCTCGAGCATGTTGAGGAAGTCGGAGTTGCCGCCGACGTTCAGCTGCATCGTCCGGTCGAGGTGGACGCCGCGCTCGCGGAAGAGGCTCGTGAGCACGCGGTGGGTGATCGTGGCGCCGACCTGCGACTTGATGTCGTCGCCGATGATCGGCAGGCCCTTCTCCTCGAAGCGCTTCTGCCAGTAGTTCTCGCGGGCGATGAAGACCGGCATGCAATTGACGAGCGCGACGCCCGCCTCGAGGCACTGCTCGGCGTACCACTTCGCCGCCATCTCGGAGCCGACGGGCAGGTAGCTGACGACGACGTCGGTCTTCGTCTCCTGGAGGATCCCGACGATGTCGTCGGTCTCGCCGGGCGCCTTGGTCACGACCTCGGAGATGTACTTGCCGAGCCCGTCGTGAGTCATCCCGCGGCCGACGGTGATCCCGGTCTTCTTGACGTCGGCGAACTTGATCGTGTCGTTGGGGTGACTCCAAATGGCGTCGGCGAGGTCCTTGCCGACCTTGTCCGTGGTCACGTCGAAGGCGGCCGTGAACTCGATGTCGCGAATGTGGTAGCCGCCGAGGTTGACGTGCATGAGGCCCGGGACGAACTTCTCGTCGTCGGCGTCCTTGTAGTACTCGACGCCTTGGAGCAGCGAGTTGGCGCAGTTGCCGACGCCGACGATCGCGACGCGGACCTTGTCCTTCGAGCGAACCTGTCCGTTCGTCGATCCGTTGGTGGAGGCCATGAGCGTGTCCTTTCGATTGCCAGTCTGGTTGTTGGATGCGAAGGGGATCTCGAGCGCCTCGGAGAGCGTGAGGAGGACGAGGTCGTTGACATTGAGCTTGCGTCGGCTGGAAGCGTCCTTGAGCTCGCGGCGGAGCTCGGGCGGCATTCGCAGCAGGACCGCGCCGGCCGCGCCGGGGATCGCCTTGCGACGACGGCCGCTCGGTACGAAGGGAATGCCGAAGCGCTCGGCGAGGAGAGCGACGGCGACGTCGTTCAGAGTGGAGTAGCGGCGGGCGACCTCACGCACGAGCGCCCGCTTGAGCTGGGGCGGCATCCGAACGAGAACGCCGGTGCGGGATGAAGTGCTAGCAGCCAATCTGCTAGCACTATAGCGCATCTGCGATGACCGGATCGGGTTAGGCTCCGAGCGTGGCGGAGAGCGCGGAGGAGATCTACGAGCGGGCGCTCGCGGAGGCGGACGCGGAGGGTCGCCTGCCGATGCCGCCCGTCCACGAGTGGGATGCGTTCCCGTTCGAGGGAGAGCTGCGCGTCCGGCCGCTCCTCCCTCCGCTCGAGGCGGAGCCGCCGCGCCACGGCGAGGATCCGGAGTTCCCTCGCACTCAGTCGGCGTTCAGCTCGCGGCGGACGTGCAGGATCCGCTGCAGCACCGTCACCCACGCCGTCGCGGCGAGCACTCCGATCGCCCACGGCAGCACACCCCAGGGAGCCAGGATCAGGCCTGCGGAGATCACCGTTACGCGCTCGGCGCGCGAGCCGATTCCCACATCTCCCTTGATCCCGAGCCCCTCGGCCTTCGCCCGCGCGTAGGGGACGAGAAACGAGCCGCCGATCGCGGCGATCGTCAGCGCGAGCGCGATCTCGTGGTCGTCCCGCATGAAGACGAGCCCGACTGCGCCGAGCATCAGGCCCTCGCCGACGCGGTCGAGCGTCGAGTCGAGGAAACCGCCGAACGGGGTCTGCTTGCCGCCGGCCCGGGCGAGCGCGCCGTCGAGGATGTCGAGCACCGAGCCGACGACGAACGCGGCGGCGCCCGCCCAGAAGAAGAGCAGCTCGTCGCGGTACTCGAAGTAGACGAGCACGGCGCCGACCGCGCAGAGCGACACGCCGGCCGCGGTGAGCATGTTCGGCGTCACGCGAGTTCGGGCGAGTCCCGTCATCGAGCGCAACGCGATTCCCCGCGCCCCTGTCGTGTACGCCTCCTTGATGCTCACCGCGGCAAGAAGCGACGGCGATAGACGATCGCCGCCGCGACCGCGGCGACCGCGATCCCCGCGGCGATGTCGAGCCAGAAGTGGTTGCCCGTCGCCATCACGCTGAACCAGACCCACGCGGGCCACGCGAGCCAGAGCGCCTTCGCGAAGCGCGAGCGCACGACGAGCGCCATCACGACTCCGACGATCAGCGCGTCGCACGAATGGAGACTCGGCATCGCCGCGTAAGGGTTCGCCGAGAACTGAATGAGACTCGAGTCGTGCGTCACCGCCGCGTGGTGGGCCAGGGTGTCGGTGAAACCGGCCTGCGGGAACATCCGCGGCGGCGCCGTCGGAAAGGTGACGTAGCCGACGAGGCCGATCAGGTTGGCGACGATCAGCGTGTTCCGAAAGCGGAAGAAGCGCTCGTGCGCCCGGAAGTAGACGTAGAGCAAGGCGAACCCGACGACGGCGAACTGGGAGAGCCAGTACGTGTACGAGGTCACCTGGATCAGGAGCGACGAGCTCTCGACGAGCCTCTGGAGCGGCAGCTCGATCATCGAGTCGAGGCTGCGCTGGAAGTCGATCACCCACTGGCCGTTCTCGAACGCTTGGGTGACGCTCTGATCGGCCGCGCCGCGCGCGATCTGGTAGACGACGTAGAAGCCGATCCAGATCGCGAACTGGAGCAGGAAATGTGTCCAGCCGCGCGGAAGGCGGCGTGTTGACGCTTCAAAGTACGCCGACATCAGGCGGACGATTCTACCGGGGAGCGCGGCGGGATCAGCCGCCGATCGCGCTCATCTCGACCTTGGGCAGGTCGAGAGTGCGCTCCGACCGGATCTCCGAGTAGCGGTCGCCGCGAAGTGCCCAGACGCCGCCGATCGCCTCGTCGAGCTCCTCGTCGGTCGCGCCCCCGCGCACGAGGGCGCGCAGGTCGTGGCCGCGAAGCCCGAAGAGGCAGGTGAAGAGGCGGCCGTCGGCTGTGATCCTGGCGCGGGTGCAGTCACCGCAAAAAGGCTGCGTGACGGAGGCGATCACGCCGATCTCGCCCGACCCGTCGAGGTAGCGCCAGCGGCGCGCGACCTCGCCCCGGTAGGACGGCTCGACCGGCTCGAGTGGATAGACCTCGTCGAGCGTGCGCACGATCTCGGCAGCGGGGACGACATCGTCGAGACGCCAGCCGTTCGTGTGGCCGACGTCCATGTACTCGATGAAGCGCAGCGTGTGCGACGTCTCCTTGAAGTGGCGCGCCAGCTCGAGGATCGAGCCCTCGTTGACGCCGCGCTTGATGACCGCGTTCACCTTCACCGGCAGGCCGGCGGCAGCAGCGGCCTCGATCCCCTCGAGCACGCGTCGAACCGGGAAGTCCACGTCGTTGAGTGCACGAAAGGCCTCGTCGTCGAGCGAGTCGAGGCTGACCGTGACCCGGCGCAGGCCGGCGTCCGCGAGCAGGCTCGCCTTCTGGGGCAGGAGCGTTCCGTTCGTCGTCAGCGTGAGATCGACGTCGAGCGCCGCGAGTGAAGCGAGCAGACGCTCGAGATCGCGGCGCAGCAGCGGCTCGCCGCCAGTGATCCGGATCTTCTCGACGCCTCGCCCGACGAAGACCCGAGCAAGGCGCTCGAGCTCCTCGAACGTGAGCAGCTCCTTGCGGTCGAGGAAGCGGTAGTCGCGTCCGAAGACCTCCTTCGGCATGCAGTAGACGCAGCGGAAGTTGCAGCGATCCGTGACCGAGATCCGCAGGTCGCGGAGCGGCCGACCGAACGTGTCCGTCGTTACCTCAGGGGCGTGCATGGGATTGAGAGTACCCCGCAGGGGGCACGATCCGGGCATCACCGAGGAAAGGGGCACAGATGGACTCCGATCGCATCGAGGGCAACCTCAAGGAGACCGAAGGCAAGCTGACCGGCGACGAGGAGCGCGAGAAGGAGGGTCAGGCTCAGAGCTCGTGGGGCAAGGCCAAGGACAGCGCCTCGGACGTAGCCGACAAGGTCAAGGACGCGGCCGGCGACGCCAAGGACGCGGTCGACAAACGGATCTAGGGAACAGATCGAACGGATCGAGGGCGCCCAATCCTGGGCGCCCTCGCCACGAGAGGAACCGGAATGGACGACCAGGAGCGGGATCGCGGCAACGACGACGAGCGCTTCCAGAGCGGCGAGGAGGCGATCGACTCGTCGGGCCGGAATCCGACCCAGCGCCGGATCGACGAGGGCAACGACGCGCCGGTCGACATCGACCCTGACGACCGCGAGCCGGATTCGGCTGCCTAGGCTGACGCCAGGGCCGGCACCACCTCGGCTCCGAGCAGTCGCACCATCTCGATGTCGTCATGGGCGAGGTGTTGGAGGAAGACCCGTTCGACTCCGGCCGCCTCGAGCTCGCGCAGACGTGCGATCACTTCATCCACCGTGCCGAGCACCATCGGGTCGGCGCGCTCGCGCACGAAGTCGTCCGGGTCGCCCTCGACTCGCATCCGCTCCATCAGCCGTAGCACGCGCTGACGAAGCTCGATGCGGTCGGCGGCCACGACACAGCCGGTCATCAGAGAGAAGACGAGCGGTGCACGATCCACCTCCGCGCACGCCTCGACGATCCGCGCGCGTCGCTCGCGGCACTGCTCGACGGTTGCGAACGGCGTGTTGTACTCGTCGGCGAACCGCGCGGCGAGGCGAGCCGTTCGGGGCTTCGCGGCCCCGCCCACGATCACCGGCGGCCGTGGCCGCTGCACGGGCTTCGGCAGTGCGTCGAGCGCGTCGAGGCGGTAGTGGCGCCCGTCGTGGGTCACCTCGTCCTCCGTCCACTGGCGCACGACGAGCTCGAGTTGCTCCTCGAGCCGCTCCAGGCGCTCGGGAAGATCCGGGAACGGGAAGCCGTACGCCTCGTGCTCGCGGACGTTCCAGCCGGCGCCGATTCCGAGCTCCACCCTGCCGCCGGAAACGTGGTCGGCGGTCACGACTGCTTTCGCGAGCAGCGCGGGGTGACGGAAGGTGACCGGCGTGACGAGCGTGCCGAGCCGGATGCGGCTCGTACGTGCCGCGAGTGCGGCGATCTGCGTCCAGGCGTCGAGCGAGCCGCGCCTCTCGTCGCCCATCAGTCCCGCGTAGTGATCCGAGCGGAAGAGCCCCTCGAGCCCGCTCTCCTCAGCGGCCCGCCCGAGCGCGACCCACTCCTCCCACGACACTCCCTCCTGGCCCTCGATCATCAGGCAGACGCGCATGCGGCGAGTATTGCAACCCATCTATTCGGACGCGTCCGGGGGCTGGCCCCGGCCGTGGCCGAAGCGGACGTGTGGAGGGAACAGTCCCTCGGATACGTGTCGTGGGGACGCGCCGGGGGACTGTCCCCTCGGACATGACCCTTGCGGACGGGAGGTAGCCTCGCCCGGTGCCTGCGTTGCTCGCCCTCGTCGCCGTCACGGCCGTCTGGGGGCTCACGTTCGTGCAGGTGAAGGACGCGGTCGCGATCTATCCGCTCTTCGCGTTCCTCGCCGTTCGCTTCGCGATCGCGAGCCTCGTGCTCGCGGTGCCGGCCGCGCCGAGGTTGCGCTCGCTCGGTCGCAGCGGCACCGTCGCCGGAGCCGCACTCGGGCTCCTGCTGGCTTCGGGCTACGCGCTCCAGACCGCCGGGCTCGAGCGGACGACCGTCTCGAGCGCCGGCTTCATCACGGGTCTCTATGTCGTCTTCACGCCGCTCCTCGCGCTGCTCCTCTTTCGGACCCGCGTGGCGGCGGTCGTCTGGCTCGGCGTCGGCCTGGCGCTGGTCGGCCTCGGCCTCCTCTCCGGAGTCGGCGCCGGCGATCCGGTCGGCGACGCGCTGGTGCTCGCGGGCTCCGCCGCGTACTCGCTCCAGATCGTGCTGCTGGAGCGCTACGCGCCGCGCTACGACGCGATTGCGTTCACGCAGGCGGAGATGCTCGCGGCGTTCGGCGGCTTCGCGCTCGTCGCGGTGGCGGCCGGGCAGATCGAGGTGCCGAGCGGCTGGACGGTCTGGGGCGCGCTGCTCGTCACGGGGATCTTCGCGAGCGCGCTCGGCTTCCTCGTCCAGACGTGGGCGCAGCGGCGCACGAGCGCGACGCGTACCGCGCTCGCCTTTGCGATGGAGCCGGTCTTCGCCGGCGTCTTCGGCTTCTGGCTCGCCGGCGACCGGCTCGGCGCGATCGGCTGGGCGGGCTGTGCCGTGATCATGGCCGGAATCGTCGTCGCCGAGCCCGAGGCGGGGCGGACGCTAAGGAGGCTCGTCGTCAGATGAGCCAGCGCCCGTCGCGCTGGACGAGCTCGCCGTCGCACCAGAGCTCGCCGCCCGAGCGCAGATCCTTGACGAGATCCCAGTGGATCGCGCTCTTGTTCGTCGCGCCGGTGAAGGTGTAGCTCGCGCCGACCGCGAGGTGGATCGTCCCGTCGATCTTCTCGTCGAAGAGCGTGTTCCGCATGTGCTTCGTGATCCCGGGGTTGCAGCCGATCCCGAGCTCGCCGAGTCGCCGCGCGCCCTCGTCGGTGTCGAGTGCGGCAAGTAGCGCATCGTCCCCTTCCTCGGCGCTCGCATCGACGATCGCGCCGCCTTCGAACACGAGCCGCGCGCCTGCGACATCGCGGCCCTGATAGATCGAGGGGAACTCGGCGAAGGTGACAACGCCCTCGGCCGAGTCTTCGACCGGCCCGAAGAAGAACTCGCCGGCGGGCATGTTGCGAAGGCCGTGGTCGATCGTCGCCTCCCGTCCCTCGATCGAGAGCGTCAGATCCGTTTCCCGGCCGACGATTCGCACCTCGTTCGCCCCATCGAAGCGCTCGGCGTAGCGGCGCATCCGCTCGTGCTCGGCATCCCAGTCGCGCAAGCAGGCGCCGTAGACATAGTCCTCGAACTGAGCCAGCGTCATTCCCGCCTCCTGCGCCGACGCCTCGGTCGGGAACTGCGTCACGGCCCAGCGGACGTCGAGCGTCCGGCCGCGTTCGGCGGAGCGCTCCTGGGAGCGCTGCATCAGCCGACGTCGCTCGGGTTCTAGGTCGGCTCCGGCGTGGAGATCCTCGGGCGCGAGGATCGTCAGGCGCGCGTCCTCGTGCTCCACCGAGTACGCCTCGATCGCCGGCAGCTTCGCGAGCAGCTCGAGCGGCGCCTCGCGCGCCCAGTCGAGGTCGACCCGCGAGCGCTCGTTCCAGGTCATCCGGACGAGTGCGTAGGCTTCGCGACGGGCCACCGCCTTCGCGACCTCTGTCAGGAGCGGACGGGCGAGAGGCGTCGTCCGAATCACGACCTGCCACCCCGGCTGGACGTCGAGGCTGCGGTTGACCAGCAGCTCGGCGAGCTGCCTGATCCGGGGGTCGTTCACGGCGGCGGACCTTACTGGCTGTAGGTTCAACTGGTGGACGCGGTCGTGCTCGCGCTGGCCTCGGCCGCACTCTTCGGAGTGATGACGGTGGCGCTCCGCTTCGCGCTCGCGCGGGCGCCGGATGCAGAGGTCGGTGCGCTCCTGACCGTCCTGCCTGCGCTCGCCGTGACGCTGCCCTTCGTCGCCCTTCAGTCGCGCGAGCTCAGTGGGATCTGGCCGTTCCTGCTCGCAGGACTGCTCGGGCCGGGGCTCTCGCAGCTCCTGTTCACGCTCGCGGTCCGCGACGCCGGTCCCTCGCGGACTTCGGTGACCGTCGGGACAGCGCCGCTCTTCTCCGTCGCGATCGCGCTCGTCCTCCTCGGCGAGCCGCTCCACGCGGGCCTCGTCGCGGGCGCGCTCCTAATCGTCGTCGGTGGCTTCCTGCTCGTCGGGGAGCGGGATCGGCCCGCGCATGTGCGCCGGATCGGACTGGCGCTTGCGCTGGCAGCCACCATCGTCTTCGCGGCGCGCGACAACCTCGTGCGGCACCTCTCGCTCGAAACGGACGTCGCGCCGGCGCTGGCCGCGGCGGCCACGCTCGGCGCGGGCGGAGCCGTCATCGGCCTCTACGTCCTGGCGACGCGGCGGCGGTTGCCGACGCGCGGCCTGCTCACGTTCGTGCCGGCCGGCGTGTGCTTCGGCCTCTCCTACGTCTGCCTCTTCGAGGCGTACTACCGGGGACGCGTCACCGTCGTCTCTCCGCTCGTTGCGACCGAATCACTGTGGGGCGTCGGCCTCTCGGCCCTGCTCCTGCGCCGCCACGAGCTCGTCGGCCCGCGCCTCGCCGCCGGCGCCGGGCTCGTCGTCGCGGGCGGCGCCCTCATCGGCGTCTTCCGCTGAGTGAGCGCTTGTGTTGGAACAACACAAGCGCCCTCGTCACCCAACCGCTGCTGGTTCGACCGACCTTTGTGTTGTTGCAACACAAGGAGTTCGCTTGCCGCCATGATCATCATGATCTGCTACCGTGACGCTCAGATTTTCTTAGCGTTTCGACGAACACAAAGGAGTCACAGGCATGGCGAAGACCATCGGAATCGACCTCGGCACGACCAACAGCTGCATGGCGGTGCTCGAGGGCGGCGAGCCGACCGTGATCCCGAACGCCGAGGGCGGGCGCACGACGCCGTCCGTCGTCGCGTTCACGAAGGACGGTCAGCGGCTTGTCGGAGCGCCCGCAAAGCGCCAGCAGGTGACGAACCCGCAGGCGACGATCTTCTCGATCAAGCGCTTCATGGGCCGCAAGTGGGACGAGGTCTCGGAGGAGATGACGATCGTCCCCTACGAGGTCGCGAAGGGCGACAACGGCGACGCGCGCGTCGAGGTCGACGGCGCCGAATATGCCCCGCCCGAGATCAGCGCGATGATCCTCCAGAAGCTGAAGACCGACGCGGAGGCGTACCTCGGCGAGCCGGTCTCGGATGCCGTGATCACCGTCCCTGCGTACTTCAACAACGCCCAGCGCGAGGCGACGAAGGACGCCGGCAAGATCGCCGGGCTGAACGTCCTCCGGATCGTCAACGAGCCCACCGCGGCCGCGCTCGCCTACGGGCTCGACAAGGAGGGCGGCGACCAGACGATCCTCGTCTTCGACCTCGGCGGCGGCACGTTCGACGTTTCGGTGCTCGAGCTCGGCGACGGCGTCTTCGAGGTCAAGTCGACGAACGGGGACAACCACCTCGGCGGCGACAACTTCGACAAGGCGATCGTCGACTGGATGGTCGCGGAGTTCAAGCGCGACCAGGGGATCGACCTCGCCGCCGACAAGATGGCGCTGCAGCGGCTCTACGAGGCCGCCGAGAAGGCGAAGATCGAGCTCTCCTCGACGATGACGACGCAGATCAACCTGCCGTTCGTGACCGCAACACAGGACGGCCCGAAGCACCTCGACCTCCAGCTCACCCGCGCGAAGCTCGGCGAGATCACCGCCGACCTCGTCGAGCGGACGGTCGGCCCGACCAAGGCGGCACTCGCCGATGCTGGCCTCGACGCCTCGAAGATCGAGCACGTCGTCCTCGTCGGCGGGATGACCCGGATGCCGGCCGTGCAGGAGAAGGTCAAGGAGATCCTCGGCAAGGACCCGCACAAGGGCGTCAACCCGGACGAGGTCGTCGCCGTCGGCGCCGCGATCCAGGCGGGCGTGCTGAAGGGTGAGGTCAAAGACGTGCTCCTGCTCGACGTCACCCCGCTCTCGCTCGGAATCGAGACGAAGGGCGGCGTCTTCGCGAAGCTGATCGACCGCAATACGACGATCCCGACTCGCAAGGCGGAAACCTTCTCGACGGCCGAGGACAACCAGCCGTCGGTCGAGATCCACGTCCTCCAGGGTGAGTCGGAGATGGCGACCTACAACAAGACGCTCGGCAAGTTCCAGCTCGTCGGGATCCCCCCGGCGATGCGGGGGATGCCGCAGATCGAGGTCAGCTTCGACATCGACGCGAACGGGATCATCCACGTGACCGCGAAGGACCACGGCACCGGCAACGAGCAGCAGATCAAGATCGAGGGCGGCTCGGGCCTCTCCGAGGACGAGGTGCAGCGGATGGTCTCCGAGGCGGAGGCGCACGCCGACGAGGCGCACCGCCTGCGCGAGCTCGCCGACACCCGCAACGTCGCCGAGAACCTCGCCTACCAGACCGAGCGGTCGCTGAAGGAGCACCGCGAGAAGCTGGAGGAGTCGGACGCGGCGACGATCGAGGGGCGGATCATGGAGCTTCGCTCCGCGCTCGAGTCCACCGACGTGGCCGAGATCCAGGCGAAGACCGAGGCGCTGAACGAGGCGTCGCGGCCGCTTGCGGACGCGCTCTACTCACAGGCGTCCGCCGAGCAGCAGGCGTCCGCTTCCGGTGACGGAAACGGCGCTGCGGCCGATTCGGACGAGGTGATCGAAGACGCCGACTACGAGGTGGTCGATGAGGAGGAGGCCAAGGAGGCCAAGACCTCGTGACCGTCCAACCGGAGGTTGGCAAATGAGCGACGCGGATCGTCAGATCGGGGAAGAGGTCGTCGAGGAGGACGAGCTCGTCGAGGAGGAGCCGGCGGCGGACGAATCCGCCCCGGCTCCGCCTGACGACTCCTATCTCCGTCTCGCGGCCGACTTCGACAACTACAGAAAGCGCGTCGCGCGCGAGTACGTCGAGGTGACGGCCCGCGCGAACGAGCGGCTCCTGAGCGAGCTCCTGCCCGTGCTCGACGATCTCGAGCGGGCGCTCGAGGCGGCCGCCGCGCACGAGGAAGCCCAGCTCGAGGAGGGCGTCCAGCTTGTCCACCGGTCGCTGGCGAAGCTGGTCGAGCGAAACGGGCTCTCCGAGATCCCGGCCGACGGAGCTTTCGATCCACACGTGCACGAGGCGCTGCTCTCCCAGCCGGGCGAAGGCGCCGAGCCGGGCACCGTGCTCCAGGTGCTGCAGAAGGGCTACCGCCTCGGCGACCGCGTTCTGCGTCCGACCCGGGTGATAGTCAGCGAATGAGCAATCCGTACGACACCCTCGGCGTTCCGAAGAACGCTTCTGCGGACGAGATCAAGAAGGCCTATCGCAAGCTCGCGCGGGCGCACCATCCGGACGCGAGCGGGGGCGACGAGGTCCGGTTCAAGGAGATCCAGGGCGCCTACGACGTGCTCTCGGACCCCGAGAAGCGCAAGCAGTACGACACGTTCGGCTCGACGAATGGGCGCGGCGGAGCGGGCGGGCCCGCGGGGGCGCAGTTCCAGGACTTCGATCTCAGCGACCTCTTCGGCGGGATGTTCGGCGGCGGCGCCGGGCGAGGCGGCGGAGCGAGGCGGGGGCCGCAGCCCGAGGGTGGGTCTGATCTACAGACCGAGGTCCACATCTCCTTCGAGGACGCGCTCGCGGGTGTGCAGGTGCCGGTGCGGGCGAACGTGGAGACGGCCTGCCACACCTGTGGCGGCTCGGGCGCCGAGCCCGGCACGGCGCCGATCGTCTGCCCGGTCTGCAACGGCCGCGGGATCACGTCCGACTCGCACGGGCTCTTCGCACTCTCGAAGCCGTGCCCGCGCTGCCGTGGCAACGGAACGATCGTCGAGCACCCCTGCAAGACGTGCCGCGGCTCGGGCCGCGAGCGCGTGCAGAAGACCTACCAGGTGAAGATTCCGGCGGGTGCAAAGGACGGCACGCGGATCCGGCTCAAGGGCCGTGGCGAGCCCGGCCGCGGCGGCGGACCTGCCGGCGATCTGTACGTCGTGGCGCGCGTTGCCGCATCGCCGTTGTACGAGCGCCGTGGCGACGATCTCGTCGTCGACGTACCCGTGAGCTACGCCGACGCTGCCCTCGGCGCGAGGATCGAGGTTGCGACGCCCGAGGGCCCGATCTCACTCAAGATTCCCGCTGGCTCGCAGCCCGGGAAGCTGCTGAAGGTCAAGGGCCGCGGCGCCCCGAGGCTGAAGGGCGGCGGCAAGGGCGACCTGCTCGCGCGCCTGCGGCTCACGGTGCCGCAGAAGCTCTCGAAGGCGGAGAAGCAGGCGCTCGAGGAGTTGCGGAAGGTGAGCGGATGATCGACAACCATCCGCGCTACATGATCAGCGTCGCCGCCGAGCTCGTCGGAATGCACCAGCAGACCTTGCGCCTCTACGAGACGAAGGGGCTCGTGCGGCCGCAGCGGACCGCCGGCAACACGCGCCTCTACTCGGAGGCCGACCTCGAGCGGTTGCGCGTGATCCAGCGGCTGACCACAGAGCTCGGGCTCAACCTCGCGGGCGTCGAGCACGTGCTCCGCCTCGAGGACGAGCTGCGCAAGGCGCAGGCCCGCGCGGCGCGGCTCGAGCGCGAGCTCCGCGACGAGATCTCCACGGTGCACCGTTCTTACAGGCGCGAGATCGTCCTCTATCGCCCGAGCCAGCCTGCCCGGAGGCCCTGATGGACTTCACCAAGCTCACCGTCAAGTCGCAGGAGGCGGTGGCGGCAGCCCAGGAGCTCGCGCGGCGCCATTCCCACCCCGAGCTCTACCTGGAGCACCTCCTGCTCTCGCTGCTCGACCAGGAGCTGCCCGCGCAGCTCGTTCCGGACGCGGTCGCGCTCCAGGCCGAGACGAACGCGAAGCTCGCCGCGAAGCCGACGGCGCACGGCAGCTCGGGCCGGCCCAGCGCCGGCGCCGCCTTCACGCGCGTGCTCGACCGCGCCTTCGAGGAGATGCGCAAGCTCGAGGACGAGTACGTCTCGACCGAGCACCTGCTACTGGCGCTCGACGTCGTCCCGCGCGACGAGCTGCTCGCGCGGATCGACGAGGTTCGCGGCGGCCGGCGGGTCACGAGCCAGGATCCCGAAGGCACCTATCAGGCGCTTTCCAAGTTCGGGCGCGACCTGACCGAAGCGGCCGAGAGCGGCAAGCTCGACCCGGTGATCGGGCGCGACGAGGAGATCCGGCGCGTGATCCAGGTTCTCTCGCGGCGGACGAAGAACAACCCCGTCCTGATCGGCGAGCCAGGTGTCGGCAAGACCGCGATCGCGGAGGGGCTCGCGCAGCGGATCGTCGCCGGCGACGTGCCCGAGAGCCTGAAGGGAAAACGCGTCTGGGCGCTCGACGTCGGCGCGCTCCTCGCCGGGGCGAAGTACCGCGGCGAGTTCGAGGAGCGGCTGAAGGCGGTGCTCGCCGAGATCGCGAATGCGGAAGGGCGGATCGTCCTCTTCATCGACGAGCTGCACACGATCGTCGGCGCGGGCGCGGCCGAGGGTGCCGTCGACGCTGCGAACCTGCTAAAGCCGATGCTCGCGCGCGGCGAGCTCCGCTGTGTGGGCGCGACCACGCTCGACGAGTACCGCAAGCACATCGAGAAGGACGCGGCACTCGAGCGGCGCTTCCAGCCGGTCTTCGTCGGCGAGCCGTCCGTCGCGGACACGATCGCGATCCTGCGCGGGCTGAAGGAGAAGTACGAGTCGCACCATCGCGTCCGGATCCGCGACGCCGCGCTCGTCGCCGCGGCCGTCCTCTCCGATCGCTACATCGCCGACCGCCAGCTTCCCGACAAGGCGATCGACCTGATCGACGAGGCCGCGTCGCGCCTCAAGCTGGAGATCGAGAGCTCGCCGCTCGAGCTCGACCAGGCTGACCGCGCCGTCCGCCAGCTCGAGATCGAGCTCGCCGCCATGGGCAAGGAGTCCGGGGACGTCCGCGAGCCGGTCGAGCGCGCGCTGGCCGACGCGAAGGAGCGCCGCGACGGCCTCGCTGCGCGCTGGGCCGAGGAGAAGGGCGCGCTCGACCGGATCGGCGAGATCACGAGCCGGATCGACGAGCTCCGGATGGAGGCCGAGCGGGCCGAGCGCGCCGGCGACCTCCAGCGCGTCGCCGAGATCCGCTACGGCGAGCTGCCCGCGCTCGAGAAGGAGCTCGCCGAGCGCGAGGCGCCCAGCGATCCGATGGTGAAGGAGGAAGTCGACGAAGACGACATCGCCGGCGTCGTCGGCTCGTGGACCGGGATTCCCGTCTCGCGCCTCCTCGAGGGAGAGACGGAGAAGCTGATCCACATGGAGGAGCGGCTGCACCGGCGCGTGATCGGCCAGCACGCGGCCGTCGAGGCGGTCTCGAACGCGCTCCGCCGCGCGCGCTCCGGGCTCCAGGACCACGACCGGCCGATCGGCTCGTTCGTTTTCCTCGGCCCGACCGGAGTCGGCAAGACCGAGCTCGCCCGCGCCCTCGCCGAGTTCATGTTCGACGACGAGCGGGCCATGATCCGGATCGACATGTCCGAGTATCAGGAGCGGCACACCGTCTCGCGCCTGGTCGGCGCGCCGCCCGGCTACGTCGGTTACGACGAGGGCGGCCAGCTCACCGAGGCCGTCCGCCGGCGGCCGTACTCGGTCGTCCTCCTCGACGAGATCGAGAAAGCGCACTCCGAGGTCTTCGACGTGCTCCTGCAGGTGCTCGACGACGGCCGCCTCACCGACGGCCAGGGTCGCACGGTCGACTTCCGCAACACGGTCCTGATCATGACCTCGAACATCCGCTCGGCCGAGCAGATGCGGGAGCACTTCCGGCCCGAGTTCCTGAACCGGATCGACGAGATCGTCCAGTTCGAGGCGCTCGGGAAGGACGAGCTCGGCGAGATCGCGGAGCTCCAACTCGCCCGCCTGCGCGAGCGGCTCGCCGAGCGCGGCCTGGGTCTCGAGCTCACCGACGCCGCGAAGGAGCTCCTGGCCGAGGTGGGCTGGGACCCGACCTACGGCGCGAGGCCGCTGAAGCGCGCGATCCAGCGGCTCGTCGAGAACCCGCTCGCGCTCCAGCTCCTCGAGGGCGAGTTCGGCGAAGGCGACACGATCCGCGTCGACGCACAGAACGGGGAGCTCGCGTTCGAGCGGGCAGAGACGGCCGCGTCCGCACCTGCGTAGGACGAAACAGCCATCTTGCGGGCTCGAACCGTGAGCCGCGACGACGAGCGTGGCGACGATCGGAACCGGCTCTTGATCGCCATACGGTCGATGGCATTATTTGGAAGCTGATGGACATCGACGAGAAGTTGAAGCTCGTGCTTATCGCACTGGAGGTCGACGATGAAGAGGAAGAGGATGACTCCTGAGGAGCGGCAGGAGTACGAGGAGCAGAAGGCTCGCTGGGCTGAGAACGACCGAAAGTTCCGGGCAATGGTCGCCCGGCGAGAGGCGCGCTTGCGCGAGTGGGACGAGTACGTCGCCCGCCGCAAGGCCAGGCTGCGCCGGCTCACGTTCGGCCTGCTCGGCCGCTGAGGAGCTCAGTCGCCGACGAGCTCACGGACGGCGGCGACGTAGCGGTCGGCGATCTCGACGACCTCCTCCGCTCGCTCGGACGACACCCGCTCGGCGTCGTAGTCGACGCCCTCGCGATCGGCCTGCGTCTTCCGAGCCGCCGTCAGGAGCGACTCCTCGAACCGGCCGGCCGCGACGAACGTCTGCCGGAAGAGATCCCACGTGCCGCGGTGCGTCTTCGCGTAGAGCTCCTCCTCGCTCAGCGCAGCCCGCGCTGCGTTGAGCGACGCGTAGTACCCCGAGCTGACGGCTTGGAACGGGAAACCCGCAGACAGAGAGGAACGCGCGGCTTCCAGTTGACCGAGCGCCATCGCCATGAACTCTTCCGAGCGCGGGCTCATGGCTCTCCGTAGAGGACGATCTTGTCGCGATCGACCTCCTGGATGAAGAAGGAGCGGATCTCGCGCCGGTTCGCGACGTACTCCGGTGTGTAGACGCGCGGTGAGAAGAGCATGAAGCCGAGCTCCTCGCCCGCCGTTGCCTCGTCGACCCGCCGATAGGCGCGGCCGACGCCGTCGTTCGAGGCATCGTCGGCGACGATCAGCAGGTCGATGTCCGACTCCTCGTGCGGCGGCTCTCCGCGCGCGCGCGAGCCGTAGAGCCAGACGGCGTGCAGCGCGTCGCCGAACTCCTCCTCGAGCAGCGGCACGAGACGTTCGAGCGCCCGCCGCTCGGAGTCGGTGAGCGAGGCTCGGGCGAGCGTGTCCATCCAGGTGACTCTAACGGCCGCCCGATCCAGCCTCTCGCAATCACGGCCGCTCCGTGTCACGATCAGGATAGGCAGATGGCAGTGGAGATCGTCGGCAGGGAAGACGAGGTTGCCGCGTTGCACGCCTTCTTCGAGCGGGCGAGCCTAGAGGGTGGCGCAAGGCCGGCCGCGGTCGTGCTCGAGGGCGAGGCCGGGATCGGCAAGTCGACGCTCTGGCAGGCCGGGGTCGAGATCGCACGGAAACGGTCGCTGCGCGTGCTCTCTGCTCGACCATCCGAGGCCGAGCAGGGTCTTGCGTATGCAGCGCTCGGCGACCTTCTCGAGGCCTGCCCTCCCGACGTGTTGCCGGAGCTGTCGGCTCCGCGTCGGCGGGCGCTCGAGGCGGCGCTCCTGCTCGACGGCGGTGACGGGTCGCCGGCAGACCCGCGGGCACTTGCGGTCGCGGTACACGGCGTGCTGGCTGCGCTGGCGGAACGCGGCGCGATCGTGATTGCGGTCGATGACGTCCAGTGGCTCGACTCGTCGTCGGCCGATGCGCTGTCGTATGCACTGCGACGGCTCGACCGTGAGCCCGTCAGGGTGCTCGTCGCTCGGCGGCGCGACCAGGTCTCGGCGCTCGAGCGTGCCCTCCCCGGAGGCATCGAGCGGCTGCCCGTCGGCTCGCTCAGCCTCGGCGCGATCCAGGGCGTCGTTCGCGACCGGCTAGGCCGCACGTTCCCGCGTCCGACGATGCTTCGCCTGTACGAGGTCTCGGGCGGCAACCCCTTCTTCGCCCTGGAGCTCGCCCGGGCGCTCGCCGCGGCGGCCGCACCGCTCGACCCTGCGCAGCCACTCCCTGTGCCGGAGTCGCTCGAGCACCTCGTCGGCGAGCGGCTTCGCGCGTTACCGGAGGAGACGAGGGCGGCGCTGCTCGTCGTCGCCATCATCGGCGCACCCGCGCAGGAGCTCGTCGAGGCCGCGGGGATCGCCGGCGCGACACTCGCTCCAGCCGTCGCCGCAGACGCGCTCGAGCACGCGAACGGGGAGGTACGGTTCGTGCACCCCCTGCTCGCGTCGGGCGTGATCGCGGAGGCGACGGATGCCGAACGACGCGGTGCGCACCGGCTTGTCGCCACCGTGGTCGACGAGCCCGTGGCCCGCGCTCGCCACGTCGCCGCGGCGCTGGAAGCGCCGGATGGCGAGACCGCGACCCTGCTGGAAGACACCGCGGAGCTCGCGCGCTCGCGCGGGGCGCCGTCTGTCGCGGCGGAGCTCGGCGAGGCGGCGGCGAGAGCCACCCCGCCCGATGCGGAGGACGATCGGCGTCGCCGGGTCGTGCGCTCGGCGAGGGATTACCTGGCGGCTGGGCTGGCAGAGCGCGGTTTCGTGCTCGCCCACGAGCTCCTCGAGCACGCGAGTCCTGGGCCTGCACGCGCAGAAGCGCTGGCGCTGCTGGGCGACCTGGAGGACGTTGCCGGCGAGATCCAGGCGGCGGTCGAGTACATCCGCGAAGCCTTACGCGAGTCGGGCGGCCGGCCGGAGCTCGCGCTCCTGATCCACGAGCGGCTGGCGCTGACCACGCGCGTCAGCGAGGAGCTGGTTGTCGCGGAAAAGCACGCACGCGAGGCCGTCCGCCTCGGTGAGCAGCTCGGAGACGACGCGCTCGCGGCCCGCTCGCTCGCGACGCTCGCCGTCGTCCGCTTCAATCAGGGCGAGCCGGAGTCGTTTCCGCTGGCGCAACGCGCGGTGGAGCTTGCCGCACGCTCCGGCGACGCGCGCGCGATCGACGATGCGACCGGCGCCTGGGGCCACTGCCTCCTTTGGTCGGGGCGGATCGACGAGGCACGGCACGTCTTCACCGACAGGCTGTGCTCGCTCGCAGATCGGGACGAGCCCGGCGTGGCAGACGCTCTCTGGTACCTCGCGCTCGTCGAGGAGAGGGCAGGCCGCCTGGAGCTTGCGCGCGAGCATGCGGAGCGGTCGCGCGAGCTGAACTTGCAGTACGCATGGCGGGAACAGGACGAGCCGGCTGTGCACCACCCGCTCGCGCGCACCGCTGCCTACCAGGGAGACGAGCAGCTCGCGCGAGAGCTCGCGGAGCGCGGCTACGCCTACGCCGAGGTGCGAGGAGGGATGTCCACGGGTCGCGCTCAGCTCGCGCTGCTCGGCATCCTCGACCACTGGACAGGGGAGCCGGCGCGCGCCCTCGAGCGATTCGAGGCCTTCGACGCGCAACGGCAGGCTGCGGGCTTCTCCAGCTCGATCGCGATCCACCTCGCCGACCATGTCGAAGCGTTGCTCGAGGTCGGTCGTCCTGCCGAGGCGTTGTCGTTGCTCGACGGCTGGGAATCGGAAGCCCGGAAGCTCGGATATCGCTGGGCGATTCCCGAGATCAGACGGTGCCGCGGGCTCGTCGCGGCGAACGAGGGTGACGTCGCCGCTGGAATCGTGCTGCTCGAGGAGGCGGTCCCGCTCCACGAGGAGGTCGGCGACCCGTTCGGCCGAGCGAGGGCGCTCCTCCTGCTCGGCGTCACGCGTAGGCGTTCCCGGCAGAAGCGGTCGGCGCGCGCGGCGATCGAATCGGCGCTTGCGGGGTTCGAGGAGATCGGCGCGGCCGGGTGGGCCGAGAAGGCACGCGCGGAGCTCGGCAGCATCGGGGGTCGCAAGCGGGAAGAGGGACTGACTCCCGCCGAGCGGCGTGTTGCGGCACTCGTCGCCGAGGGGCGCACGAACCGCGAGGTGGCCGCGGCGCTCTTCCTCGGTGAGCGCACGGTCGAGACGCACCTGTCGCACGTCTACGCGAAGCTCGGGATTCGCTCCCGCACGGAGCTCGCGCGGACGTTGCACTGAGCCTGGATCCACCGAAATGCGTGACGCGGGGCGTTCGGCTGGGCCGTCAGGACGCGGCGCAGTGGCGACGGGCGGGCTGGTGGCCCGACCGTCGACGCTGTGACGCGGAGCGCACCGGCCGGGTGCAGGCCCCTTTGGGGCCGGAGCCCGGACGGGGAGCGGCCTG
>JANDLU010000006.1 GCA_024330215.1 Candidatus Gaiellasilicea maunaloa
CCGTACCGCAACTCCCCTTCAATTACAAGAGACTAACGGAACGCTGCACTAGGCGCGCCGCGTCCCGGCCGAGCGTGCGGCGGCGTGGTTGCGGGAAGGATCGAAGGCACAGGCGGCGTGACTGGAGGCGCGGGCGGCCTCGGACTTCACGATCTTCCTGCCGCAGCCCTAGCACCCGTTTCTCCACAGGCGGCTGTCCGTAGACTCAGAGCCTGATGGAGGACGTGCTCGCCCGCTCGCAGTCGCTCCTCGAGAGCTTCGAGGCGGTCGTGCGCGCCGAGCTCCCCCAGGACGTCGAGATCTTCGACGCGCACGTCCACCTCGGCACCGATATCGACGGGATGACGGCCGACCTGGACGGGCTGCTGCGGATCCAGGAGCGCGCCGGGATCTCGCGCTCGTTCATGTTCTGCCTCGACGAGCCCGACAGGCATCCCGGCTTCCGGGCCCCGAACGACCGGACGCTCGACTTCGCGTCCCGCTCCCATGGCGCGCTCGTCCCCTTCGTCCGACTCGACCTCGGCGAGAGCCCGATCGAGGAGGCCAGCCGCTGCCTCGACCTCGGCGCGCGTGGGATCAAGCTCCACCCACGCGCCCAGAAGTTCCTGCTCGACGACGACCGCCTTGCGCCCGTCTTCGAGCTGGCGGCGGCGCGGAAGGTGCCGATCCTGATCCACGGCGGTCGCGGCCTGCCGCCGATCGCCGACGCGCTCGCCCGGCTGATGGACGCCTACGAGCCGCAGCTGATCGTCGCCCATGCGGGAATCGCCGATCTCGCCGCGCTCGCGCGCCACTTCTCGGGCCGGCCGGGTGTCTTCTTCGACACCTCGGTCTGGAGCGCGCTCGACATCCTCGACCTCTACCGGCTGGTCGCTCCGGAGCAGGTGCTCTACGCCTCCGACTACCCGTACGGCCAGCAACCGGCGTCGCTCCTGATCGCGCTCCGCACGGCGCGCCTGGCCGGCCTCGACGACGCGCAGCTACGAGCGATGCTCGGTAGCAGCGCGACCAGGATCGCGAGCACCGAGGAGGCGCTTCCGCTCTCGTCGCCACGGGGGCCCGCGGAGATCTCGACCCCGATCACATTTGCGCGAATCCACCAGTACCTCTCGATGGCGACTCCGCTCCTCTGGATGCGCCAGGCCGACACGATCGGCGTGCTCGGGCTGGCCTTGAACGCCTGCGACGAGCGCTCGAACGGCCATCGTGAGGCGACCGATCGGATCCGCGAGCTGCTGCTCGTCGCGCGCGACCTCTGGCGCGTCCTACCCGAGGCCGAGGACGCGGACAAGGCCCGAACGGCACGAACCGCGTTTCGCCTGCTCCACCTCGCGAACGTGCTGGCGGTGACCTCCGCTGCTTGACCTCACGGTCAACGGCCACGCGTACGCCATCGATCCCGCGGTCGGCCGCTCGCTCGCGGATGTCCTTCGTGACGACCTCGGCCTGACGGGGACGAAGATCGCCTGCAACGAGGGGCATTGCGGCGCCTGCACCGTTCAGCTCGACGGCGTGGCGGTGCTCTCGTGCATCACGCTCGCGCATACCGTCGGCCCGCGCGAGGTGACCACGATCGAGGGTCTGCGCGAGCATCCGCTCGTCCATGCATTCGTCCGCACGGATGCGCTCCAGTGCGGTTTCTGCACGCCCGGGCAGATCGTCTCGGCCGCTGCGCTGGTCGAAGCGAATCCCGAGCCGACGCGCGAGGAGATCCGGCACGGAATGGCCGGGAACCTCTGCCGCTGCGGCGCGTATCCCAACATCGAGGAGGCGATCGCGACATGGCGAGACTGATCCGCACCGAGAAGGAGGTCGAAGGCCGCTACGAGGAGGTCTGGACGGTCGTCGAGGAGGACGCGCTCGACCAGTGGCCTGCGGGACCGCTCGAGGTCGTCGGCCAACCGGCGCAACGGCAGGACGGGCTCCAGCGCGCTCGCGGCGAGGCGCGCTATACCGCCGACGTGCGACTGCCCGGGATGCTGCACGCCGCTGTGCTGCGCAGCGGAGTCGCACGCGCTGACGCGCGTGCGATCGACGTTCTGCCGGCGCTCGAGCTTCCCGGCGTGCAGGCGGCTTTGAGCTGCGAGGAGGTCGACTTCCTCGACGCCGAGGCCGGTTATCCCGGTGCGGCAGTCGCCGCCGTCGCCGCCGACACGATCGAGCAGGCACGGGCGGGGGTCGAGGCGATCGCGGTCGAGTGGGACGAGAGCGAGCCGCTCCTCGACCCCGACGAGGCGATCGCGCGCGGACAGCTCGTCTCCGAGTCGAGCAGCTACGAGCGCGGCGATCTCGAGGCTGCGCTCGCCGGCGCAGACGTCGTCGTCGAAGCCGAGTACCGGACGCAATCCGTGCTGCACAACTCCATGGAGACCCATCAGGCCGTCTGCCACTGGGAGGGCGATACGCTCGTCGTCCACATCTCGACGCAGTACATCTGGGGCGTCCGCGACGAGCTCGCCGAGAAGCTCGGACTGCGCCCGGACGACGTACGAGTGGTCTGCGAGTTCATGGGCGGCGGCTTCGGCGCCAAGAACGGTGCCGGCGACTACAGCCTCATCGCCGCCGAGCTTTCCCGTCGCACCGGCCGTCCGGTCCGCTGCGCACTGACCCGCCGCGAGGAGAATCTCGCGGCGGGCAACCGCAACGCGACGATCCAGCGGCTGCGCGCCGGTGCTCGCTCCGACGGCACCATCGTCGGCCTCGGGGGGGAGTTCGTGAACGCCGTCGGCTGGAGCGGCTGGCTCGCGGGCACCGATGGGCCGATGCAGATGCTCTACGGCGTCGACAACGTCGCCACGATGCTCCGTGGCGCGAAGCTGAACTCGGCGCCGATGGCGGCCTTCCGCGCGCCCGGCTTCGTCGAGGGCACGTTCGGGCTCGAATGCCTGCTCGACGAGCTCGGCGGGAAGCTCGGGATCGACCCGCTCGAGCTGCGCCGGCGAAATCACGCCGATGCCGACGTCCTCGACGGCCGACCCTACTCCTCGAAGAGCCTGCTCGAGTGCTACCGGCGGGCCGAGCCTCACTGGGATCGTCGGCACGAGGTGCGAGCGCGCTCGGACGAGACCTGGAAACACGGCGTCGGGCTTGCGAGCCAGGTCTGGTACGGAGGAGGCGGCCCACCCTCCTACGCGTGGGTGCGCGTCGGCTCGGACGGGAGCATGACCGTGGTCACCGCGATGCAGGACATCGGCACGGGCTCGCGCACGGCAATGGCGCAGATCGCGGCGGAGGAGCTCGGCGTCTCGCTCGCGCAGGTACGCGTCGAGCTCGGGGATTCGGCTCGCGGGCCGTTCGCGTCGATCTCCGCGGGCTCCTCGACGATTCCCTCGATGGGCCCGGCCGTCCGCTCGGCCGCCGGGGACGCACGTCGTCAGATCCTGGAGCTCGCGGCGCAGCGCTGGCAGAAGGAGCAGCGGACCCTCTCGCTGAAAGGCGGCAGAATCGTCTGCTCGGACGGCGGCTCCTGGCCGCTCGAGAGCCTGCTCGGGCTGCTCGAGGACGCGCAGATCCTCGGAATGGGCGCGCGCGGCCCCAACCCGACCGGGATGCGCGTGCTCACCTTCGGCGTCCAGGTCGCGGAGGTCGCGGTCGATGTCGGCACCGGCGAGATACGCGTCGGCCGAATCGCCGCGATCCACGACGTCGGCCGGATCATCAATCCGCTTGGGGCTCGAAGCCAGGTCGAGGGCGGAATCATCCAGGCGCTCGGCCACACGCTCTCCGAGCACCGCTTGCTCGATCCGAGGACCGGAACGGTGCTGACCCAGACGCTCGACGCCTACAAGCTGCCGACGATCGCCGACGTGCCCGAGATCGTCTGCGAGTTCGTCGACGAGCCGGACTCGCACCTGACGAACCTCGGCGCGAAGGGCCTCGGCGAGCCGCCGATCATCCCCACCGCAGCGGCGATTGCGAACGCGATCCGCGACGCGACCGGCGCGGACGTCCGCTCGCTGCCGATCGACCGTGAGGAGATGTTGAGGGCGCTCGCCGCTCTTGCGCGCGCGAAGGAGCGGTCAGGAGATCGCGTTGCAGCTCGTCCGGCCTAGCTCGGTCGAGGAGGCGGTGGCAGCACTGCGGGGCGGTGCCGTCGCGCTCGGCGGCGGCACCGACCTCGTGCCGCTGCTGCGCGACCGGATCGTCGAGGCGGAGACGCTCGTCGAGCTGCACGCCGCCGTTCCGCGTGGAGTGCGCAGGTGTACACCTACATCTACATCTCCATCCCCCTCCAGCGCGAGGTTCTGGATCGGGGCCGGAACGCCGCTGGCCGTGCTCGAGGCAGAGCCCGAGATTCCGACCACGCTCCGGGAGGCCTGCCGACTTGCAGCGTCACCGCAGCTGCGGGCGATGGGGACGATCGGCGGCAATCTCCTCCAGGCGACGCGCTGCTGGTACTGGCGACTCAAGTTCCCCTGCTGGCTGCACGGAGGTGAGACGTGCGACGCGAAGGAAGGCCAGCACCGCGAGCACGCGATCTTCGGCAACGAGCGCTGCGCCTCGGCCCATCCATCCGATCCTGCCGCTGCCCTGCTGGCACTCGGCGCGCGCATCCGCACCGACCGGCGCGACCTCCCACTCGCCGAGCTCTACCGGCTGCCGACCGACGACGACCGCAGCATGACGACACTCGAGCCGGGCGAGCTGATCCTCGAGCTCGAGCTTCCCGCCGCAGAGTCGAGCATCTACGTGAAGGCGATGGATCGGCAGCGCTGGGCGTTCGCGCTCGTCGGAGTCGCCGCCGCGCGCGTCGGCGGGGAGACGCGAATCGCGCTCGCGGGGGTCGCGCCGGTGCCGTGGCTCGTCTCCTCCCCCGAGGAGCTCGAGCAGGCAACGCCGCTCCCCGGCACCGCGTACAAGCTCGAGATCGCCCGCGCTCTCGTCCAGCGGGCTTTGGCCCAGCTCTAGGCCCCTAATGCGTAAGCTCGCTCGGTGAAGCCACCCCGCCTGCTGCTCCTGCTCGCGCTCGTCCTCACCTTGACGGCCTGCGGCGGCGATGACGGCGACGGCGAGAGCTCCGCGACGACCGAGGCTGTGACCACCGAGGCGCAGACCACCCCGGCTGCGCCCGAGGGGTCGGATTGCGAGACCGTCGAGGCGCCCGAGCCGAAGCCGGACGGCGGCGCGGAGGCGCCGGAGGAGCAGCTCGAAACCGGCACGAGCTATCGCCTCGTCGTCGAGACGAGCTGCGGGCCCTTCACGATCGCGCTCGACTCGAAGGCGGCGCCGAATACGGCCGCCTCGCTCGTCGCCCTCGCTCGGGACGGCTTCTTCGACGGCGGCGTCTTCCACCGGGTCGTCCCCGGCTTCGTGATCCAGGGCGGCGATCCGACCGGAACCGGTACCGGCGGCCCCGGCTACAAGACCGTCGACCTGCCGCCGCCGGACGCGCAGTACGTGGAAGGCGTCGTCGCGATGGCGAAGAGCGGGAACGAGCCGCCCGGCACCTCGGGAAGCCAGTTCTTCGTCGTCACCGGCCCGGACGCGCAGCTACCGCCGGAGTACGCGATCGTGGGCAGGGTCGCAGACGGGCTGGAGACAGTGCTGAGAATCGATGCGCTCGGCGTCGGCGACGGCCCGCCGTCGACTCCGGTCGTGATCGAAAAGGTCACCGTCGAGGAGGGTTAGTGACGGTCGCGGCGGTCGTGCTCGCCGCCGGTGCCGCCACACGCTTCGGCGCTCCGAAGCAGGCGCTCCTCCTCCCGGCCGTGCTCGAGCGCGTCCGGGCCGCCGGGATCGGCGAGCTCGTCGTCGTGCTCGGCGCCCACGAGCTCGACGTGGACGCGACGACAGTTCGCTGCCCGGACTGGGAGCGCGGGCCTGGAGCATCGCTCCGCTGCGGGCTCGGAGCGCTCGCAGCCGACGTCGAGGCCGCGGTCGTCGTTCTCGCCGACGGCCCCGAGCTCGCTCCGGCCGCGATCGAGCGGATCGTCGCAGCGTGGCAAGCGACCGGAGAGAAGCTCGTCGCCGCGAGCTACGGAGCCGTCCGCGGCCACCCGCTCCTGCTCGCTCGGTCGGCATGGAGCGCGATCCCCGCTGAAGGCTTGCGCGCCCGCGATCCACTCCTCGTTCCCTGCGACGACCTCGGCGCTCCGGGCGACGTGGACTACGTCTCCGACCTGCCGGAGCGGTTCAGGCCGGGCTGATCGACTCAGAGCTCTCAGAAGGCAGGACGCTCGTCGCGCAGCTCGGCGAGCTTCTGCCGCAGCCCGACGGGGATCCGCTCGCTCGCGGAGACCCGGATGTAGCGCCGCAGCCGCTCTTCGAAGCGATAGCGCCGGCGGCAGTAGTCGCAGCCGTCGAGATGACCTTCGGCGACGACGACCTCCTCCGGCGCGAGGTCACGGTCCAGGTAGCCCTGCAGCAGCTCCTCGCACCTCTCGCAGCCGGGATCGTGATCGGTCATGGCGCTTCCTCGCTCAAGCGAGCGACTCCTGGGCGAGCTTCTGCTTCAGGATCCGCCTGCCCCGGTGGAGGCGGGACATCACGGTTCCCATCGGGACGTCCAGGATCTGCGCGGCGTCGGCGTAGCTGAACTCGCCGATGTCGACGAGGACGACGACGTCGCGGAAGTCGTGCGGCAGCTCCGACAAGGCGCTGACGATGTTGTCCTGCGAGAGCTTCTCGACGACGCGTTCCTGGTCGAGCGCCTGCTCTCCCTCGGCGGCGGCGAGCTTGTTGGCGAGGAAGTAGTCGCCCTCCTCGAGCGGCTGCAGGTCGGGCGTGCGCTGGATCTTGCGACCGCGATCGAGATTCAGGTTCGTCAAGATGCGGAGCAGCCAGGCGCGCATGTTCGTGCCCGGCGTGTACGAGCTCCAGCTCCGGAACGCTCTGATGTAGGTGTCCTGCACGAGCTCTTCGGCCTCCTCACGCGTCCCGACCAGTCGGCGGGCTACCCGGTAGACCTGGTCGGCGAGCCCGAGCGCTTCCTCCTCGAACCGCACCCGACCGCGGGCCTCGGCAGCGATTCGACGCGCATCGGCTGCCTCGGTCTCGCTCATCCGGGCCACCCTAGCAATCGGACCTGAGCCGGTCCAAACGCGCGTGCGGCCGCCGCTATTCCCGGTTGAGGACGCTGGCGACCGGGTACGGGACACCACAAACGAGAGGAGGCCGATGGAGGGCTACGACGTTCTTACCTTCGACGACGAGCGGGCCGGAACCGTCGTCGGGAAGCAGGGAAGCAACCTGATCGTCGAGCAAGGGGCGATCTTCAAGCACCGGCGGGCGCTGCCCGAGCTCTTCGTGACAGTGGACGAGGGCGAGCAGATCGTGCGAGCGACGGTCTCGAAGAACGTGCTCGAATCGGCGCCCGAGGTCGGAGACGACGGTGTCGACGAGCGGGCTGTGTCAGAGCACTACGGCCTGACCTCGGGTGACGCCGAGCCTGTAACCCTCGGCGACGGCTCGTTCAATCCCGATGACCCGGCGCGCACCGCCGAGGCGCAGGGGCGGCGGAGCGGAATCGAGCCGGCCGCTGCGGAGCGCGCGCGGATCCAGCAGCACCAGGGCAGGGGACAAGGGCCAAACGACCATCCCTAGCTAAGCTAGTCGTCCGGCCGCTCGCGACCGGACGAGCCACGGCCGCTAGAAGCCGGGCGCCTCGCGAAAGCCGGCCTTCGCGAGTGCACCGACGAGATCCTCACGCGAGGTCTTCTCGTCGTTCCAGGAGAGTACGACCTGGCCCAGCAGATTCGCATTCGCCGCCTCGAGCCCTTCGTGCTCGCGGATCGCGGCAGCGAGCCGTCCGACGCACCGCTCGCACCGGACGCCGCTCACCTGGATCGTCTCGCTCTTCGTCGCCATCGGTCTACCCTAACGAGACGACCTCGTCGGCCTGCTCGATCAGGAGCGGGTCGTGGGTCGCGCACACGACGACGGCGCCCGTGGTGCGCGCAAGCTCGGCGAAGAGCAGGCCGACAACGAGCGCGTTCGCTCCGTCGAGCCGCGCGGTCGGCTCGTCCGCGACGATCGCGCGAGGTCGGGCTGCGACCGCCCGGGCGATCGCGGCACGCTCTCGCTGACCGGCCGAGAGCTCGGCGACCGGGCGTTCGCCCTGCTCCGCGAGGCCGACCGAGGCGAGCGCTTCCGCGGCGCGGTGCCGCGCATCCTCGAGCTCGACGCCGCGGACCGCGAGCGAGAGCTCGACGTTCTCGCGCGCGCCGAGGAAGGGCACGAGGCCGGCGGTCTGGCCGATGAACGCGAGCCGAGTGCGCCGGAGCTCAGCGCGTCCTGCGCGGTCGTGGGAGGTCGATGAGACGCCGTCGAGCGTCACCTCGCCCGCATCCGGGAGATCGAGTCCCGCGAGCAGGTGCAGGAGCGTCGTCTTGCCGGAGCCCGACGGCCCGGTCACGGCGTAGAGCCGCCCGCCCACGAAGGAGGCAGAGAACCGGTCGATCGGCGTCAGCTCATCGAAGCGGCGCGTCAGGTCGCGCGCCTCCAGCAGGGCTCGTGTTGTTTCAACACTAAGCGGAGCGAGAACGGCTTCGCTGCGTGGATCGGCGGAGGCTTGTGTTGTTACAACACAAGCCTCTTCGCTCGCCGGCGCGGCGACGACGAGGCGGTCGACATCGAGGCTGACGGTCGCGCGGCCAGAGATTCCCGCCTGCCGGAGGAGCTCCTCCGGCAGGCGCAGCCAGCCGCCGCGGCCCACGACGACGGCGTCGTCGGCACCCGCACCGAGGATCCGCTCGTCGCTGACCCGCCCGTCGCGGACGTGGACGACGCGATCGGCGACCTCGACGGTCGCGGGGTCGTGGCTGACGACGAGCGCCGTTGTCCCGTGCTCGCGCACCAGCTCGGCCACGAGCCCGAGGATGTCGCGCGCCGTTGCCGAATCGAGCTCTCCGGTCGGCTCGTCCGCGACGAGGAGGCGCGGCCGGTGGGCGAGGGCGGCGCAGAGCGCGACGCGCTGCTGCTCGCCTCCGGAGAGCTCGCGCGGGCGTGAGTTGGCCCGGTCGCCGAGGCCGACGCGCTCCAGCAGCTCGGCTGCGCGCTCGTCACGGCTCGCGGCAGAGGCGCCAGCGAGGCCGAGCTGCACGCCTATGAGCTGCCGCGCCGTCAACTCGCCGGCGAGCGCCCGCCAGTAGTGCTGATCCGCATAACCGAGCAGCTCCGATCGATAGCGTGCCGCGCCGCCAGCCGAGAGCGAGGCGATGTCGAGACCCGCGACGCGGACGGAGCCCGCCGAGGGGCGATCGAAGCCGGCCACGATCCGCACGAGCGTCGACTTGCCCGATCCGCTCGGGCCGAGGACGACGCACACCTCGCCCTCGCGCACGCTCAGCGTGAGGCCCTGGAGCGCCGCGACGCCGCCTTCGGCACTCGGATGAACTCTGAAGACGTCGCGCACGTCGACGAGAGCGGTCACTCGATCGCCTCCACCCGGCCCGGAGCACCGTCGTTCGGGAAGGCATCGCGAGTCGCCGCAATCACGAGAGCACCCGCCGCGACGGTGTAGACCGCGAGCGCGACGCCGACGATCGTCCAATCCACATCGAGCCGGAGCGGGGGTTCCGCTGCAGTCGCCCGGGCGGTGAGCGCAACGAGATCGGTGACGACCGCGCCGAGAGCCAGACCGGTGAGCGCCCCGGCCAGGAGGCCCGCGAGCGTGACCGTGAGGGCGCGCAACCGGATGACCCGCCGCAGCAGCCGCGGCGCGGCACCCTCGGCCTCGAGATCGAAGAGCTCGCCGCGTTCGTCGCGGAGGTCGCCGAGCACGGTCAGCAGGATCCCGGCCAGCGCGAGTCCGAGAGCCACGAGCGCCGAGATAGCCAGCGCGAGAAGCGTGCCGTGCGCGATCGGATCCTGCCGTGCCTCGGCCTCGAGCGCCCGCCGGGAGACGACCCGGAGCACGTCGTACGGCTTGCGCTCTAGCTCACGGGCGAGTCGGGCGGCGACGGTGTCGTCCGCAGCGCCGATCCAGAGCTCGTCGACGCGCGCGGCACCGGGCCGCTCGGCGTTCAGCAGCGAGAGCAGCGCGCCCACGTCGCCGACGACGGCCTGTCCGTTCACGCCCGGGAAGCGCGCGATTCGCTCGGCGACCCGCACGGTGACCCGCTCGCCGGCGATCTGGAGCGGCAAGAGGCCTGCCGAGTCGGCCGCCGCCGCGAGCCGCGGGGTCGCCAGCACCGGCACCGGCTCGCGGTCGCTCGGCACCCGCGGCCGCAGGCGCGTCGCGATTTGGTCCGTCAGGGTGTAGCTGACGGCACCGTTCTCGAGCCGCGCGCCGCCGACGCCGATCCAGTCCTCGAGGGCCGGCGTGAGTACGCGAAAACGACCGCTCACGGCCTGGCCCGCGTCGGCACCTCGCTCCTGGAGTCGAGTCGCCGGCTCGATCGCGAAGCCGACGAGCCAGCCTGCACGCGCCTCCCGAGGCAGCACGGCGCGCAGTGTTCCGGTGCCGGTCAGGCCGAGGTCGAGGCGGAGGAACCTGCCGCTGACCGTGCGCAACTCGGCCGCGAATCGCACCTCGTCGCCGCTCGTCCGCACAACGAGCTCGCGCGTGTCGATCCCGAGCCGGACACTGCCGTCGCCGTCCGGCGCCTCGATTGCGGCACCGAGCGCCTCCGGCGAGCGCGAGCCGAAGTCGGACCGCCAACGCAGCAGTCCGACCGATGACGGCGGGAGCCCCAGCAACGTGATCCCCGACTCGCCTTCCTGTCGGCCGACCCCGCCCGTCAGGCGCAGGATGGGGTCGACGTCCACGCCGGGGCCGAGGGCACGGAGACGGCCGAGCGGCGCCGCGTCGAGCACGGGGATCAGGCGGCGCAGCTCCTGCCGGACGACGAAGTCGCGAGGTACCGCATACGCGGCGCCGTCACGCTCGCCTGCGCTGAGCGTCGCCCGGTAGGTCTCGGCGAAGAGCGCCAGCCCGAAGCTGACGACGAGAAAGGAGGTCGCTGCAACCGCGTAGCCCGGGTTGCGCCCCAGCGAGAGCACAGCGAGACGAAGCCCGAGCCGAAGCCCCCCGTGCGAGCCTCGATGCGTCAGCCGCTCCGCAACGCGCAGCACAGGCCGCAGGAGCCTCGCGATCGCAACCGCCGCCGCGAAGGTGACGAGCCCGGGGAGAAGCAGCACGAGGCCGCTGTCGTCGTCGCCTCGCCGGAGCGAGAAGACGACGAGGAGTGCCGCCGCGATCGCGGCGAGGTCGAGCGGCGTGACCGGGGCGCGACCGAGCCGTAGCGGCATCGACGCCACCGTCGCCACGAGCACGGCCGTCGCCGCGATCGCGACCAGACCGACCAGGAGCAGCCCCGTCCCGGAGAGGATGCTCTTGGCCAGCACGTCTCCGACTGGAGCGCCGGCCCGCTCGGCGACGAGCGCACCGCCTGCGAGCCCGAGCGCGAAGCCGAGCATCGTTCCGGCCAGGGCGATCAGCCCGGTCTCGGTCGCGGTCAGGAGCCCGAGCTGCCACCCTCTCGCCCCGGACCAGGCGAGCCGCCGGCGCGCGGCTCGGAGATCGCGCCGGAGAGTCATGGCCGCGAGGATCGCGAAGGCGAAGAGGAGCACCGCCGCCTCGCCGCCGACGAGCGCGAGTCGGTTGCCCGCACGCCGGCTCTCCGCCTGCGCCGAGCGCAGCTCCTCGACGGGGGCGATCAGGTCGAAGGAGGTCGTCCGCGCCTGCAGCTCCGAGCGGGCCTGCGTCACTCCGCCGGCCAGGTCGTCGATCTCCCAGAGCCGCGGCGTTCCGGCCTCGAGCGGAGCGACCCAAGCGTAGCTGCGATAGAGCCGGGCGAGGGCGGGCGCCCCCGCGAGCATCGCCACTCCCTCGGCGAGGAAGAGTGGCGGCGGCGCGGGCCGGTGGTAGCCCGCGGCGGCGGCAACGACCGGGCTCACCTCGGCGTCGGCGAGGGCGTTGTCGGTCGGCGCCAGGAAGTCGCCGAAGAGGACGTTGGACGCGAGCGCGGCCTCCCCCACCTCGACGAGGCGCAGGCCCGGAGGAGCCGGCAGGCGGCCGTCGCCGCGCAGCCGCAACACCTCGCACCGCTCCGGCCGACAGGCTCCCGGCAGCCTCCCGGAGCGGAGCTCCACCCACCTCGCGAGGCCCTCGACGCCGCCGAGCCCGGCGAAATCGCCGGCGATCGTCGTCTCCCGGAAGAGGACGAGCGCATGCGATTCCAGGGCGCCGGCGCGGCGCAGCGCAGAGCGCGCCCGGGCGTCGAGCGCCGGCTGCAGGTCGTCCGACTGCCCCGGCACCCCGAACCAGACGGCTCGAACCGAGCGCGATCCCTCCGGAATCCGCTCGACCGCCTGCGCGACGGCGCGATCCTGCGCGACCGTCGTGCCCGCCCTGACGCCGACGACGGCGGCGGCGCCGAGCGCGATTCCGATGACGACGAGCCCGGTTGCGCCGGTGCCGCGGCCGAGCCGCCGCAGCGCAAGGCCGAGCACGAAGAGAGCCGAGCGGAGCACGAGCGCGAGCCTACTCAGCGAGATCGTGCGACGAGATCGGCCGCCACGGCGACGAGCCCGTCGCGGCGGCCGACGTCGAGCTGTCGCTGCGCCTCGGGCGGGCCGCGCAACGGCTCGACGAGCTCCCAGGTGCCGAGCTCGCGCGTCGCCGGCTCGACGAGAGCGAGCAGCTCGTCGGTCGGAGCGCGGCCCGCAGCGGCGGCGGCACGCGCCACGAGGTAGGCGCCGCGATCGGCCGGCTCCACCGGCTCCGCCGACGCACAGAGCGCCTGCACGAGCGCCGCGATCGCCGCCGAGCGATGCACGCTCGTCGGCTGGTCGGCCATCCGCACCTCGAGCGTGCCCAGGCTCGGATGCGGCCGCACGTCCCACCAGATCCGCGTGTAGTCGCCGCCGGCGCGCTCGATCGCCTCGGCCCAGCCCTCGCCGCTCTCGAAGAGCGGCGGTGGCCCTGCGCGCGGCAGCTCGAGCAGCCGATCGGCGCGAGCGGAGAGAAGACCGGTGTCCTCCCCGGCGAGATAGGGAGAGTTGAGCGAGAAGGCCAGCACCGCCGGCAACCAGGGAAGCACGAACTCGAGCGTCTCGAGACAGTGCTCGAGGCTCGCCATTCCGACGTGCACGTGCAGGCCACAGACGAGCTGGCGTCGCGCCGCCGGGCGCTCCGCCAGCAGCGCGAGATAGCGCGGCTCGGGCACGATCTCCTGCTCCTCGGGGGCCGAGAACGGATGACTTCCCGTCGCGGCGACGGCGAGCCCCTCGCGTTCGGCCGCCACTCGCACGACCCCTCGCAGCCGGACGAGCTCCGCGAGCGCCTCGCTCGCGCTCTCGCAGACCGGTGTGTTCGTCTCGACGAGGCAGGCGAAGAGCTCGGTCTTCACACCGGGCGGCCCGAGCAGCCGCTCGACCCCGGGCGCCGCCGCGCAGGTCTCCGGGTCGAGCAGCATCAGCTCCTCCTCGACGCCGAGGGTCAGGCTGCGCCCGAAGTGAGAGCCTCCAACACCACAAGGCTCTGAGGCCTCATGGCGTCGGAGGCTCTTACTTCCCTCTGACGCCATGGACCGGCCGGCCGGCGGCCTCCCAGGCGTAGTACGAGGCGCTGGGGCCGAAGCCGCGCTCGTAGGAGACGACGCGCGGGTTGCGGCCGACCTCCATCGCGCGCTGGGCATGCCAGAGCAGGTTCGGGTCGTCGCGCTCCTCCCAGACGAGTACGAGGTGAGCCGCCGTCATGAAGTCGGCGACGAAGGTGCAGCCGAGCGCCGGGCAGGGGAACGGGTCGGTGCGAACGCAGAACCAGCCGAGGTAGTCGGCGTCGTCGTCGTCGGCCCAGAGCTCCTCGTCCGCCGCGACCAGCTCGTCCTCCAGCACGAGGTTTCCTCGTTGCGGCCGCGGCGCTTCCACGCCGCAAGGGTAGCCACGGAAGCGACGGGCTCTCCCGCGCTTCGCCGGCTAGGGCGCTACGGGCTGTCGTCCGAGCGTCAGCTCGAGCGTTCGCTGCGCCTTGCCGCGGTAGATCTGGAGCTCGACCGAGTCGCCCGGCTTGTGCGTAGCGAGCACGTCCCGCAGCTCCTCGAGCGAGGCGACGCGCCTGCCGGCGATCGCCACGATCACGTCGCCGCCGAGCGTGTAGCTCTGACCCGCGACCACGGTGTCGCTCGTGCCGGCCCTGAGACCCGCCCGCGACGCGGGCGTCGCCGCGCCGACGCGCTCGACGAGGACGCCGGCATCGACCGGGAGCCGGAAGAGGCGTGCCAGCTCCGGCTCGATCGTGGAGCCACCGATCCCGATGAAGGCGCGGTCGACCTGGCCACTGTCGATCAGCTGGGCCGCGATCATCTTGACGGTGTTCGACGGGACCGCGAAGCCGATCCCGACGTTGCCGGCGACGCCGCCCCCACCGGTCGAGATCTGGGAGTTGACGCCGATCACCTGGCCTCGGTCGTTCAAGAGCGGCCCGCCCGAGTTCCCCTTGTTGATCGGCGCGTCGGTCTGGATCACGTGATCGATCGTGTAGCCGTTCGGAGCGGTGATCGGCCGCTGGAGAGCGCTGACGATCCCGGCGGTGGCGGTGCGGTCGAGCCCGAACGGGTTCCCGATCGCAATCACGGGATCGCCGACCCGAACGGTGTCCGAGTTGCCGAGCTCGAGCGGCCGGAGCCCGCGGGAGCTCGTCTCCACGCGCAGCACCGCGAGATCGGTGGAGGGATCGCTGCCCACGAGTTTCGCCGTCAGCGTGTCCTGATTCGAGAAGCTGACCTCGATCGTGTCGGCGCCCTCGATCACGTGGTAGTTCGTGACGATGTGGCCCGCCTTGTCGAGGACGAAGCCGGAGCCGAGCGCCTGCTCCGGGGTGGCGGGCTCGAGCGGCGAGCCGGGTCCCGCTCCGCTCTGGCGTGAGGTCGAGGTGATCTGGACGACGCCCGGAGCGGCACGGTCGTAGATGTCGCTGATCGAGAGGCGACCGTCGGCGGCGACCGGGGTCGCCGCCGCGGGAGCAGGGGGGTTCTCCACAACGGTCGTCGTGCCGCCGCCGAGGTCGCCTGTGAGCGCAACGCCCCCAAGCGCGACGAGGCCGCCGAGGAGGGCCACGGCGACGAGACCGGACGCGCGGAGGAAGAGGCTGCGTGCGTTCATGGGATTCGTTGTACCCTCGCCGTCTTAACGCGCTCTAAGCGGGTCGTTAAGCCTGCGTTGCGCTCCGTTCCGCGCAGGGACCTGCCAGTTTTCTGGACAGGCTCTTAGGTCGCAACCGTGGCGACACCGACGGTGGCGTCGCGCTCGGTTCCGAGCGCGACGTCGAGCCGCTCCCGCAGCTCGCCGCTCGCCGCGAGCTCTTCGACGATGTCGGCGCCGCCGATCAGCTCGCCCTTGATGAAGACCTGCGGGATCGTCGGCCAGCCGGAGAGGTCCGAGAGCTCCTGTCGGATCTGCGGGTCGGGGAGGACGTCCACGGTCGTGACCGGAGCGCCGGCCTCCCGCAGCGCGCGGAGAGCGCGATCCGAGTTGCCGCACATGATCAGGCTCGGTGTCCCCTTCATGAAGAGACTCACCGGCTCGGTCGAGATGATCCGCTGGAGCTGCTTCCGTAGGTCGGTGGCGTCGGTCGTACTCATGGTGTTCCTTTCGTCGTCTTGATCCGAAGCTCGTGGATCGACCCGTCGGCAAGCGGAGCGGCGAGCGCGTCGTAGACCTGGCGGTGCTGCTCGACGAGCGAGAGGCCGTCGAAGCTGTCGCTCGCAACGATGACCTGGAAATGGTCGCCGCCGCCGGTGCGATCCTGGACGGTGAGATCGCTCGCGTCGGGGAAGGCCTGGCGCAGGAGCGCCTCGAGCGTATCGGTTCCCGCCATCGTGCCATCGTAGCCGTCCGCGTTTCGCGCCCGGAAGCACGCGGTACGAGCGCCGCGTGACCACGTTCGGGTACTGGCTCTCCTCCGAGGAGCAGGCGCCGCTCGACCTCGTGCGCAATGCGGTCCGCGCCGAGGAGGAGGGGTTCGAGCTCGCGATGATCTCCGACCACTTCCACCCTTGGAGCGACCGGCAGGGTCAGAGCGGCTTCGTCTGGAGCGTGCTCGGCGCGATCGCCGCTGCGACGGAGCGGCTGCGCGTCGGCACCGGGGTCACGTGTCCCACGATCCGGACGCATCCGGCGATCGTCGCGCACGCCGCAGCGACCTGCGGCGCTCTCATGCCCGGCCGCTTCTTCCTCGGTCTCGGCACCGGCGAGAACCTGAACGAGCACGTTCTCGGCGACGGCTGGCCGGCACCAGACGTGCGGCTCGAGCTCTTGGAGGAGGCGATCGAGGTGATCCGGCTCCTCTGGCAGGGCGGCGAGCAGACCCATCGCGGCAAGCACTACACGGTCGACCATGCGCAGCTCTACACGCTTCCCGACGAGCCGATTCCCATCGCTGTGGCGGCGGGGAAGCCCCTCGCGGCGGAGGTGGCGGGGCGACTTGGCGATGCACTCGTGAACGTCGAGCCCGATCCCGCGATCGTCGAGGGCTATCGCGCGGCGGGCGGCGACGGGCCGCACTATGGCCAGGTCAAGCTCTGCTGGGCCGAGAGCGAGGAGGAAGCGAAGCAGACGGTCTTCGAGCTCTGGCGACACAGCGGGCTCGAGGGAACGCTCAACCAGGAGCTGCCGCGCCCGTCCGATTTCGACGCGGTCGCCGAGAGCGTGACGCTGGAGATGGCCACCGAAGGCGTTCCCTGCGGCGCCGATCCCGCGCCGGTTCTCGCCCTCGTGCGCGAGTGGGAGGAGGCCGGCTTCGACCAGATCTGCCTGCACCAGGTCGGTGCCGACCAGGAGGGCTTCTTCCGCTTCTGGAAGCAGGAGCTGCACCCGAACCTCGGCTGAGGGACATGTCCGGGCTCTGACCCCGGACGCGTCCCGCGGAGACAGGCGAGATTCCGCTCGATCGCGTGAATCGCGCGCGCCAGCGGCGGGCGGACGTGTCCGCGGCGGACATGCCTGGGGTCAGAGCCCGGACATGTCCGCCCCGGACAGTGGTCGGCTCTTCGATAGATTCGACCGATGGCCGCCGACCCGTTCTCCGCCCGCTCGACCCTCACCGTCGGCGGGCAGGACTACGGGATCTACCGGCTCGATGCGCTCCAGTCCCGCTTCGATATCGCTCGCCTTCCCTACACGCTCCGGATCCTGCTCGAGAACGTCCTCCGCACCGGCGACGACGCCGATGTCGAGGCGGTCGCGACGTGGGTTGCGGAGGACGAGCCGAGCCGCGAGATCTCCTTCTCGCCCGCCCGCGTGCTCCTCCAGGACTTCACCGGCGTCCCGGCCGTCGTCGATCTCGCCGCGATGCGGGACGCGATGGCCGACCTCGGCGGCGAGCCAGGGAAGATCAACCCGCTGATCCCGGTCGAGCTCGTGATCGACCACTCCGTCCAGGTCGACGAGTTCGGCACCCGCGCCGCGTTCCGACAGAACGTCGACCGCGAGTTCGAGCGCAACTTCGAGCGCTACGCCTTCCTGCGCTGGGGCCAGGAAGCATTCCGCGACTTCAAGGTCGTCCCGCCCGGCACGGGGATCGTCCACCAGGTCAATCTCGAGTACCTCGCGCGTGTAATCGAGTCGCGCGACGGTGAGGCCTTCCCGGACACGCTCGTCGGCACCGACTCGCACACGACGATGGTGAACGGCCTCGGCGTTCTCGGCTGGGGCGTGGGCGGGATCGAGGCGGAGGCGGCGATGCTCGGCGAGGCGATCTCGATGCTCGTCCCGCAGGTCGTTGGCTTCCGTCTCTCGGGCGAGCTGCCGGAGGGTGCGACCGCGACCGACCTCGTCCTGACGGTGACGCAGATCCTGCGCGAGACGGGCGTCGTCGGCAAGTTCGTCGAGTACTTCGGCCAGGGTCTCGTCGGCCTCCCGCTCGCCGACCGCGCCACGCTCGGGAACATGTCCCCCGAGTACGGCGCCACGTGCGGCTTCTTCCCGGTCGACGAGGAGACGCTCAAGTACCTGCGCCTGACCGGCCGCGACGAGCAGCGCATCGCGCTCGTCGAGGCCTACTGCAAGGAGAACCTGCTCTGGCACGACCCGACGGAGCGCGCGACCTACTCCCAGATCGTCGAGCTCGACCTGACGACCGTGGAGCCGTCGCTCGCCGGGCCGCGTCGGCCGCAGGATCGTGTGCCGCTCCGCGCCGCGAAGCAGGCGTTCGGGGAGGCGCTCGGCACCTTCGGCGTCGCCTACCCGGACGGCTCGCTCGACAAGGCGGGCGCGAATTCGTTTCCCGCCTCCGACCCGCCGGCCGAGACGAACCCCGGCGCGCAACCGAGCTCGACCGAGGAAGAAGAGCCCGTCCGCGTCGCCGTCGACACCGCCTCAGCCGCGATCACCGTCAAGGCCGAGGACGGCTCGAGCTTCGAGCTCGACCACGGCGCCGTCGTGATCGCCGCGATCACCTCCTGCACGAACACGTCCAATCCGGCCGTGATGGTCGCCGCAGGGCTGCTCGCGAAGAAGGCCGTCGAGCGTGGCCTCGGACGCAAGCCCTGGGTGAAGACGAGCCTCGCCCCCGGCTCCAAGGTCGTGACCGACTACTACGACCGCGCCGACCTGACGCCCTATCTCGAGGAGCTCGGCTTCCACACGGTCGGCTACGGCTGCACGACCTGCATCGGCAACTCCGGCCCGCTGCCCGAGTCGATCTCCCGGGCGGTCGAGGAGGGCAACCTCGTCGCGTGCGCCGTGCTCTCGGGGAACCGCAACTTCGAGGCGCGGATCCACCCCGAGGTGAAGGCGAACTACCTCGCCTCGCCGCCGCTCGTCGTGGCCTACGCGCTCGCGGGCACGATGGATCTCGACCTGACGACCGAGCCGCTCGGGATGGATCGCGACGGCGACGACGTCTTCCTCCGGGAGATCTGGCCCTCGGTGCACGAGATCTCGGACACGATCGCGGCCGCGATCGGAGACGATCTCTTCCGCAGCGCCTACGCAGACGTCTTCGCGGGCGGCGAAGCCTGGAAGGAGCTGGAGATCCCCTCCGGGAATCTCTATGCCTGGGACGAGGAGTCGACCTACATCCGTCAGCCGACATATTTCGCGGGGATGGAGCGCGAGCCGGGAACGGTCGAGGACATCGAAGGCGCCCGCTGCCTCGTCCGGATCGGCGACTCGGTCACGACCGACCACATCTCACCCGCCGGGGCGATCAAGCCCGAGAGCCCTGCCGGTCGCTACCTCGTCGAGCACGGCGTCGAGCGGAAGGACTTCAACTCCTACGGCTCGCGGCGGGGCAACCACGAGGTGATGATTCGCGGCACGTTCGCGAACGTGCGACTCCAGAACGAGCTCGTGCCGGGATCGGAGGGGACGTGGACGGTGCACGTGCCCTCCGGCGAGGAGGCGACGATCTTCGAGGCCTCCGAGCGTTACCTCGCCGAAGGCGTGCCGCTCATCGTGATCGCCGGCAGGGAGTACGGGTCCGGGTCGTCGCGCGACTGGGCTGCGAAGGGGCCGAAGCTGCTCGGCGTGCGTGCGGTGATCGCCGAGAGCTACGAGCGGATCCACCGCTCGAACCTGCTGATGATGGGGATCCTGCCGCTCCAGTTCCGCGACGGGGAGACCCCGGAGAGCCTCGGCCTGACCGGCCGCGAGAGCTTTTCGATCGAGGGAGTCCGGAATGGCGAGGCTCGCGAGGTGAAGGTCCGGGCCGACCAGATGACCTTCACCGCGCGCGTCCGGCTCGACACGCCGCGCGAGCGCGACTACCTGCGCCACGGCGGGATCCTCCCGTACGTGCTGCGGCGGCTGCTCGCGAGCTAGGGCTTCGCCTGCTCGCGCTCCTTCTCAGCTAGCACCTCGTTGTATGCGATCCGCTCGGCGAGCTTCCGCATCACGCGGGCAGAGCGCTGTTTCGGATCCTCGTCCAGAAGCTCCTGCGCGCGCTGCTCAATCCTCTTCCTCGTCTCTTCGTCCACCAGCGTCCTCCAATATGGCGCGGATAGCGCCGAGATGATCTGAGATCTCGGTGAGCCTCGTGTTCATCTCGAAGATGCCATCGATGATAAGCCCGACCTCGTCGGGCCGCCATTCTTCCACGATGCGATCGTGGCGCAGCAGCGCCGAATGCACAAGATGACGAAAACAGACCTGCCGCTCCTCGTCGTCGTCACGGGCGAGCCCGCGACCGGCAAGACAACCCTCGCCCGCGCGCTCGCGGACGAGCTCGGCCTGCCGCTCCTCGCCAAGGACGAGCTCAAGGAACGGCTCTTCGACACGCTCGGCGCCGGCGACCGCGGCTGGTCTCGCCGGCTCGGCGCGGCCACGTTCGAGCTCATGTTCGGACTCGCGGCCGAGCTGCTCGGGGCGGGCGCTTCCCTCCTCGTCGAGGCGAACTTCGACGCCCAGAGCACGCCGCGCCTCCGGGCGCTGCCTGCTCACAGGCCCTTCCAGGTGGTCTGCACGGCCCCGGCGGACGTCAGGCGCGCCCGGTTCCGGGAGCGCGCCACAAGCGGCGCGCGGCATCCGGGCCACCTCGACGACGCGGTCGGACTGGAGCTCGAGGCCGGCGAGCACGAAGGGCGCTGGCAGCCGCTCGACCTCGACGGCCGGCCCGTCATCGTCGACACCGCGAGCCCGGTCGACGTCAGGGCGCTCGCCGCCGCCGCCCGCCTGGCGGGCGAGCGCTCTTGACAAGCGTGCGTCGCAACGGACTACCGGCGGAGCCGGGGTTCCCCCGGCGGGAGCCGCGGTGACCGACCGCGCGGTCACTGCGCCGAAGAAGGGGGCTCCTGGGGGAACCATGGGTTCCCCCAGGGGAATCGAGCCGGTGCCGGACCGGCTCCGGGCGCTCGGGTTCCTCGACCTCTCCCTGCTCTGGGGCAACCTCGGCGTCTCGCTGCTCGTGCTCGTCGCCGGCACCTACCTCGTGCCGGCGCTCTCGCTCCCACAGGCGTTCCTCGCGATTCTGCTCGGCAGCCTGCTCGGGAACGCGATGCTCGCCGTCGCCGGCCTGATCGGCGCCGACGGGCGCGTCCCGGCGATGGTGCTGCTGCGCGCGCCGCTCGGGCGGCGCGGCTCGTGGGGGCCGACCGTCCTGAACGCGGCGCAGTGCCTCGGCTGGTCGATCTTCGAGCTGCTGATCATCGCAACCGCCGCCGCCGCGCTCTCCGACGAGCTCTTCGGCTTCCGGGCGCAGTGGCTCTGGACGATCGTCTTCGGCGGCGTCGCGCTCGCCCTCGCGCTGCTCGGCCCGGTCGACCTCGTCCGCAGGCTCGTGCGCAGGTTCGCCGTCTGGGCGGTGCTCGCGTCGCTCGTCTACCTGACCTACTGGGGGCTCGACGGGGCCGGGCTCGGCGACCTCTGGGATCGGCCCGGCGAGGGCGGCCTCACCGTACTCGAGGGCGTCGACCTCGTCGTCTCGATCACCGTCTCGTGGATCCCGCTCGCCGCCGACTACACGCGCTTCGGCCGCGATCGGCGGAGCGCCTTCTGGGGCACGGGGCTCGGCTACCTCGCGACAAGCATCTGGCTCTGGGGCCTCGGCGCGATCCTCTTCTTCTCGCGTGATCTGACCGACGCGGCGGCGCTGCCGGCGGCAATCGCGGCCGGCGGGCTTGCGGCGACGCTCGCGCTCGTTGCGGTCACCGTGGACGAGACGGACGAGACCTTCGCGAACGTCTACTCGGCGGCCGTCACCGCGCAGAACGTCGCGCCGCGCGTGCCGCAGCGGGTGTTGATCGTCGCCGTCGCGGCGCTCGCGACTCTCGGGGCGCTGACGATCGACCTGCTCGCCTACGAGACCTTCCTGCTCCTGCTCGGCTCCTTCTTCGTGCCGCTCTTCGGCGTACTCCTCGCCGACTGGCTGGTCGCGGGCACGCGCTACCGCGAGGAGGACATCTTCGACGGCCCCGCGGTGCGACCCGGGATGATCGCCGCCTGGATCGCGGGCTTCGCGCTCTACCAGTGGCTCAATCCGGTGGGGCCGAGCTGGTGGACGAACGCGGTCGAGCGGCTCGGGCCACCCGACCTCGGGCTCGGCGCCTCGATTCCGAGTTTCGCGCTCTCCCTCGCGCTCGGGATGGCGGTCGCCCGGCTCTCGCGGCGTCGTCTCTGACCTAGGATCGGCGGGTGCGAGGGATGGCGGTGATCGGCAACCTCACGCGCGACGTCGTCGACGGCGGCGCGCCGCGTGTCGGCGGCGCGCCGTATCACGCGGCGCGCGCCCTGCGGCTCCTCGGCGGGCGCACGCGCGTGGTCGCGCGCTGCGCCGAAGCCGATCGGCGGGCACTGCTGCCGCCGCTCGTCGCGCTGGGCGTACCGGTCTTCTGGCACGCGGCTGCGAGCACTGCGACCTTCTCGCTGCGCTATCAGGGCGAGGAGCGGACGCTCGAGCTCGACGATCCCGGCACTCCGTGGACGGTCGAGGACACCGGTGTCATAGGCCGCAGCGAGTGGATCCAGCTCGGCGGGCTGACGCGGGGCGACTTCCCGGCGGGGGTGCTCGCCTCACTCGCGCACGATCGGCGCCTCGCGCTCGACGGGCAGGCGCTGGTGCGGCCGGCGCGGACCGGGAAGCTCGTGCTCGACGCGGACTTCGACCCAGCAGTGCTACGGCATCTGACGGTGCTCAAGCTCGCCCAGGAGGAGGTCGAGGCGCTCGGTGGAGAGGAGATCGCCGCGGCGCTCGAGATCCCCGAGCTGTTGCTCACCTACGGCTCGCGAGGGGCCGTTCTCGTCACCTGCGGGCGCCGCGAGCCGATCGCCGTTCGAAAGATCGAGACAACGAACCCGACCGGTGCTGGCGACGCGTTTCTCGCCGGCTACGTCTGGGCTCGCGCGGCAGGCCATCGCCCCCTCTCCGCCGCCCGCAACGCAGGCACCGTGGCTTCGCGCGTACTCGAGCTCGGCCCATGAACGAGACGAAGCTGTGATCGCCTACGTCCGCACGATCGAGGGAACCTTCGCGCTCGACCTCGAGGACGAGCTCGTGCTCGGCACTGCCGGCGAGCTCGATTCGACCTGCCCGGTCGAGCTCAACCTGCCCCGACTCGTGGCGGCAGCGGCGTCCGGCTCCGCGGTGGTCGCGGTCGTCGACCGCCGACCGCCGCTCCTCGTCTCACGCGACGCCGGCGCCACCTGGCGCGAGGCGGGAGGCGGCCTGCCGCCGGGCTACGCGGTCGCCATCGACCCGGACGACCCGGACCGCGTCCTCTACGCCGCCCGCAACCGCCTCTACCTCTCGACCGACGGCGGGCGCTTCTGGCGCGGCCTCGAGCCCGAGCTCCCCGACATCGAGGCGGTTAGGTGGGCTACGGAATCCTGAACTCGCCGCGGGCGACGGCGACCGCCGAGCCGCCGACCTCGACGCGCTCGATCGTCTCGCCGGTCCCGAACGCAGTCGCGTAGAGCGTCGAGGGACGTCCGATCTCGACGCCCTGCGAGATCTCGAGCCGCTCACCCCATGGCACCCATCCGTGCCGGGCGAGGTGACAGGCGAGCGGACCCGCGGCCGAGCCGGTCGCGGCATCCTCACCGACCCCGTCGAGCGGCGAGAACATCCGCGTCTTCCAGCGGCAGTCCGAGCCGGCGAAGACGTTGACGCCGACAAGCGCGGCGACGAGCTCGGATGCGGCGAGCCCGGTCCAGTCGGGCGTCACGCCCGCAACGTCCGACTCGCTCTCGAGTGCGACGTAGACGTGCTGGACGCCGTTGTCGTAGACCTCGACCGGCAGCGCCGAGCCGCGAACGCCAAGTGCCTCGCAGAGCTCGTCGACGCGCTCGAACGACGCCACGGTCGGCACCGGCTGGGTCATCAGGCCGAACGTGATCCGTCCGGACGCGTCGCGCTCGAGCTCGACCGGGACGATCCCCCGGCCGGTCTCGAGCAAGATCGTGCCGAGCTGGAGAGGGGCGCCGAGGACGAACGCCGTCCCGAGCGTCGGATGACCGGCGAAGGGCAACTCGTGCGTCGGCGTGAAGATCCGAATGCGCGCGTGGCCGCCCTCGCGCGGCGGCAGCACGAAGACCGACTCGGAGAAACCGAGCTCGAGCGCGAGCGACTGCATCGCGGCGTCGTCGAGGTCGCGTGCGTCGGTGAAAACGCCGAGCTGGTTGCCCTGGAGCGGCGTCTCGGTGAAGACGTCCGCGAGCACGTAACGGAAGCTGCGCACCCACCCAGCCTAGTTGGGCGCCGTCGGCGCCTATCCTGGAGCCGTGCGGCTCTTTCTCGTTCGGCATGCGGAAGCGGCACCGGGCAACCCGGACGAGCTGCGCCCGCTGACGCCGATCGGACGCGAGCAGGCCCGCGCGCTCGGGGAGCGGCTCGCTCCCGTCGAGCCGGCAGTCGTCCTCTCGAGCCCGCTCCTGCGCGCCCGCGAGACGGCCTCCGCGATCGCCCGGGCAACGGGAGCCGAGCTTCGCGTCGACGAGCGACTCGCACCGGGGGCGACCCTGGACGCGCTTCTCATGGCCGCCGACGGTCTCGAGGAACCGCTCGTCGCCGTCGGTCATCAGCCCGATTGCGGCGAGATCGCTGCTGCGCTGACCGGCGGCGATCCGCCCGCGTATCCGCCGGCCGGAGTCGCGGAGCTCGACCTGCCTCTCTAGCAGCCGGCCGAGGCCCCTAGACTGCCGCCCGTGGCAGCGATCTCCGTTCGGCGCCTGCGCAAGTCCTACGGCCCTCTCGAGGCGGTGCGCGGAATCGATTTCGAGGTGGCGGCGGGCGAGGTCTTCGGCCTCCTCGGCCCGAACGGCGCCGGCAAGACCACCACGGTCGAGATCCTCGAGGGCTATCGGAGCCGGGACGGCGGCGAGGTGGAGGTGCTCGGCTTCGATCCCGGCAGGGGAGAGCGCGGCTTCAAGGAGCGGATCGGCGTCGTGCTCCAGTCCTCGGAGCTCTGGGCGAGCCTGACGGTGCGCGAGGTGCACGCGATCTTCGCGGGCTACTACAAGGAGCCGCGCGACGTGGAGGAGACGATCGAGCTGGTCGGGCTCGGCCAGAAGCGCGACGCGCGCGTGAAGACGCTCTCCGGCGGCCAGAAGCGCCGGCTCGACCTCGGTGTCGCGCTCGTCGGCGACCCCGAGCTCGTCTTCCTCGACGAGCCGACGACCGGGTTCGACCCGGCAGCGCGCCGGAACGCCTGGGAGCTCGTCCGCTCGCTGCGCGGGCTCGGGAAGACCGTCCTGCTGACGACGCACTACCTCGACGAGGCGCAGCAGCTCGCCGATCGGGTCGCCGTGCTCGTCGCCGGCGAGATCGTCAAGCTCGGCCGCCCCTCGGAGCTGACCGCGGGCGCGAAGGCCGAGATCCGCTACCGGCGCGACGGCGAGCTCGTCGTTCTCGAGACCGAGGAGCCGACGCGGGCGCTGCACGACCTGACCGCCGCCGCGCTCGCCGAGGGTCGGGAGCTCGAGGCGCTCGAGGTCCGGCGCGCGACCCTCGAGGACGTCTATCTCGAGCTCGTCGACGAGCAACCCGCATGAGGGTGCTCCTTCACCAGCTCCGCTCCGAGCAGCTGATCTTCTGGCGCAACCGCGAGTCGGCCGGCTTCATCTTCGTCTTTCCGCTGATGCTCTTCCTGCTCCTCGGCGCGTTCTACGGCGACGAGACGACCGACGAGGGCTACGCGGGAATCGAGGTGCTGCTCGCGGGAATGCTCGGGTACGGCGCCGCGAACACGGGCTTTGCGGGTATGGCGATCACGCTCGTGGTCCGCCGCGAGTACGGGATCCTCAAACGGATCCGCTCGACGCCGCTGCCTGCGTCCTCGTACTTCGCCGCCGCGCTCGCCTCGACCCTCTTCGTGTTCGCGCTCCAGGCGCTCGTCCTACTCGGGCTCGGGCGCGTCCTCTACGACACCGCGCTCCCGGAGCGGCCGCTCTCGCTGGCGTTCCTCGTCGCCTTCGGGGCGGCCGCGTTCGCCGGAATGGGGATCGGCACCGCGTCGCTGATCCGCTCGGCAGAGGGCTCCTCTGCAGTCGTCAACTTCATCCTCCTGCCGATGGCGTTCCTCTCGGGCTCCTTCGGCGGCCGTGACTATCCGCGAGTGATCGAGGCGATCGCGAGCGTGCTACCGCTGAAGTACTTCGTCGACCTGCTCCGCGGCGTCTACCTCGAGCATGAGCGCGCCTGGAGCAACCCCGGCGCGCTCGCGGTCGTGGCGGCCTGGGGTCTCGGCGGCGCGCTCCTCGGCGTCCGTCGCTTCGGCTGGGAGCCGCGTGAGCGTTAGCAAGGCGTCGCGGCCGGGCACAGCACCGCCATGCAGGAAATGGCCCGGATCGCCTTCGTCGCCGACCCTCGGCCGGAGGCCGCGATCGAGGTGCGCGTCAACTTCGGGATCTTCGCCGGCCGCGAGGTCACGCCCGCCGAGATCGACGAGCTCGCTCGCGTCCTGCTCCCGGAGGTGAGCGCGGTCTCGATCGTCTCCGAGCAGCGACACGAGATCGATGCGGGCGTCGAGGTCTCCATGCACCAGCTCCGGATCGAGGTCGCGCCCAACGCGCTGCCCGAGGACACCGACGTGGCGACGCTCGGGACGCGCCTCGCCGTCCTCGCCGAGCACTGGGCCGAGGGCTGCATCTCGGAGCGGCACGCCGAGATCGCCGAAGGCTGAGCTACGCGCAGACGAAGCGCGTCGGCCCGGGTCTGGCTCGGCGCGCGCTCGGCGCGGACTAGGGCTCCGGGCTCACCACCATCGCGCTTCCGCCACCACGGCGCACGGGCTCGGCCGCGGCGAGCAGGCGGTGGCCGCCCAGGAACTCGATCCCGGTAGCGGCTCCGATCTCCGACGTCGAGCCGAACACGTGCCCGCGCGCCTTCAGCGCGGTCGCCTCGGCCGTCGCGATGAAGGCCGGCTCTGCCAGGGTCGTCGCCGTGTTCCGCTGGGTCAGTCGCGGATCCGCGATCGCCTCGGGCAGCGTCAGGCCGAGATCGAGCCGGTTGATCAGGATCTGGAGGACGGTCGTGATGATCGTGGACCCGCCGGGCGAGCCGACCGCCAGCAGGGGCTTGCCGTCGTCGAGCACGATCGTCGGGCTCATCGAGCTACGCGGCCGCTTGCCGCCGTCGGCCCGGTTCGGATGCGTCAACGAGTCGAAGTTGAAGTCCGTCAGCTCGTTGTTCGCGAGGAAGCCCCAGCCTGGCACGACGAGGCCCGCGCCGCCGGTCGACTCGATCGTGAGCGTGTAGGAGACGACTGTCCCCCAGCGGTCGGCGGTCGTGAGATGCGTAGTCGTGCCGGCCCGCGTCTCGCTCGGCGAGGCCTGAACGGTCGCGCCTTCGCCGCCGTCGAACCGATACGGGTCGCCCGGAGCGACCGGGCTCGTCGCCGCGGTTCCCGTGATCAGAGCGCGTCGCGTCGCCGCGAATCCGTCTGAGAGCAGTCCCACGAGCGGGACGTCGAAGTACCCCGGATCGGCGAGATAGGCGCCCCGGTCGGCGAACGAGTAGCGCGAGGCCTCGAGGTAGCGGTGCAGCGCCTCCTCCCGGGTCATTGCCGAGAGCTCGTAGCCCTCGAGGATGTTCAGCGCCTCGCCCACGGTCGAGCCGCCGCTCGAGGGCGGGGCCATCCCGTAGACGTCGAGTCCGCGGTAAGACACATGCGTCGGCTCGCGCTCGGGGGCGGTGTAGGCACGGAGGTCGCGCATCGTCATCAGCCCGGGCCGCCACGTGTGGTTCGCGGTCGGCGACACGACCGGGTTCCGCACGGTCTGCACGAGCGCTTCCGCCACGGCACCGCGGTAGAAGCCCTTCGCGCCGAGCTGTCCGATCCGCGAGTACGTGCGCGCGAGATCCGGATTGCGGAAAACGGTGCCGACGTCGCGCGGCGTCCCGTCCGGGTCGAGGAAGAGTGCCGCGGTCGCAGGGATGTCGTCGAAGTAGTCGACGTTGCCCTGAGTCTGGTCGAAGAACGTCTGGTCGACGACGAAGCCTTCGCGCGCGACCCGGATCGCCGGCGCGAGCGCGTGCCCGAGCGAGGTCGTGCCGTAGTGATCGAGGGCGTCCGCCCACGTCTCGACGGTTCCGGGCGTCCCCACCGAAAGGCCGCTGTAGCGCGCGTCGTTGAAGGGAAGCGGCTTCCCGTTCTCCCAGAAGGAGTCGGGGTGCATCGCGGCCGGCGCGGTCTCGCGACCGTCGATCGTGGTCACGATCCTGTCGCTCGCCCGATAGATGACCATGAAGCCGCCGCCGCCGATTCCAGCGGAGAACGGCTCCGTGACGCCGAGCACGGCGGCTGCGGTCACCGCAGCGTCGACGGCGTTGCCGCCGTGGCGCAGCGTGTCGACGGCAGCTTGCGTCGCAAGCGTGTCGACTGTTGCCGCTGCACCTCCCGTCCCGATCGCGGTCGGCGGTCCCTGCGAAGGCGCGTCAGCGAGTGCGCCGGCCTGCGCGGCGAGCGCGGCTACTCCGACGACGAGCAGGACGGCGAGTGAGCGAAGCGGACGGCGGCGCATGATTCCCCTCTCCTCGATGTCGTGGCGAATCTACTCCTTGGCGCTCGGCACCTCAAGGCGCCGGAGTCGGCGGCTACGCGGCGCGCACGGAGACGAGCTGCGGCTGGGTCGCGAGCGCCTGGGTCGAGCCGGGATACTCCTTCGCCTCTACGACTGGGGCTACGGCCAGGACGTCCGTGAGCGCCTCGACGCAGCGGCCGTCGAATTGCTTGTCCGTGTTCGTTCGCAGCTCGAAGAGCGCGTCGGCGACGGTCAGACTCTCGCGGTAGGGGCGTGTCCCCGTCATCGCCTCGAACGCGTCGGCGACCGCGATGATCCGCGACTCGAGCGGGATCTGATCCGCCCGCAACCCGTGCGGGTAGCCGCTGCCGTCGACTCGCTCGTGGTGGTGGAGGACCCACACCGCCTCGGTGGGCAGCTCGGCGGAGAGCATGATCCCGTGCCCGATCGCGACGTGCTCCTTCATCTCGTCCTCCTCCTCGAGCCGGAGCGCAGCGGGCTTCTGGAGGATCGCGTCGGCGACGCCGATCTTGCCGACGTCGTGGAGGAGACCTGCGAGCCGGAGCCGCTCGAGGCCCTCTCCGTCGATGTGGAGCGCCTTCCCCATCGCGACCGCGAGCTCGGCGACCGTCTCGGAATGGCTGCGCGTGCCCGCATCCTTCGCGTCGACCGCCCGCGCCAGCGCGGCCGCGAGCGTCCGCTGGTGGTGCGAGGGAACCGTCGCCTCGACCTCTCTACTCGCGGTCAGACCCGAGTGATAGGTAAGCGCCGTCAGCTTCGTTCGCTTGGCCTCGTAGAGGGCGACGTCGGCTTGGTGGATCAGCAGGTGGCGGGCCTCCGTCCCGGTCGACTCCGTCAGCCCCATGCTGACGGCGCGCCGGCCAAGCGCCTCGCGCGTCACCCGGTCGATCGTGTTCGCGAGCGCCAGCGCGTTCCAGTTGCGGCTCCCCGGGAGCAGGATCATGAACTCGTCGCCGCCGGTCCGGTAGACCGTCCCCGCGGACCCGACCGCCGAGCGAGCAAGATCGCTGACCCGCTTGATGTAGACGTCGCCGGCCTGGTGTCCCTGCGTGTCGTTGATCTGCTTGAGCCCGTCGAGGTCGATCGCCATCAGGGAGAACACCGAGCCCGTCTGCGAGCGCCGCTGCACTTCGAGCGAGAGGTCGTGGTGGAAGCCGCGGTGGTTCCCGAGCCCCGTCAGGTTGTCGGTTCGTGCCTCGACCTCGAGCCGCTCCAGCTCGGCGTCGCGCTCGCCCACGCCCGCGGCGGGCCGGCTGCGCACCACGGCGACAGAGCCCACGAGCGCCAGCAGGCCTACGATCAGCGTCGCGAGGATCCGGAGTGCGTCGAGGAGCGGCGAGCCTGCCTGCATCACGGTGTTCTGGCGCTGCCGGAGCTCGGCCTCCGCCTTCCCTTGGATCGCGCCCAGCTCCCCCAGGGCGAGCCGGGAGGTTCGTTCCCGGCCGCCCTTCGACTGACCCCCGACCGCGTCCTCGCCGTGCCGTGCCGCCATCCGGTAGGAGACGCTGAGGGCTGCCGCGGTCGCCGCATTCGAGCTGGCGGCGCGGTCCCGGAGATCGTCGAGGAGCCGCTGCCCCTTCCGGCTCAGCGAGCTGATGTCCGCCTTCGTCGTCCGGGCTCGCCGCGAGGGGGCGAGCAGCTGCCGCTGGCGGCCCACGACGTGGACGATCCCGGCGAAGGCGCGCGCCTCATGGGCGCGCGCCGCCTCGGTGCGCCGCTCGGCGAGGCCGTCGACCGTCGCAAACAAGGCGACAGCGGCGACAGCGACGGCAGAGACGACGAGGACGACTCGCGCCACCGGGGTGGCGCTCCGAATCTCCTTCAAGCTCACGACCCTCGTTGTCGCGGATGCCCAGGGCTTCATGCCTCCCCCGTTAGGAGGTTCACCGAGATACTTCACCGGGTGCGGAGCGAACGCTTCAGCAACCGTCGCCGGGAGCGACGGAACCCCTGCGGTCGGCGTAGCTGAAGGTGCGACCGTCGACGTCGATCTCGATACAGAAGCCGGATTCGGTGGCGTCCGAGACCTCGAGTCCGGACGCCAGACCGACGTCGTAGCTCCGGAGCCGATCCGCCGTCATCCCGACATACGTCGAGTTGTCGACGAAGTAGGCGTTCGCCGCAAACAGGGCGGGCCTGAGCGCGGACTCGGCGGTCGTCGCGGCTGCCGAACCGGAGAGCGTCGACGTGAGCGCCTCGTCCGCGTCGTCCTTCACCCTGCTACCGAGGTAATAGGCGCCAACGGCGAGCGCGCCGATGACGAAGGCGACGAGCAGCACGTTCAGGAGCCGCATTCCCATGGCACAGCTCTGTTCGGTGGAATCGGCGAGACGCCTCCTTCGCGACCGCAGCAGCCGGACCGTCAGAGCTCGAGCCGGCGCACCGGCGGCGATGCCGGCCGCAGCCGTGCCGATGGCGGATCGCGACCCGCATCACGGCCCGCATCCGAAGGAGGACGCCGACCAGGCTCGAGACGTCCGCGACGTCGAACGCACTCCGGTCGTCGGTGCTCTCCGCGTCGCTCGACGAGACCGCGCGGACGGATCCGCTTCCCCGCCCGAGGTCGAGCGGTCGATCGCCACGAGCCTGCGCACGCACTCGGCATCGAACTGGCTGCCTGCGCACTCGACGAGCTCCGCGAGCGCGGCAGCCGCCGAGCGCGGCGCCGAGTAGGGACGAGCGGCGACGAGCGCCTCATACGCGTCGGCGACGGCCACGATTCGCGCGGGCAGCGGGATCTCCGGGCCGGAGAGCCGGTCGGGATAGCCGCGGCCGTCGATGCGCTCGTGGTGCCAGCGGATCGCGGAGCGCACGATCGGATGACGGATGAGGGGCGAGACGAGCACGTCGCCTCGCGCCGGATGGGTTCTCACGACCGCCCATTCCGCGCTCGTGAGCATCCTGGGGGTCTCGAGCACCGCGGCAGGAACCGTCAGCTTGCCGATGTCGTGCAGCGTCGCCCCGACCGCGATTGCGATCAGGTCGTGGCGCGGCAGGGAGAACGCCCGGCCGAGCCGAACCGCGAGCCGAGCGACGTTGCGAGCATGCGTCCGTCCTTCGAAGTCGTGCGCGAAATAGCGCCGGGCGAGGGCCCCGAGCGCGAGCTTCTCCCGCGCCAGCCGAAGGTCTGCGATCGGCCCGTACTGCTCTTGAATGCTCATAGTCGCCAGTTCTCGTTCGTCACGTGGAGGAGTCACCCGTTCGGGGGATCTGGGGCTCCTCCTGCAACACAAGTCGGGCACACGCGACTAGTGTCCGGTTCGGACACCCTGCGGGCTACTTCTGTCCAGCGAGCGATCGGATCGTCTCACTCATGGCGAACACATGGACGTTTGCGGCGGTTGCCGTGCTGGCGCGGCAGGACGTCTTCTTTGGGCTCGCGCTCGCGGCGACGCTCGCGACCGTCGCCCTGCTCGTGGTCACCCTTCGCGTGGAGCTGCGCCGCCGCGGCGAGCCGGCTGCGAGGGCGGATCGGCGAAGCTCCCACGGTGACCCGCGGGATCCCCGTGAGGCGCTCGCGCTCGTCGGCGACACGCTCGCGGCGACCCATAACCCGAAGGCCCTGCTGCCGGTCATCCTCCGAGCCACCGCCGAGGCAACGGGTGCCGCGGCCGGCCGGCTGATCGACGCGGGGGAGGAGATCTCGTCCGTCGGTGCGATCCCGCTCGGCGTCGAGCCGCTCACGCTCGAGCTCGCCCCCCCGGGCGAAGGACCGACCACGATGCTCCTCTACTCGTCCGCGGGCGGATTCGACGCAGAAGCCGAGCGGCTTGCCGTCTGGCTCGCCTCGCAGGCGGCGATCGCGCTCGAGAACGCGCGGCTCCATCACGTCGTTCAGCGGCAGGCCGTCACCGACGAGCTCACGGGCCTCGTCAACCGCAGGCGCTTCATGTCCGCGCTCGGTCACGAGATCGGGCGGACGACGCGGACGATGCCGCCGTCGATCATCCTGTCCGATCTCGACGACTTCAAGCGCGTCAACGACCGCTTTGGCCACCCGATCGGCGACGAGCTCCTGCAGTCGTTCGCGGACGCGCTGCGCGAGCACGTCCGCGACATCGACATCCCGGCGCGGCTCGGCGGCGAGGAGTTCGCCGTGCTCCTACCGGAGACCTCGCTCCACGGAGCCTGCGCGGTCGCGGAGCGACTGCAGCAGTTCCTTGCGACCTCGCCGCTCCTCGTCGGCAAGAGCGGCGACATCCGCACGACGGCCAGCTTCGGCGTCGCCCAGCTCGTCGAGGGCGAGCCGGCGGACGCGCTCCTGCGGCGCGCCGACGCGGCGCTCTACCGGGCGAAGGCGGAAGGAAAGAACCAGGTCGTCGCGGCAGAGGTCACGGCTGCCTAGTCGCCGCCGTCCGCGACTCTCGCAATACTTCCTGCCCGTGCGTTTTCCATGGTCGACCATCCGTGTCTCGTGCCTCGTCGCCTCGGCGGCCGCTTCCGGCTACTTCTGGCGCGGCGCACTCGAGGATCCCTCGGTCGTCCAGCCGCTCGTAATCCCGGTCTCGCCGGGTACCGAACGTTCCATCGTTCCGGGAGAGCCGCTGCCGGGGGTGCGGACGACAGAGCCACGTCGTGTGCTGCCGCAGCCCCGTCCCCGGACAGGTCGCACCGACGGCCGCGGAGCCGCCAGGCCTGCGACACCGCCGCGGACGAGAGTGGCCGGATCCACGGCGGGGCTTGCTCGCCCGAGTACCGGCGGTGCGCCGGCCGGGAGCACGCAGCCACAGCCGCGAGCTGCCTCCCCCGCTCCCGATTCGGCCGAGACGCCCGTTCCGACACCGGTCTCCGCTCCGCAACCGATTCCAGGTCCCGCACCGACTCCAAGCCCCGCGCCGATTCCGGAACCCGCGCCGACTCCGGGTCCCGCGCCGACTCCGGGTCCCGCGCCGACTCCGATCCCGGCGCCGATCGCCACGCCCGAACCGACGCCCGCCCCAACTCCGATCGGCACGCCGAGTCCGCTACCGACGCCGACCCCAGCCCCCATGCCGATCCCTACTCCCCCGCCGGAACCGACGCCGAGCCCGGTTCCGGATCTCACGCCGACCCCGAATCCCGCGCCAGAACCTCCGCCGAGTCCCGCTCCCACGCCGCCACACGTGCCCGCCCCGAGCGAGCCGCATCACGTGCCCGCGCCGCCCGAGGATCCTCATCTGCCGGCGCCGCCGCCACCGCCGGATCATCACGACGAACCGGGCTCCGACCACGGGGACAGCGACCACGAGCACACCGGCCCGCCCGTCCACCACACGGGGTAATCGCGACCCCAGCGCGCTCGTGAGCCGGGCTACAGTGGCGAGAACGCCAACCCGCTCAGACCAGGTGGTTGAGCAAGAAAGCCCTCGTAGCTCAGTGGATAGAGCAGCGGTTTCCTAAACCGCGTGCACAAGTTCGATTCTTGTCGGGGGCACTTCTCATTCTGGCTCACAACCGGCTTGAATACACGCCTTGCGACTAGCCAGTTGAACTCAGCGCTGTCCGCCTCAATCCGCTGATATCCGCTCTCGACTGTCGCAGACTGTCACAAGACTGTCGCAACGGTGGTACTCTCTGGGAACAATGGCCCAGCTCGCGGGCATCGAGGTCCGGCACCGGACGACCTGCGCCTCTCACACCGGCGGCAAGTGCAACTGCAAGCCGGCCTATCAGGCGAGCGTCTGGAGCGCCCGCGAGCAGAAGCGCCTGAGGAAGACCTTCCCGACGCTCGCCGCCGCCCGCGCGTGGCGCGCCGAGGCGCAGACGGCGATCCGCCGCGGGACGCTGCGAGCGCCGATCGCAGTGACGGTCCGTGACGCAGGCGTAGAGCTCGTGGAGGGAATGCACTCGGGCCGGGTCCGGACCCGGTCGGGCGACCGCTACAAGCCGAGCGCGATCCGCAGCTACGAGGCGGCGCTCCGCGACCGGGTCGTTCCCGTCCTCGGCGGCAAGCGGCTCGGCGACGTGCAGCGGCGTGACGTGCAGAAGCTCGCCGACGACCTCCTCGCCGAGGGACGCGACCCGTCGACGATCCGCAATTCACTGATGCCGCTGCGAGTGATCTACCGCCGCGCAGTCGAGGACGGCGACCTCGCCGTCAACCCGTGCACCCATCTACGGCTCCCAGCGGTCAGGGGCCGACGTGAGCGGATCGCAGCGCCCGAGGAGGCGCAGCGACTGCTGGCCGCTCTACCGGAGCGCGATCGTCCGATCTGGGCGACGGCGCTATACGCCGGCTTGCGGCGCGGCGAGCTGATGGCGCTCCGCTGGGCAGACGTCGACCTCGCCGCGGGCGTGATCCGTGTTGAGCGCTCCTACGACGACAAGGGCCGAGTCGAGATCGAGCCGAAGAGCCGAGCAGGTCGTCGCACGGTTCCGATCGTGGGCGCACTCCGCGACATCCTCGTCGACCGTAAGGCCGGCCACGTCGGCGACGGAAACCTCGTCTTCGGTACGAGCGGTGGAACGCCGTTCCAGCCATCGAATGTCTGGCGCCGAGCCCGAACGGCCTGGAAGCGTGCGGAGCTCGAGCCGATCGGCCTCCACGAGGCGCGTCACACGTTCGCGTCGGTCCTGATCGCCGCCGGCGTCAACGCGAAGGCGATCACGACCTACATGGGCCACGCCTCGATCCAGACGACGTACGACCTCTACGGCAAGCTCATGCCCGGCTCGGAGTCCGAAGCGACCGCGCTCGTCGACGCCTACCTCGCGCGAGCAGACACCGCGAATAGGCTCGACCAACTCGGCTCATCGGAAAGCTGACGCGTCGCTCGGGTCACCCGCGACCCATCCGCTGATTGAGCATCTCGTCCCGAATCTCACCTAAGTTCTGCGCGATCATGGCTAGCGCGTTGCCGATATTGATGCCGCTGCCGCGCACCGCGAGTGCGAGTACGACGTCGCCATCGACGTTGTCCTCGCGAATCCGTTGATCAACCATCCTCTTCAAGAGATCATCGATCTCGCTTAGCTCCATTCGTTCACCTCCTAACTGCCCCGATGAGACGACCGCATGGGATCGACGCCACGTGCAGAGTATAACATGCGTGGTATGGTGATGAGCCTGTACGGGCTCATCGGACGACAAGACCTCGAGTGCGGAGGACATGGCGACTAGATCCTTGACGGACGTCGATCGCGAGCTGCGAAAGGATTCGGAGTATGAAGCAGCGCTCGAGGAGCTCGAACCGTACGAGCACATTGCCCGAAGGCTTCTTGCCTTCCGGACCGAGAGCGGCCTCTCTCAAGCAGAACTGGCAAGACGCTGCGGGGTCTCACAGCCGGCGATCGCTCGGCTCGAACGAGGGGAACATGAACCCAGATTGGCGACGCTTCGTCGCGTCGCTCATGCGCTCGATGCAGACCTAGTCTTGGACTTTTCGTTCCGCGCCAGCAATCGCCGGAAACGCCTCGCCATCCTCTGATGGAGCGAGCGAACGGCGATCGGCAGTGAGGAGTGGTCAGGATCGAGTCTCTCGAGAGCGCGCTCGCCGTTGCCGCGCGAGGCAGGCGTATCGAGGTTTGCGAGCGCTCAACCTGACAACGATGCGCGGCTCGCCGACCTCAGATCACCGCGTCGCGAACGGCGTCATGTCGTCGCCGGTCATCCCCATGAGATGCCCAACGATCCGCTCGAGACCCCAGGCGGGATCGACGCAGTGCGTGCCAGGTCCCAGAAGCTGCTGGAACTGAGCGAACTCCGATTCGGGGCAGAGCCAGAGCGCCTTCGACCACCACGGCGAGAGGTCAAGGTCGCCACAGTGACGCCATTCCCGCTCCCACGAGAACTCCCGATGCCTGACTCCGCCGTTCCCGTTGGGAAAGCTCCCCATCCCCTCGATGAACGGCGCCAAGCGACTGATCGGGCGATCCGCGAAGTCCTCGTGCGCTTCCGTAACGAGCGCATTCAGCGCCTCTTTCATCGGCCAGTCTCGCCATGCGCCGGGAGCCCGCGAAAGGTCGATGTACCAGACCGGGTTGATCTCCATCCATCGCGCGACCATCTTCGGGAACGCGACTCCATAGCCGCGGAACTGGAGCGCACGACCTTCGATGACGGCGAAGAGTGAGTGGACATGCTCGAGTGGTGTCTCGCTGAAGCACACAACTCGCTGGGTCGCCAGGGCTTCGTCAGAGAGATCGAAGCGGTCCCACGTTGCCCAGCCCTTCGGTTCTCCGGCGCGCAACGTTCGGTCCTGGATTATCGAGGCGAGGTTCTCATTCGCCGTGCTGGTCTCGGAATCGCGTGTCAGATGAACGACGAAGGTCGAGAGGTCGGTCCGCCGGTGGAGGACCTCCCCGATCGTGAGGGACTGCCGTTCGCGCCTTCGGAGCAGAGGTATTTGCATCGCCAAGCGAGAATCGGCGAGCGACGCGCGCTACTTGAGGAGCTGGAGGCGTCAGTCGCTCCAGCGCGACGCGCTTCGGTCGACCCACCCTTCGAGCTCGAGGACGGGAATGAGAATCGTCTTCGAACCCTTCCGGATGATCCGCAGCTCGGGCTTGATGTGCTCGTCGAAGAAGTCTCGGCTGACGCCGAGCATCGAGGCGGCTTCAGTTGGCATCACCGTGACTCGGGGTAGTGCGCTCTTCTTCGGCTTGCCGCTCGGCTCAGGCACCGGAGCAGCGGACAGATCGAAGCTGAGCTGCTCGTCCGACATGATGGGAACATATATGATCCGTTTGATGATCGCAACCCGAGGACGTAGATTGTCTACATGACTAGCGGCATGCTCATCCGCGAGGCCCGCCTCCTCGCCGGCATCTCCCAAGGTGATCTCGGCGACCGTGTCGGTCGCGACCGCGCCCAGATCGCGCGCTGGGAGCGCGACGCCGTCCAGCCGAGCTTCGAGACGCTGCGCGAGCTGCTTCGTGCCTGCGGCTACGACCTCACCCTGCAGCTCGCACGCCACGAGCCGGACGAGCACGCGAACGAGCAGATCCGGAAACGGCTGCGCCGGACCCCCCAGGAACGGACCCGCTCGATGCTGCGCACGCTCGACCGCTGATGGCGGCCGACACGCCGGAACGCTTCGATCCGCTCGGTCTGCTCGCCGCGATCCAGAGACGGCACGCGAGCTTCATCTTCATCGGCGCCCTCGCCCGCGTAACCCGCGGAAGCGACGAGCTAACCAACGGCGTGGACATTACGCCGTGGATGCGACCCACCACTCTCGCCAACCTCGAGCTCGCCCTCGCAGACGTCAACGCACGGCGCGCGGACGGCCGCCCGCTCGCGCTCGACAACGAAGAGCCCGTGATCGAGCTTCAGACTGACTTCGGCGAGCTCAAGATCGTTCCGCAGCCGGCGGGCACACGCGGCTACGAAGACCTCCGACGAGCCGCCACCTACGAACACCTCGGGAGAGGCGTACGCCCGCACATCGCTTCAGTCGGCGACCTCATCCGCATGGCCGGCGCGCTCGGTCGCGACCATGACCGCGACCTCGTCATCGTGAACCAGCTCCGGAAGATCGCCGAGCTCGAGCGCGAGCTCGGCATCGGACTCGAACTCTGACCGAAAGGACACTGTGACCTGCGGCACGGCGCGGCTACGGTTGACCGCGTGACGTCGACCGGAAACCGGAGCCAGCTCGAGGATCTGACACCCGGAGCGGTTGTCGTCGGTCTGCGCCCAGACGGACCCGTGACGGTTGTGGCAGCCGTCTGGAATGGCTCGTCTTGCGTCACGCTCACGTACAGGACCGCCGGAGGCGAGGTGGCCGAGCAGCTTGTCTTTCGAGACGACGAGGCGAGCTTCGCGATCGAAGCTGCAGCCCAGCCGTTCAGCTTCGATGGAGATCCTGACCGCTTCCGCCTCGTCTCCGAGGCGCGGCGTATCCGCCTGGCGTATCTCTTCGACCCCAGGCTCGCGGTTCACCTTTCCCTCCTCGAGCCGTTGCCGCATCAGATCCAGGCGGTCTACGGCGAGATGCTGCCGCGCCAGCCGCTGCGCTTTCTCCTAGCCGACGACCCCGGAGCGGGCAAGACGATCATGGCCGGCCTCTACATCAAGGAGCTAATGCTCCGCGGCGATCTCCGCCGGTGCCTCGTCGTCGCTCCAGGCGGCCTCGTGACCCAGTGGCAGGACGAGCTCGCGGACAAGCTCGGCCTCTCTTTCCAGATCCTCACGCGCGATCTGATCGAAGCGTCGCGCACCGTGGACGCGTTCAGCGAACACGATCTCGTGATTGCGCGCCTCGACCACCTCTCGCGAAACGAGGAGCTCGTCGAGCAGCTCAGCCACACCGAGTGGGATCTCGTTGTGGTCGACGAGGCGCACAGGATGAGCGCGCACTTCTACGGCAACGAACTGAAGGAGACGAAGCGGTATCAGCTCGGACGAGTGCTCGGTCAGGTGGCGAGGCACTTCCTCCTGATGACGGCCACCCCACATGCAGGCAAGGAAGAGGACTACCAGCTCTTTCTCGCGTTGCTCGACGCCGATCGCTTCGAGGGCCGGCTCCGCAACGGCGCCGGGAGCGTCGATGCCTCCGACCTGATGCGACGCATGATCAAGGAGCGGTTGCTCCGTTTCGACGGCCGACCGCTCTTCCCCGAGCGGCGGGCGTACACGCTCCCGTACCCGCTCTCGGAGCTCGAGCGAGAGCTCTACGACGACGTCACGACCTATGTCACAGAGGAGATGAATCGAGCCGACGCGCTCTCGAAACAGGGCGACGGGAGACGCGGCAACCGCGTCGGCTTCGCGGTCACCGTGCTCCAACGCCGTCTCGCCTCGTCGCCGGAGGCGATCTACAAGTCGCTGACCAGGAGACGGCAAAGGCTCGAGGACCGGGTCGCAGAAGAGCGCGAGGGCGCAGTTCGCGACGTGGGCGTGGAGATCGACTTCGACGAGCTCGAGGATCTCGACGACGCGGAGGTCGAGCGCCTCGAGGACGAGGTCGTCGACGAGGCGAGCTCGGCGCGAACGATCGCCGAGCTCCAGGCCGAGATCGCCACCCTTCGGCGCCTCGAGGCGCTAGCCGCGCGAGTCCATTCCTCCGGAAGCGACCGCAAGTGGCAGGAGCTCGCCGGACTCCTCTCCGACTCACCGGAGCTATTCGAGCCCTCCGGTGCCCGGCGCAAGCTCATCATCTTCACCGAGCACCGCGACACGCTCAACTACCTCGTCGAGCGCCTGCGGACATTTCTCGCACGCGAAGACGCGGTCATCTCGATCCATGGCGGCACGCCGAGGGAGGAGCGACGGCGACTCCAGGAGCTCTTCATGCACGACCGGGACACGACGATCCTCGTCGCCACCGACGCCGCAGGCGAGGGCATCAACCTCCAGCACGCGCACCTGCTCGTGAACTACGACCTGCCATGGAATCCGAACCGGATCGAGCAGCGCTTCGGCCGCGTCCACCGGATCGGTCAGGAGCAGGTTTGCCACATGTGGAACCTCGTCGCTGCGGACACGCGCGAGGGACTGGTGTACGTCCGCCTGCTCGAGAAGCTCGAAGAGCAACGCCGGGCGCTCGGCGGACAGGTCTTCAACGTCCTCGGCGACGCGCTACCCGGTGGGCGCTACGCGATCTGCTGATCGAGGCGATCCGATATGGGGATCGCGATGACGTGCGGGCGCGCCTGAACGCCGTCGTCGATGACCGCGTGGGCGACGGCATCGTCGAGCTGATCGAGCGGGAAGCCCTCGCCGCGGACGTGCTCGGCCCCGCCGACATCGAGCGCATTCGTCGCGACATGCTCGAAGCGGAGGCGCGGCGGCTTCAGCCCCACTACGTCCGCTCGTGGTTCGCTGCCGCATTCGAGCTCACCGGGGGGCGAATGCTCGAGCGCGAAACAGGGCGCTTCGAGATCGTGCGCGTGCCCGGCCATGTTCGCGAGCGAGGCCGAATCTTGCCGGGCCGCGTTCCTGTGCTCTCCCGCTATGAGCGCGCAACCTTCGACAAGGGCCGCGCTCGTGTCGAGGGAAAACCGCCTGCCGAGCTGATCGCCCCTGGCCACCCGTTGCTCGAGGCCGTACTCGACTTGACGCTCGAGCGGGACGGCGGCGTGCTCCGCCAGGGCGCGTTGCTCGTCGACGAGGAGCCGGCCGCGGAGCCGCGCATCCTCCTGTATCTCGAGCACGCAATCACGGACGCACGGGCGACCCCTGCCGGTAATCACGTAGTCTCGCGCAGGTTCGAGTTCATGGAGGTGCTTGCCGACGGCACGGCGCGCCCAGCCGGGCCCGCCCCGTATCTTGACCTCCGCCCGCCGCTCGACACCGAGCGCGGCGCGGCCGCTGACCTGCTTGCCGGCTGGCCGCTCGCCCGGGCTGACGTCGAGCGGGTTGGTCTCGAGCATGCCGTCGGCGTTGCTGTGCCGGAGCATCTTGCCGAGGTGCGAGCCAAGGTCGTTGCCCGGGTGGCGAAGGTGCGTGCGGCGGTACACGAACGGCTCTCCAAGGAGATCGAGTACTGGGACCACCGTGCGAACGTCCTGAGCGAGCAGGCTGCTGCGGGGAAGCAGCCGCGCATGAATCCCGATCGCGCCCGCGCCCGTGCGAACGATCTTGCGGCCCGCCTCGAAGCACGAATGGGTGAACTCGATCGTGAGCAGCAACTCCAGGCGCTACCGCCCCTCGTCGTCGGCGCTGCTCTCGTCCTGCCGGTTGCGAGCGTCGCGAGCTCGGTCGACGGAGTCGGCCCGCCCCTGCACGCGCGCAACACGAAGGAGGTCGAGCTGCGGGCGGTCGACGCCGTGGTCGCAGCCGAGGAGGCACTCGGCCGCGAGGTCGAGGTGATGCCGCCGAACAATCCTGGATTCGACCTGCGCTCGACGGCTGAGGACGGCCGCGTATGGTTCCTCGAGGTCAAGGGCCGCCTCTCCGGCGCGGCCACCTTCACGGTCACCCGAAACGAGATCCTGCACGCCTTGAACATCCCCGACGCCTACCTGCTCGCCTTGGTCGAGGTCAGCCCGGACGGCGCCGCGTCCGACTCGCTGCGCTACTTGCGCCGGCCATTCGGCGACGCTGTCAGCCTGCCGTTCGCGACCACGTCCGCCAACCTCGACTGGGATGAGTACTAGCAACGGGGAGACGCGCCCTCGTGACGAAGCTGATCGAGGTCGCGCTGCCGATCGAGGCGATCAGCGCCGCCTCGCGCCGTGAGAAGGACAAGAAGGTCGGGACGATCCGGAACGTCCACAAGTGGTTCGCGCCCATGCCCGGCCCGGCCTGGCGTGCGCTTCTGTTCGCCTCTCTCGTCGACGATCCTGGGGACGACGACCGCCGCCAGGAACTGCTCGACCTGATCGTCAGGCTTGTGCCTCCAGACGGTGGGCCGCCGCCGGACGATGCGCTCGCCAAGGCGCGCGAGTTGATCGTCGACGCGATGGACGGCGATCTGCCGACGGTGTTCGACCCGTTCTGCGGCGGTGGCTCGACGCTCATTGAGGCGCAGCGGCTTGGGCTACCAACGGTGGGGAGTGACTTGAACCCAGTGCCAGCGCTGATCACGCGCGTACTCACGGAACTCGTCCCCAAAGTAGCCGGACGTGAACCTTTGATTGGCGACCCGGCCCAGCTCGGGAAGATCGCAGGCGGACCGCTCGACGGTTTTCTCGCCGATCTTCAGCATTACGGTAAGCGTGTCCGCGAGCGCGCCTGGAACGAAATCGGACACTTGTACCCGGAGTCACCCAGCGGGAGGGTCACCGCCTGGCTGTGGGCGCGAACCGTGACCTGCCCCAACCCGGCCTGTCGCGCTACTGCTCCGCTCGTGAGTTCATTCTGGCTCTCGAGACGGCGCGGAGCCGCAATGTGGACTGATCCGGTCGTGCAAGCGAATCGAAAGGTGTTCGCTTTGAGGTACGAAGCGGAACGCCCGCCGGAACTCTTACCGGCACCGTGGCCCGCAACGGAGCTCGCTGCTTAATGTGCAATGGGACGATTCCCTTGAGTCACGTCCGGTCCGAGGGTCGCGCGAACCGCCTCGGTATACAGCTGATGGCCGTCGCCGAAGTTTCCGATGGCGAACGCTCATACAGAACGGCAACCTCCGAAGACGCCACCAAAGCCAATATCAAACGCCCTGATGACGCGCCAGATCTTCCTATTCCAGATCAAGCCCTTGGCTTTCGCGTGCAGCTCTATGGCATGTCGGAGTACGCGGATCTCTTCACGAATCGACAGATACTCGCATTGTCATCATTTGCTGATGCGGTCGCATCGGTGCCTAGGCTGGTTCTATCCGACGGAGGCGACCGTGAGTACGCAGGTGTGATTGCGTCGGTGCTCGGACTAGGCGTGGGAAGCTCGCACAATCGAATTCAACTCAAGCACGCTGGTACATCGATTCGAGAAACGGCACTGCTCAGGCTCTGCCCGCGTTTGGGCGTCATGTGCTCTCCATGATCTGGGACTTCGCCGAAGCCAATCCGTTCGGCGGCTCAGTGGGCGACTGGAGCGGGCAGCTCGAGTCCATCAGTCGGGGACTCCGTTCACTGCCCGTCGGAAGCACGCCGGGACAAGCAGTTCGTGAGGACGCTCGAAAGGCCTTCGGCCTTGTTCCTCAAGGGGGACTCGTAGCGACCGACCCTCCGTATTTTGCGCAGATCGGATATGCCGACCTCTCCGAGTACTTCTACATCTGGCTCAGACGGGCGCTCCGCGATGTGCACACAGATCTCTTTGCGACGATGTCCGTTCCGCGTGATCCGGAGCTGATTGCAGATCCTGCTCGGCATGGCGGAGACGCTGAAGTCGCACGTTCGTTGTTTGTCGATGGATACACCGAGACGTTCAGAGGTCTCGCGACAGCCTCTCGCCAAGAGCTCCCGATGCTAGTTATCTACGCACACCGTCAAGAAGAAAGTGACGACGGCGGAATCACGGCGACCGCTTGGGATGCCATGCTAAGCGCCATTCTGGACGCCGATCTCAGGATCGTAGGAACCTGGCCGATTCATGCAACGCACAGCAGCAGGCAGAGAGGCCTCGGCTCGAACGCGCTCGCGTCGTACGTCGTCCTCGTCTGCCGGCCCCAGTTGGCGGAGGCGAAGGTCGGCGATCTCCAGTCGTTTCTATCCACACTGCGGGCCGAGCTCCCGAGAGCAATCGCCACGGTCAAGCAGGCTGCAATCTCCGCTATCGACCTCGGCCAGGCAGCGATCGGCCCCGGCATGGCGATTTTCTCGCGGTTCGTCTACGTCGTCGATCCGTCGACCGGGAAGAGGATGACCGTTCACCGCGCGCTCGAGCTGATCAATCAGGTACGCGCCGAGGCAATCGACGACTTCGCCGGTGCGCTTTCACCAGAGACACGATGGGCGATGAATTGGTTCCGCGATAACGGCTTCGATGAGGCCGATTACGGTCAGGCGGAAAAGCTCTTCACCCAGATCAACACGTCACTCGAGCAGCTCAAGGCGGCTGGTATCGCCGGATCAACCGCGGCAAGGTGCGGCTACTCAGTCGCGATGAGCTGCCGGCATCATGGGACCCCGAGGTTGACGGTCGCCGGCCCGAATGGGAAACGCTCCTCCACCTCGTCAAGCGGCACGAGGAGGGCGGCGAGGAGGCGGCCGGCGCGCTGCTCAGACGCGTCGACGACGATGCACAGGCGGTCAACGACCTTGCGTACTGGCTTGTCGACAAGTGCCAGTTCACGCAGGGGCCGGAGGTGCTGGCATTCGACGACCTGATTACGTCGTGGCCGAGGATCACGGAGATCGCCGCGCGCGAGGAGCAGGGCGAAGCGACATCGCTACCAGTCTGACCGGCCGTGTCCGAGCCGGCCGCGACGTAGCATCGGAGCATGGCCATGGAACCGTCCGTCATCGAGGAGGTCCGGCTCGGCAGCTTCAAGAGCTTCCGCGACGCTGTCCTGCCGCTGGACGCCTTTACGTTGCTCGTCGGCAGGAACGGCAGCGGCAAGTCGAACGCGCTCGACGCCCTCTGGGTGCTCGCGCGACTGGCTAGCGGCGAGGACATCCGCGACGCACTAGACGGCGGACGCGACGGCCCGGCAGTCCGCGGAGGCGTCGTCGGGTCGGCACCGTTCGGCGAGCCCGCCTTCTCGCTCGGCTGCTCCGTGCGTACCGGCGAGGAGGTGGTTCGGCTCGACGTCACCGTGCAGGTCGAGCCCGTCGTCCAAGTACTCCAAGAGAAACTCGCGATCGGCGCTGACGTGGTGCTCGAGACCGATCCTGCGAGCATGGACTCGGCGGACATCGTCGCGGCCTGGAGCAATCAGAAGCCGGGCCACACCCAGAAGAAGGAGAACTTCCGGGCCGGCCGCCTGCTCACGACGCAGGTCCTCTCCCGCATTCCGGCCACGGGGCCCGGACAGCAGATCCATGTCGCCGCGGCCCAGGTGCTTGCGGCCTTGCAGGCAGTCTTCGTACTCGATCCCGTGCCACACCTCATGCGCCAGTACGTTCCGAGGCGAGACATGCTCCTTCGCCGCAACGCTGACAACCTCTCCGCAGCCGTCGCGTCACTGATCGAAGCCGGACCGACGAAGGAGCTCCTTCGGACGGCGCTCATGAACCTGAACGAGCAGCGGATCGACGACATCACGATGTCCAGTTCGGAACTCGATGACGTGATGTTGACCTTGAGCGAGCGGCAAGACAGGAAGAAGCATCCGGTGCCGGCGCGTCTCATGAGCGACGGCTCACTCCGCTTCCTCGCCATCCTCGTCGCGCTGCTCCAGGCGCCGACGGAGACGGCCCCAGAAGAGGTCGCATCCGAGGACGCCCTAGGCCAAACGACGCTCGTGATCGAAGAGCTCGAGAACGGACTGCACGCCTCGCAAGCAGGAACGCTGATCGGACTGATTCGCGACCAGGTGCAGACTCGCCGAGTCCGCGCGCTCGCAACGGCGCACAGCCCAGCCCTGCTCGACGCTCTGACCGGCAGCGAGCACCGCACTGTGATCGTCTGCGAGCGCGACTCGAACGGACGTAGCACGCTCAGTCGGCTCGTCGATTTGCCCGGCTATGTGAACGTCGTCGCGGGAGGTGGCCTCGGCAGAGCCGCTGTCGCGGATGAGCTTCGCGCGACGCCAGAGGCGAAGCCCGCGCGAGAACTCCTCGACGAGATCCTCGGCCCGCGCTGACGTGGCCGTGACGTTCATCGATACGTCAATCCTCTGCGAACTGCTTCGCGTGCCGGGGAAGTGCCAGCAGCACGAGGCCGTCCGCGACGAGTTCGAGCTCCGGATCGGGAACGGAGATCGCTTCGTGATTCCGATCACCGCTGTTATCGAGACGGGCAACCACATCGCGCAGGCGGGCGGTGATCGGCGCGGAGCCGCCGACCGCTTCTGCAAGATGCTGGCTTCCGCCGCTTCGGGGGAGGCGCCGTTCGTCATCCACCAGGAGAGTTGGGACGAGCGCTTCCTCGAGGAGCTGTGTTCGGGCAACGGAACCGGTCAGCAGTTCATCGATCTGGCCGGCAACGGCCAGATGGGGGCGGGCGACGTCGCCATCCTCGTCGAGCGCGACCGGTTCAGGACGCGATCCGCGTACGGCACGGTCGGCATCTGGACGCTCGAGAACGTGTTGGGAGCCTACGCGTGACGGTTCCGCCGCCGTATCCCCGGATCCCACACCTCGTCGCCGGCCGTGGCACGAGCGACGATCGTGTCGTCCCAACCAAGGACGTCAATGCGTTCTTAACGCGACCTGCTCTCGTCGAGGAGAAGCTCGACGGAGCGAACGTCGTCGTCTGGCTCGATGATGGACGAGTCGAGTGCGCGCTTCGCTCCGGCGTCGGCGCTCAGGATCGCGGTCGTCAACTCGGTCCGCTGAGGGCATGGCTCGCCGAGCGAGCGGATCGATTTCGCGAGCTGCTCGATGGACGTGCGCTCTATGCCGAATGGCTGCTCGTCGCGCACGGAGTGCGCTACGACGCGCTGCCCGCGTATCTGATCGGACTCGATCTCTGGTCCTCGGCCTCGGGCTTTGCGGCGCCGGATGCCCGGAACGACCTACTCCATCAAGCAGGCCTAGTCGCGCCGCCTGAGCTCCACCGCGGCACGACCCACGGAATCGACTCGATCGAGAAGCTGCTCGGCACCTCGCGTGCGGGTTCCGAGCCGATGGAGGGAATCATCGTCCGTCCGCTGGACGGACGCGAGCCGCGGGTTGCCAAGCTCCTTCGCGCCGGCTTCTCGCCGGCGACAGACGCCGCCTGGCTTCGAGGGCGCCCGCGCAACTTTCTTCGCGAACGTGAGCTCTCATGGCACTGAGCAATCGCGAGCGCGTCGGCCGGTCGTTCGAGCTGCTCGCTGCCGGTCTCGGCCCGTACATCGATCGGAAGATGCGCGCGTCGAGTCGGTCGGGCTCCGCCTGGCAGCGTGACTTCCCGCGCGAGTCGTCGCTCGACGACCCTTCGTTCCAGCTTCGGGTGATGGCCGATCGTTGGGACGAGGCGTTCCGGGACGAGCTGACGCCCACCGATCGAAACCTCGTGTTCGAGTTGCGTGACGTTCGCAACCGCTGGGCGCACAATCAGGCCTTCGCCGCCGACGATCCCTACCGCGCGCTCGACTCGATCGAGCGGCTCCTCTTGGCGGCCGGAGCTGCCGAGACCGCAGAGGTCGGGCGGTCGAAGGACGAGTTGATGAGGCTTCGCTACGAGGCCGAGGCTCGCCGCGCAACCCCAGCGGCGGAGATTCTCGTCGCCGACGCGGCCGGACTTACCCCGTGGCGAGACGTCGTGCAACCGCATGAGGACGTTGCCGCCGGCCGGTTCGCACTGGCCGAGTTCGCCGCGGATCTCTACCAAGTGCGCCAGGGCGAGGGACGTGCGGAGTACGTGGACGCAGCCGAGTTCTTCCGCAGGACGTACCTGACCGACGGCCTACGACGCCTGCTGACCGAGGCGGTCGAGCGCGTCACAGGGCCTGGTGCTGCGCCCGTCGTTGACCTGCAGACCAACTTCGGCGGCGGCAAAACGCATTCCATGATCGCCCTCTACCACCTTTTCTCAGGGCTCGGGCTGACCCTCTTCCCACAGGACGTTCAGGACATGCTGGCCGCGGCGGGCGTGTCCGAGCTTCCGAAGGTCCGGCGCGTCGTGCTCGTCGGTAACCAGCTCCGCCCCGGACAGCCAGAGATCAAGCCGGACGGGACGAGCGTGCAGACGATGTGGGGCGAGCTCGCCTGGCAGCTCGGCGGGCTCGATGGTTTCTCCATCGTCGCGGAAGCCGACCGGACGCGCACCAACCCAGGAGCAGCGCTGCGCGACCTCTTCCGGCGCTACGCCCCGTGCGTCATTCTCATCGACGAGTGGGTGGCCTACGCCCGACAGCTCTACACCGACGACGCGTTGGCGGCGGGCACGTTCGACACGCACTTCTCGTTCGCCCAGGCGCTGACCGAGGCGGCGCGAACCGTCGAAGGCGCGCTGCTCGTCGTGTCCATTCCCGCGTCGGAGTCGGCAGGAGCAGACATCGGCTCGGACATCGAGGTCGGTGGGGCGGGCGGTCGTGAGGCGCTTCGACGGTTGCGCGCGATCGTGGGCCGGATGGAGTCGTCATGGCGGCCGGCGAGTGCGGACGAGAGCTTCGAGATCGTCCGTCGGCGCCTGTTCCGGCCCGTCGAGGCCTCCTCCCTCGCGGCCCGAGACGCCACCTGCCTGGCCTTCGGCGAGTACTACCGTGCAAACGCTGCCGACTTCCCCGTCGAGTGCCGGGAGCCGGCCTACGTCGAACGGATGAAGGCGGCGTACCCGATTCACCCAGAGCTCTTCGCCCGGCTCTACGAGGACTGGTCGTCGCTCGAACGCTTCCAGCGAACGCGCGGCGTGCTCCGGCTGATGGCGCAGGTCATCCACGCACTCTGGGCGCACGGCGACCAATCGCCCCTGATCTTGCCGGGCAGCGTGCCCCTCGACGACGCGGCCGTGTTGAGCGAGCTCGACCGAAACCTCGACGACAACTGGAAGCCGATCGTCGACACCGACGTCGACGGCTCCAGCTCGCTGCCCCGCGCTCTCGACGCCGAGTTCCGGAACCTCGGGCGCTACGGCGCGGCCCGGCGGGTCGCTCGCGCGGTATTCCTCGGCTCGGCTCCTCGCGCGCGCTCGCCCCATCGCGGGATCGAAGTCGAGCGCGTTCGCCTGGGTTGTGCGCTACCAGGTCAGGCGGTCGCTATCTACGGCGACGCCCTGAACCGGCTCTCCGACCGCGCAACCTTCCTCTACGTCGAAAATGCGCGCTACTGGTACGGCACGCAGCCGGGGGTAGCCCGACTCGCTCGCGATCGAGCCGACCGCTATCTGACGAGCGATCGCGACTCGGTCGCTGCGGCAATCACGGAGCGACTTCAACTCGTTCGGCGCGAACCTGGAGCATTCGCGGGGGTCCACGTCGCGCCACGAGCCTCCTCGGACGTCGAAGACTCCGACGAAGCGCGACTCGTGCTCCTCGGCCCCGAAGTCCCCCACGTCGCACGGTCGGACGACTCACAGGCGCTGCGCTCGGCACGAGATCTGCTCGAGCAACGCGGGAACGCAGCACGGACGCACCGGAACATGCTCGTCTTCCTCGCCGCCGACCAGCGGCGTCTCGAGGATCTCGAACTCGCAGTTGCGGAGCAGCTCGCGTGGCAGTCGATCGACGAGGAGGCCACCGAACTCGATCTCACCGCACAACAAGCGGCGCAGGCACGCAGCAAGCGAGCCGAGGTCGAGAGAGCCGTCTCTCTGCGGCTCGGCGATACGTACCACTGGTTGCTCGTCCCGGGCCAGCCTGATCCGAACGGCCCGATCGAGTGGGACGCAATCAAGGTGGAGGGCCAGGCGGGGCTCGCTGTTCGCGCGGGAGACAAGCTGGTCAACGAAGGACGGCTCTACACATCCTTTGTCCCGGTGCTCCTGCGGATGCGCCTCGACGGCGTCCTGGATTCACTCTGGGAGGACGGTCATGTCGCCGTGAACGACCTGTGGAGCACGTTCTCGCGCTACCTCTATCTGCCGCGCCTCCGCGATCTGCGCGTGTTGCTCGAGACCGTCCGAGCAGGTGCGAACTCGACGACCTGGGAGACGGAGGGGTTCGGTATCGCCGATGCTCGCGAAGCGGAACAGGATCGCTACCTCGGTCTGACAGTGAGCGGCATCCACGCAGCCGTCTCGGGAACGACGCTGGTCGTTCGGCCGCCCGAGGCTTCCAGCCAGGCTGCCGAGGACGACCGCGCGGCGATGACCGACGACGGCGACGAAGCCGCGGAGGTCGAGCCGGACCGCGTCGCACCCGATGACGGGAAGCTGAGGCGCTTCTACGGCTCCGTGCGAGTAGATCCCGGCAGGCTGAACCGCGACTTCGGCCGGGTCGCGCAGGAGGTCATCTCGCACCTCAGCGGCCTTGTCGACGCACGCGTCGAGATCACAATCGAGGTACGCGCTGAACACGATGAGGGCTTCCCGGACGACGTCGTTCGGACCGTCAGCGAGAACGCCCGCACCTTGAAGTTCGAACCGCAGGGATTCGAGCCCGAGTAGGCGCCACCTTCGTCCAGCGTGCACTAATAGGAACAGAAGTGATCAGCGTCACACAGATGCACTAGAAGTGCTATCGGCCGCAGTATTAGTGTACGATCTCTACGTGACCGCGGGTCGAAAGCGCCGCCGGGAGCGAAAGCGCGATCGACATCGGATCGCAACGACGCCGGCCAGCGAGTTCTTGGGTGTCAGAGAAGCCCGCCTGCTGACGTACACCCGTCAGCAGGCTGCAGAGGCACTCGGCGTCAGCATCTCGACGATCGACCGGCGAGTCGTGCCCTCCATCCAAACGGTGAAGACGCCGTGGGGCCAGCGGCTCATCCCCGTCAGCGAGCTCGAACGGTTCGTTCAGGACCACCTCGAGACCGCGAGGCGAGCGACCAGGCGGCCCGTCGGTCGCCCAAGGATTCTCCCGACGACGACCGTCCAGCGAATCAGACGGGAGTTCAGCGCCGGCCGAAGCCTCGGCGAGATCGCTCGAAGGCTGAACGACGACGATGTGCCGACGGCGCACGGCGGGCAGCAGTGGTGGCCCTCGACCGTGAGAAGCGTTCTGCTCCGCGCCTCGCATTGATCGCGAGAATGCGCTCGTGGCTCGAACGAAGTCGCCGCCGATCCGAATCATCGTCGACGTACACGAGCGCCAGAGCGGGATCGCCGACACGCTCGCCGAGCTCGGAGCTGAGATTGAGATCGCGTCGCTCGCCGCAGGCGATTACGCCGTCGGCGCCGACACGCTCGTCGAGCGCAAACGCGTCCTGGATCTCCACGGCGCCATCCTCAAGGGACGCCTTTGGCCTCAGCTCGGCAAGCTCCGCGCCGCCTGCGCCTTCCCCTACCTGCTCGTCGAGGGGACCGACATCGACCGAGGCCCTCTCCACCACAATGCCGTTCGGGGTGCCTGCCTTGCCGTGATCGACCAGGGCATCGCGCTCCTCCGAAGCGGCTACCAGCGCGACTCGGCCCTGTGGATTCACCGCCTCGCCGTCCGCTGTCAGGAGATCGAACCAGCAGCCGACCGACCGGCCTACGCACAGCGACCGCGGCCGAAGCCGCGTGAGGAGACGGCCGAGGCGCTGCTCTCAGCTGTTCCAGGCGTTTCGACTTCGTGTGCGCGCGCACTGCTCGCGCGGTTCGGCAGCGTCGCGGCCGTCGTCGCCGCCGAACCAGAGAAATGGCTCGAAGTGCCCGGCATCGGACCCGAGCGTGCCCGCGCGCTCGAGGAGACGTTCCAACTCCGCGCGACACCGCTCAGCGCTGTCCACGACCGCCCGTAGCCGTCGACATGAACCGCGGACGGCTGTCGCAAGGACTGTCGCAACGGCAAGCTGGCGCGATTCGCATTCCGCTCAACTATGCGCCTTTGCGCCGCACCACCAAGCGGCCTTGACCGGACCCCGTTTGTCGGTCCACTCGCTATGAGCGTCGTGTTGTCAGGTCTGGCCCCAGTGTGCGGCGTAGGCGACCGGGGTCTTCCAGCCGCGGCTTGAGTGCGGCCGCCGGTGATTGTAGGTGGTTCTCATTCTTCAATAACGGTCTTCGCCTCGAGCAGCGAGTCAAACGCCTCGACGGCCAGCACCTCGTCGCGGACGCGCGAGCCGAACGATTCGACGAACGGGTTCTGCCAGGGGGAGCCGGGCTCGATGTAGCTGGTACCCGAGCCGCCGAACCGGCACCAGTCGCGCAGGGCATTCGCGGTCAGCTCGGGCCCGTTGTCCATTCGCACCAGCTCCGGCCGCGCGCCTCGGCCGCGCACGATGCGGTCGAGGACGCGGACGGTGTGGTCTGAGTCGATCCGGCGCTCGACCTGGATCGCCAACGCCTCGCGGGTGTGCTCGTCGACGACGTGCAGCAGCTTCAGCACCCGGCCGTCGGTTGTGGTGTCGAACTGGAAGTCCAACGCCCAGACGTGATCGGGCCGCTCGGCGCGCAGCCGAGCTCCCTCCACCGTCGAGCTTCCGAGCCGTTGCCGCTTCCGCTTGCGCCTTGGGACGCGCAGGCCTTCCTCACGCCAGAGCCGCTGGATCCGCTTGCGATTGACCTCCCAGCCGTCCTCGCGCAACGACGCCCACGCCTTGCGATAGCCCCACCGTGGATGCGCTCGCGAGAGCTCGCGCAGCGTCGAGCGCAGCCCCCCATCGCGGTCCGTCCTCAACGGCCGGTGGCGCTGGGTCGAGCGGTGCTGGCCCGTGATCCGGCACGCCCGCCGCTCAGACAGCCCGAGCCGCTCCTCCAGCATGGAGACGGCTTGGCGTCTGCGCGACGGGCTCACCAGTTTCCCTTCGCGATCTCCTTCAGCGCGTCGATCTCGAGCAATTGGTCGGCGACCATCCGCTTCAGCTTCCCGTTCTCACGCTCGAGCTGCTTGAGCCGCTTCGCGTCCTCGGCCTTCAGGCCGCCGTACTGCTGCCGCCAGCGGTGCAGCGTCTGCTCCGACACCTCCAGCTGCTTGGCGACCTCCGGCACCTCCAGCCCCTCGCCCAGCAGCCGGTCCGCCTCCCGCAACTTCCTGATCACTTGCTCCGGCGTATGCCGGCGTCTTCGATGACCCATCGCTCCGATTGTCCTCCTTGCCCATCGCTGGGCAGTAACACTCTCGTAGCGACCGGACCGAACTCAGGGGGTCACGTCAGCCTTCCTAAACCGCGTGCACAAGTTGATTCTTGTCGGGGGCATTGTCTAGGACGGCGGCGAGGCGGCGCCCTTACCGGATGTCCGTGAGATACTTCCCGCCCCGAAGAGGAGAAGAAGATGCCGATTCCCACCGAGTTGGTCGGGTCGTTGCCTCGCCCGATGAAGTTGCAGGAGGCCTACCAGTCCTACGACGACGGCGCGATCGATTTCGCCCAGCTCGAGGCGGAGCAAGACAAGGCCGCGGAGGATTCGATCAAGCGCCTGGAGCAGACAGGCGAGACCTACGTCACCGATGGCGAGCAACGCGAGTCGAGCTTCGCGACCTATCCGATCACCGACACGCTTGCTGGAACAGGGCTCGCCGACAACCTCGCCGGCGACGGTCAGTTCTTCGCGATCTTCGACGATGGTCACCATCGCCAGCTCCCGCGGCTGACGGGCGGCCCGTTCCGTTACAAGCGCTTCGCCTCGGAGTTCGTCGAGAAGAACAAGGTGATCGCGGTCAAGCCGGTCAAGCAGGCGGTGATCGCGCCGTCGATGCTGATGCTGCTCTACCCGCTCGAGGGCGAGCTCGACGGCTACTCGCGCGAGCAGTTCCTCGACGACCTCTGCGACGAGGTCGAGAAGGACATCCGGCAGGCGTTCGCTGCCGGCGCAGAGCGTGTCTCGATCGACTTCACCGAGGGTCGGCTCGCGAACAAGAACGACGCCCGCAACCCGTGGACGAACAAGGACATGCTCCAGGAGTTCATCGACCTGAACAACCGGGTGATCGACCGCTTCTCGGCCGAGGAGCGACGCAACATCGGGATCCACACCTGCCCCGGCGGCGATTGCGACTCGGTGCACTCCAAGGAGGTTCCCTACGAGAAGCTGCTGAGCAAGATGTTCCAGCTCAACGCCGGCTACTTCCTGATCCAGTGCGCGAGCGAGGAGGATCGGGAGAGCGTCTACGAGCTCTGCGGCCGCTACAGCCGCGAGGACGCGAACGGCGTCGCGCAGGTCTGCTTCATGGGCGTCATCAACCCGCTCAGCCCCGAGGTCGAGACTCCCGAGCAGGTGAAGGAGCAGCTCGTCGCCGCGGCCAAGCACATCCCCGTCGAGCGTCTCGGCGCCACCGACGACTGCGGCTTCTCGCCGTTCAGTCGCGACGTGAAGCCGAAGCACGGCTCGCCCGATTTTGCGCGGGACATCGCCATGCAGAAGATCGCGAACCGCGTCGAAGGCGCGCGGCTCGCCTCAGAGGAGCTCGGCGTCTGATCAGACCGAACCGAGATCTCGCAGCGTGCGCTCGAGCGCGTCGACCGCGAGCAGGATGTCCTCGTCGGAGGAGTGCTCGGCCGGTGAGTGGCTGACGCCGCCGTTCAGGCTGCGGACGAAGAGCATCGCGCTCGGGACGCCGGCGGCGGCGAGGATGCCCGCGTCGTGGCCGGCACCCGACGGGAGCTCGAGCGGGGTGACATCGAGCGACGCGATCGCCGCCTTGACGGCGTCGACAACCGTGGCGTCCATCACGGTCGGCTCGACACCGACGCCCGTCTCGAGCCCGATCGCGGCGAGAAGCCGATCGAGGCGGCCCCGGTCGGGCGCCCGCACGTCGACGGTGAAGGAAACCGAGCCTGGGATGACGTTGACACCGCCAGGTGCGACCGTGAGCACGCCGACGGTCGCAACGGCCTCCGGGATCGCCCTGGCGGCGTTCCGGATCGCGAGAACTCGCTCGGCCGCCTCGCAGAGAGCGTCGTCCCGGTTGTCCATCGGCGTCGTTCCTGCGTGACCGACCCGGCCGGTGATCGTGACCGTCTGGCGCGAGTACCCGACTATGGCGGTGACGACTCCGAGCGGAACGCCCGCGTGCTCGAGCCGCGGTCCTTGCTCGATGTGCAGCTCGACGAAGGCGCCCGGCAACTCGCCGATCTCCGCGACGCGCGCGCGGCTGCCGATGCACCCGACCTCCTCGCCGCGGAACGCAACCACTGCAAGCGTGCGCTCGCCAGGGCCGATCCGCTCGACTGCCTCGAGGCCGCCAAGCACACCGAGCGGGCCGTCGAGCCGGCCGCCTTCCGGCACCGAGTCGAGATGGGAGCCAGCCCACAGCTCGGGCAGGTCCGGCCGGGTTCCGCGCAACCGGCCGATCAGGTTCGCCGCGGAGTCTCGTTCGACTTCGAACCCGGCCTCCTCCAGCCACCCCGAAACGAGGTCGTGCGCGCGCTGCTCGCCGGCTGAGCCAGAGCGACGGTTCGCGCCTTGCCCACCGCCGATCGCGTAGAGCTCGTCGAGGCGCTCGAAGATCCGCACCGGCAGACCGTACTACCGCGGCAGCCGCAGGCCCGCCTGCTCGAGCTCGGCCCGGACGAGCGCGTCGAACCGGCCCGCCTGGAGATCGCCGATCGGATCCTTCGTGTACTCGAGCAACGTCCCATACGGAAGCCCAAACGCGGCGCGCGCGGCGAGCAGCTCGCGTCGCTCAGGCGAAGTCGGGTCCTGGAGGACGCGCGCGGCCGCGTTCAGCCGTCGGATCTGGCGGACCCGCGGCGGCACCGCCCAGAGGAGGAGCAGCGAGGCCGGAAGCGCGAAGAACAGGATCCCGAGGAGGTTCGCCAGATCGTGGGCGGCTCCGGCGCCGCCGCGGCCGAGGTCCTCGACCTCGCCGCCGCTGCCCTCACCGGCTCCTCGTAGCCCGTCGGCGATGTCGTCGCCGACGACGGGCGTGCCGTCGACCGCGTCCGCCGCCGCCTCGAAGCCGCTCGACACGGCACCGCCTGCCGACTCGACGCCCTCGCCGAGCACGGCAAGCTTGTCGACGGCGTCGTGCACCTCGAGCGCGATCTTCCCGAAGACGACGAGCGCGAGCACGACGGCCAGGTCACGCGCGACGAGGCCGACGCGCTGACGGCCCAGGTCGGGATACAGGCGCACGCCCAGCCTCTACCCAGGCTCACCCGTCCCGCAACGGCCGCAGCGCGAACCAGCCCGCGAGCGGAAAGAGAGCGGCGAGCGCGAACGCCGCCCGCCACGACGTCCACGAGACCGTGACGGCGAAGGCGATCGGCGCACCGACGCCGACGGCCGAGAGCACGGTCTGCTGGAAGCCGATCGCCGCACCGCTGCGGCGCCCGCCGAGCTCGGCGGCGATCGTGAACGAGAGGCCGTTCCACGCCATCGAGAGCCCCGTCGTGACGACGAGGATCGGCACCAGGATCCAGCCCGCTGCGCCCGCCGCCACCGCGACGAGCGCGAGCGAGACGGTCACGGCGACGCCGACGAGCCGGAGCGGCCGTACGCGCGAGCGGATCGAGTCCGACCAGCGGCCGACACCGATCCGCAACGCCGCCGCGAAGATCTGACCCGCCGCGAGCACGGCCGCGGCAGAGCCCGTCGACCAGCCGCGGTCGTCGACGAGGAAGAGGACGAGGAAGCTCATCGTCGCGATCTGAGCGATCAGGTAGAGCCCGCTCGCCCCGCAGACGAGCCAGAGCCGCCGGTCGCGCAGGCTCGTCTCCACATCTGCCACGTGGACGTGCTCGCCGAGGCCCGACCGCAGGACGAGCGCTCCTACGAGCGCGCCGGCGAGGACGAAGCCGGCGAGAAAGAGGAAGCCCGCCTTGGTTCCGCCGAGGAACGGCAGCGCAAGCGCCGCGATCGCGCCCCCGACGGGCACCGCGGTCTGGCGGACGCCGAGGGCGAAGCCGCGCTCGTCGGCGGCGAACCACCGCATCACCGCGCGGCCGCTACCCGACTGGACGCTTCCGCCCGCAACACCCGCGAGGCCGAGCAACAAGATGAGCGAGCCGAACCCGGGCGCGAACGCTGCCCCGGCGAGACAGCCCGCGCACACCGTCAGCCCGCCCGCGAGCGTCCAGCGCTCGCCCCACCGGTCGACCGCGAACCCCCACGGAAGGAGGGCGAACGTGAGCCCGATCCACTCGGCGGCGAGGACGACGCCGGTCTCCGTCAGCGTCAAGTCGTAGCGGTCGCGCAACGCCGGCGCGAGCACTGCGACCGCGAACGAGATGGTCGAGAAGCTCGCCTGCGCCGCGGTGCCGGCGGCGAGAACGGCCCAGCGGTAGCGGTTTACAGCCCGAAGGGGTTGATCGGGCGCGCGCCCGTGTTCACGATCACGCTCTTCGTCTCGAGGTAGAGCTCGAGCGCATCGATCCCGAGCTCGCGGCCGAAGCCGGACTGCTTGTAGCCGCCGAACGGGATCCCCGGGAAGGCCGTGTACGGCATGTTGATCCCGACCGTCCCCGACTCGAGCCGGCTTGCGATCCGGTGTCCTCGCGCGGGATCGCCCGTCCAGACCGTCGCCATCAGGCCGTACTTGACGTCGTTCGCGATCCGGATCGCATCCTTCTCGTCCGTGAACGGGATCAGCGTCACGACCGGGCCGAAAACCTCCTCCTGCGCGATCGTGCTCGCGTTCTCGACCCCCGCGATCACCGTCGGCGGATAGAACGCGCCGGCATCTCCGGGTTCGCCGCCGGTCAATACCTCCGCTCCCTCGCCACGTGCACTCTCGACGAACCCGTGCACCTTCTCGCGATGCGCAGTCGAGATCAGCGAGCCCATCTGCGTCTCCGCGTCGAGCGGGTCGCCCATCCTCACGGTCTGCGCCTTCGCTGCGAACTCGGAGGCTACGTCGTCGTAGATCGACTGCTCGACGAGCACGCGCGAGCGAGCCTCGCAGCTCTGGCCGGCGGAGTAGTAGATCGACCAGACCGCGCTCGGGATCGCCGAGGCAAGATCGGCGTCCGCGAAGATCAGGCTCGGGCTCTTACCGCCGAGCTCGAGGGTCAGGCGCTTGATCGGGTCGGAGCAGAGCCGCATGATCTCGCCGCCCGTCCTCGTCGACCCCGTGAACGCGACCTTGTCGGTGCCCGCGTGCCTGACGAGATACGAGCCGGTCGTCGGCCCGTCGCCCGGAACGACGTTGATCGCGCCGGCGGGGAAGCCGACCTCGGCCGCGAGCTCGGCGAGCCGCAGGGCGGTCGCAGGCGTCTGCGGATCAGGCTTCAACACGACCGCGCACCCGGCGGCGAGCGCCGGCGAGAGCTTCCAGGTCGCCATCAGGAGCGGGTAATTCCAGGGCACGATCTGCGCCGCGACGCCGACCGGCTCCTTCTGCGAGTAGAAGAGGAGCGAGCCGCCGATCGGATTCGAGCGGCCGGCGATCGTCCCGACCGCGGAGGCGAAGAAGCGGAAGTTCTCGATCGCGCCGCCGAGCTCGGCCTTGACCGACGAGATCGCCTTGCCGACGTTGCGCGCCTCGAGCTCCGCGAGCTCCTTCCGATTCGCCTGAATCGCATCGGCGAGCGCGTGGAGGAGGCGCGAGCGCTCGTTCGCCGGAGTCTTGCCCCAGGTTCCGTCGAGGGCGGCTCGCGCTGCGGCGACCGCGCGGTCGACCTCGGCCTCGCCGGCGAGTTGCGCCGTGCCGAAGCTCTCGCCGGTTGCCGGCTCGACGAGCTCGCGCGACTCCGAGCCCTCGACGGTCTCACCGTCGATGAAGAGGCCGAACTCCCGTGCCGTCGCGACGCTCACGGCCCGGACGATACCGCGGCGCCGTCCTCCGCCGTGGCCCGGAGCTCACTCACCCGCACCGGCTCCGTCACCAGCCGCCGGAAGCGATCGAGATCGCCGCCGACATAGGCGCGGGCGAGCCTCAGTCCTTCGGTGTAGGTGACCACGTAGGCACGCCAGGTTGGATCGGTGACGAAGGCAATCGTGTGCGCCGCCCGCTTCGGCGGCGCGAGCGCCCAGCGCTCCACGTAGGCCTGGGCGTCCTCGACCGAGACACCGTTCTCGTGGATCGCGAGCGCCGCGTTACGGCTCACGTAGCCGAGTGGCTCGCGCGCGGCCCGGATCGCGGCCGCCTCGGCCGGGTCGTAGGGAACGCCGGCGGCGCGGAGAATCCGGGCGAACTCCGCCTCGAGCTCGTCGTCGATCAGGAGCTCGCCGCCCAGCTCGGCGATCCCCTCGCTGAGGAGCGCCTGCGGGGTCGGCACGAGCTGGAGCGACTCCTCCAGGTGGCCGAGCCGCTCGAGCAGCAGCGCCTCCTTCGTCGCGTGCTCGGTGTGATGGCCTGGGTAGCCCTCGTGAGCAGCAAGGTGGACGATCTCGGCCCCGGAGAACGGAAGATCGGTGTTGACGACGATCCGGCTCCGATGGCCGCCGAGGTAGTAGTTGAACGCCGCCCAAGGCTCGCCGGCGACGAGCTCGAGCGCGAACTCCTCGTCGGCCGGAAGCGGCACGAGCGCGGCCGTGCGCTCGCGAAGCTGCGCCAGGATGGCGGTCATCGTCTCGACGATCAGCTCGGCCGGGACGGCGTTCGCCTTCCGCCAGGAGTCGTAGCGCTCGTGGAGCGGCCCTCCCGATTGACCCCGCAGAGGGGGAAGCAACTCGTCGAGCCGGCGGTGCGTCTGCAGGAAGGCATCCTCGTGCACGCGCTCGGGCCGGACGCCGTAGCAGCCCTCGACCTCGTCGAGGTAGGAGATCTTCTCGCCGGCGAGGATGCCCGCGTAGATGCGAGCGCCGCGAAGCTGGTCGCCGATCCAGGCGACGCGACTCTCGCCGAGTCCGGCGCCCGGAAGCTCGGCTATCAGCTCGTCCGCGTCGACGGCGAGCGCCGCGCCCTCGCGCAGCCCCTCGCGCTCGACCGCCGCGGCGAGCTCCGGCGGCCCGTAATAGGCGTCGACGAGCCCGTCCACGTGGCGGCCGAGCCGGAGCCCGAGCGTGAGATAGCGCTCGACGAGATCCATCAACGCTCGAAGAGGACCGCCTGGCCCTGGCCGACGCCGACGCACATCGTCGCGACCCCGTAGCGGCCGCCGCGACGCCGCAGCTCGTGGAGGAGCGTCACGACGAGCCGCGCGCCGCTCATCCCGAGCGGGTGTCCGATCGCGATCGCGCCGCCGTTCACGTTCACCTTCTCCTGATCCAAACCGAGCTCGCGGACGACGGCGAGGCTCTGGGACGCGAACGCCTCGTTCAACTCGACGAGATCGAGCTCCTCGACACCGATGCCGGCGCGCGCGAGCAGCTTGCGCACCGCGGGCACGGGGCCGATCCCCATCACTCGGGGGTCGACGCCGGCGACAGCACTCGCCACGAACGCGCCGAGCGGCTCGATTCCTAGCTCACGTGCTTTCTCCTCGGAGGCGAGCACGAGCGCGGCGGCGCCGTCGTTCAACCCGCTCGAGTTTCCGGCGGTGACCGTTCCGTCGCCCCGGAAGGCCGGCTTCAGCGAGGCGAGCTTCTCGGCCGTCGTGTCCGGCCGCGGGTGCTCGTCGCGCTCGAGCTCGCCCGCCGCGACGAGCTCGTCGGAGAGATCGGCCTCGGCCCGGCGCTGCTGCGAGCGGAGAGCGAACGCGTCCTGCTCCTCGCGCGAGACGCTCCACCGATCGGCGACGTTCTCGCCGGTCTCGCCCATCGACTCGAGTGGGAATCGCTCCGCCAGCGCCGGGTTCGGGAAGCGCCAGCCGAGCGTCGTGTCGTAGAGCGTCCGGTCGCCGCGTGGAAACGCAGCCTCCGGCTTCGCGGTCACGAGCGGGGCGCGGCTCATCGACTCGACCCCGCCGGCAACGAAGAGATCGCCGTCGCCGGCGACGATCGCATGGCAGGCGCCGACGACGGCGGAGAGTCCCGAGGCGCAGAGCCGGTTGACGGTAACCCCCGCGACCGAGTGCGGCAGGTCGGCGAGCAGCGCCGCCATCCGCGCGACGTTGCGGTTGTCCTCGCCCGCCTGATTGGCGCAGCCGAGGTAGACGTCCTCGATCTCGCCTGAATCGACGCCGGCGCGCTCGACCGCGGCCCGGACCGCGAGCGCCGCGAGATCGTCCGCCCGGATCCCGGCGAGGCCCCCGCCATAGCGCCCGACCGGCGTGCGCACCGCGGAGAGAATGACTGCTCTGGTCATCTACCCGATGTAGTCGAGCCGAAGGGGCTCGGGGAACGCGCCGATCGCATCCCCGCGCCGCAGCAGCTCCTCGACCGCCTGCCGGCCCTCTTCGCCGTAGTCGCAGGTGAGCTCGTTCACGTACATGCCGACGAAGCGGTCGGCGAGCGCGAGGTCGATCCCGCGGCCGAAGCGCATCGCGTAGCGCATCGCCTCGTCGCGATTCGCGAGGCCGACACGGATCGAGTCGAGCAGGACGGCCGAGAGATCCGGCAGGCGCTCGCCAAGGTCGCGGCGGGCCACGTTGACGCCGAGCGGCAGCGGCAGACCCGTCTCGAGCAGCCACCATTCGCCGAGATCGAGCGACTTCGTCAGACCCTCGTCGGCGTAGGTCAGCTGGCCTTCGTGGATCAGGAGACCGGCGTCCGCGCGGCCGGAGCTCACCTCGTCGAGGATGCGGTCGAAGGGGAGCTCGCGAGAAGCGAAGTCGCCGAGGGCGAGGCGCAGCGTCAGGAACGCAGTCGTCATCGTTCCCGGAATCACGATCTCGGTCGCCCGCAGCTCCTCGAGCGACAGCTCTCGGCGCGCAACGACGACCGGCCCGTAGCCGGCTCCGATGCTCGCTCCGTGCGGCAGGAGGACATAGCGGCCCTGCACGAACGGATAGGCGTGGAGGGAGATCGCGGTCACCTCGAGCGTCCCTTCGAGCGCCCACTCGTTGAGCGTCTGGATGTCCTGGACCACCTGCTCGAACTCGAAGCCGCGCGGATCGATCGCGCCGGCAGCGAGCGCCCAGAACATGAACGCGTCGTCCGGATCGGGGCTGTGACCGAGCCTGATCTGCACGCCGGCGAGGCTAGCACCGAAGCGCAGGTGCCTAGACTGCTGTCATGCCCCGGGGCGACCTCAGCGCGTCGATCCAGGATTACCTGAAGGAGATCTACAAGCTCGGCGCGGCCGGGGAGCGCGTCTCCACGACCGCGCTCGCGGGCCGGCAGCAAGTCTCGGCGGCCTCTGCGAGCGCGATGGTGAAGAAGCTCGCTGCGCTCGGCCTCGCCGAGCATGCGCCCTACCACGGCGTGGTCCTCACCCACGCAGGCGAGCAGGTCGCGCTCGAGGTGATCCGCCACCACCGGCTGCTCGAGCTCTATCTCGCCGAGACGCTCGGAATCGGAGTCGAGGAGGTCCACGACGAGGCCGATCGCCTCGAGCACGTGCTCTCCGAGGAACTGGAGAACCGGATCGACAAGGCGCTCGGCTTTCCGACGCACGATCCCCACGGCGACCCGATCCCGAATGCGCAGCTCGAGTGGCCAACGGAGAAGAGCGGCTGATCCTCCTCGTGTCAGAGACGGTGCCAGAGACGGTGCCAGACACGGTGCCAGAGACGGTGCCAGAGACCGTGTCAGACACGGTGCCAGAGACGATGTTCAGCGGCGGCCGAAGAAGAAGCGCTCCAGAACCGGTAGCACCTCGGATCGCGTGAACGGCTTGACTCGATCGTCCGAACCGTCCTGCTCGAGCACCTGGACGTCGTCCTCGAGCGCGTCGTTCGCAGCCTCGAGCGCGTCGCCGAGCTCGTAGCCCTCGAAGAGCCAGTCCTCCTGACGCGGCTCGTCGCTCGGTCGCTGGTGTGGATTCACCGCTCGCCCGACCGCCCAGAGCGCACCGGGCTTGCGGTCGATCCAGAGCACGATCCGCTCCTCGCGGCCGGCGTGGTCGACGCCGCGAAGCGTGCGCTCCGCGCACCGGCCGCCGATCGAGCTCCGACGCATGACGGGAGGATACAATCGCCGCGATGGCGTTCAAGGATCTCTTCTCGTTCCTGTTCCAGCGCTCCTCGGCCGAGGAGCGGGTGGCGGCCTACGTGATCCGCGAGCACGACCGCGGGCGCGACCTCTCGCAGATCCTCGAGGATCGCTACGTGCAGAACCGGCTCACGCCCGAGCAGCGCGCCCGCCTGCTCGATCGGCCCGAGGTGATCAGGGCACTCGGCGACGACACGGTCGCGAGCGCTCGTCAGGGTTCCTAGAGCTCCCGGCCGACCCCGCGCTCGCGGGCGCGCTCCAGCACGAACGCGCCGACGGCGACGTCCCACGCGGCGAGCCCGTTCGACTTGAAGATCGCGATCTCCGTCTCCGCGGTCCTACCGGGCACGATCCCTGCGACGACGTCCTGCAGCTCGTGCACCTCGAGCCAGTCGAGCACCCCGCCGGCGACGGGCTCGATCAGGTCGCCCGACTCGAGCTTCGACTGCTCCCGCGAGTCGCAGCAGACGAACGCCGCCCGCTCGAGGACGACGTTGTCGAGCTCGCGGGCGCGCGGATCGTTGGCGCCGATCGCGCAGACCAGTGCCCCCTCGTCGAGCCACTCGCCGCGGAGGACGGGATCCTTCGACGTGGTCGCGGTGACGACGACGGCCTGGGCGGCCGCCTCGCGCGCGTCATCGGCCGGCTCGGCACCGGTCTTCGCGCAGAACGCCGCCAGCTTGTCGGGCGTGCGGCAGGAAGCGACGACGCGCGCGATCGTCGGCACCGCGGCACGAATCGCCTGGACCTGCGACTCGGCCTGCCAGCCGCAGCCGATCACCCCGAGGCTCGACGCTCCTGGGCGGGCCAGGTACTTGGCCGCCACGCCGCTCGCCGCGCCGGTGCGCCGCTGGCCGAGCGCGTCGGCCTCGAGGACGGCCGCAAGCTCGCCGCTCGCGAGCGAGAAGAGGCAGACGACGAACGCGAGCCTGCCGCCAACGACTGTGTACGACTTCAGGCCGGCGTAGCCGAGCTCGGCGTCGACGGCGGCCATGAGCGCGAAGTAGCCGTCGTCGAGCGGGAGGCGACGGCGCGGAACGTTCTCGACGCCGCCGCCTGCGAGCCGACGGAACGATTCCTCCAGCACGGGGACGGCCTCCGCCGGGGTCAGGAGCCCGGCGACGTCGGCTTCGGTGAGATAGAGCGGCACGGCCTCTACGACGCGGGCTTGGGAATGAAGCTGAGGCGGCCATTCGTCTCGAGCACGGCCCAGCGGAGGTCAGCGAGCGAATCGAATTGCTGCAGGCGCGCCTCCGCTGCGAGCTCCTCGATCGTGATCCGGTTGCGCCGCAGGTTGCGGTCGATCGGCTTGCCGTCCTCGAGCACGATCACCGGCTCGCCGTCGAGCGCAGGACGCAGTCGCGGGAAGCGGAAGCTCGTGTACGAGACTGCAACGGTAAGTAGGCCGATCGTCCCGCCGACGAGCAGCGCTCCGGTCACCGAGAAGTCGTTCTGCGTCACGCCCTGCTGGACGAGGTCGCCGATCATCACGAGCATGATCAGATCGAAGGGCTGGAGCGAGGACAGCTCCCGCCGGCCGATCACGCGCGTCAGCAGGAAGACGAAGAAGAACGCGATTACTGCGCGAATGACGAGATCCATCAGGGAAACACCGTCAGCGTCCGATCGAGGCGGAGCAGCGAGGTCGTGCCGTCCTGGAGCTCGACGTCCTGCTCCCGGCGGCCGACGTTCGTCGGATTGACTTGGAAATGCAGGTAGAAGACGTGCTTGGTGCCGGCACGGATGCGGCCGAGGTCGAATGCGAGCTTGCCGTCCCGGTTGGCCTCGCCGACAGGCGATGGCTCCACCGTGTTGAGCGTGATCCCCTCTAGCCAGCCGGGATCGAGGACGAGCGTGGCGGCTTCGAGCTCGCGCTCGGCGCGAATCGTGAAGCGCGACATGAAGAAGAGCCCGCTACGGAGCGTCCGCGGCGAGTAGACCTCGAGCTCGACACCCTCTCCCGAGGCGGTGTCGGTGTGCGGCCGCTGTCCGAAGACGTTCGCAAGCCCGAGCAGGAGCAGGGTGCCGATCATCGCCAGGATCGCCCAGCGCACGTAGGGTCGATTCTCCCGGCCGATGAGATCCCGGTGGCGTTGGAACGTCAGCTGATCGGGCGCGGAGGCCACGGCGAGACGTTCGCTCGCACTAGCCGTACTCCTACGCAAAGGGGAAGACCGCGGAGGGGACCGCGGTCTTCGAGGGGTGGAACTGGGAGGTGGGTACCCCAGGTATCGGTTCTCACCGGCCCGGCTGTAGTCACCCGTTCGAGTGATCTGTGCCGACTCGGCTGGAATGGCCGGCTCGACTAGAACGCGTAGCGCTGCTCCTTGAACGGATCGGCGTCGTTGTGGTAGCCGTAGCGCTCCCAAAAACCAGGCTTGTCCGACACCGAGAGCTCGATTCCGCGCAGCCACTTGGCGCTTTTCCAGAAGTACTTGCCGGGGATCACGAGCCGCAGCGGCCAGCCGTGCTCCAGCCCGAGTGGCTCGCCGTCAGCCTCGTAGGCGAGCAGTGCACCCTCGGCTCGGAGGACGGCGATCGGCACGTTCGCGGTGAATCCCTGCTCGGCGTGCGCGATTGCATAGCGCGCACTCGGCTTCTGGCCGGCGAGCGTCTCGAGCTCCCGCCACGCGATCCCCTTGAACGTCAGGTCGAACTTGCTCCAGCGCGTGACGCAATGGATGTCCTGGGTGACCTCGACGGTCGGGAGAGCCGCGAGCTGCTGCCAGTCGAGCGTGAGCTCCTGCTCGACCTCGCCCCAGACGCGGAAGTCCCAGGTCTCGAGCTCCGTGTGCGGCACCGAGCCGGCATGTAGGACGGGCCACTTCTCGGTCAGATACTGGCCGGGCGGAAGCCGCGCCGGATCGTAGCCGGCGTCGATCACCTTCTTTTCCGCCTTCGACCGGAACACCGTCTCTACAGTAACGGCATGCGCGTCGCATTACGCCCACGCTCGTTCGTCCGGGTCGCCGGGCCGGACGCCGAGGACTACCTGAACCGGATGGTCTCGAACGACGTCGCTGTGCTCGGGCCCGACGAGTCCTGCGAGGCACTCCTGCTGACGCCGAAGGCACGTCTGATCGCGCCGCTCGTCGTCCTCCGCCGCGGCCACGACGATTTCCTGCTCCTCACCGAGCCGGAGCTGGGCGACCGCGTGCGCGCCGAGCTCCTCCGCTCGCGCTTCGCCGCGAAGGCCGAGGTCGAGCTCGAGGAGCACACCTCGCACGTGGTCTTCGGCGGCGAGGGGATCTCGACGTCGGCCTACGGCGAGTCGGCCGTGGAGGTTCTCGACGGGAAGCTCGAGCCAACCCTCTCGGCGGAGGAGCTCGAGCTGCTCCGGATTCGAGCCGGGACGCCGGCCTGGGGCAAAGAGCTCGACGACCGGATCCTGCCGGCGGAGGCCGGTCTCGACGAGCGCGCGATCAGCTTCACGAAGGGCTGCTACCCGGGTCAGGAGCCGGTCGCGCGACTCCACTATCGTGGCCACGCGAATCGCGGCCTGCGGGTGCTCGAGCTCGCCGAGCTCCCGGAGCCGGAGGCCGAGATCGCCTACGAGGGGAAGAAGGTCGGTCGGATCACGAGCGCTGCCGCAACGAACGGAGGCGCGCTCGCGCTCGCATACCTCCGGCGTGAGGTGCCGGCGGACGCCGAGCTCGCGGTCGGTCGCGCCTTCGCGACCCAGCTACACTGATCCGGCTCCGAGCGCCCGTAGCTCAGGGGATAGAGCGCTGCCCTGCGGAGGCAGAGGTCGCACGTTCGAATCGTGCCGGGCGCATCCTTTCAAGGCAGCCCGCTCAGATCAGGATCGTCCTCGGGCGCTACCCGGGCTATCGCGCGCCGCGGAAGACGCCGCGCCGAAGCGAAGCGCGGGCCCCGTCGAAGGCGTCCCGGCACCGCTCTCTGGCACCACGGTCATGTGGCCGCCGTCGCCTGTCCCTCGCCTGTATCGACGAAAAGGCTTTGAGCCGCTGCCTCCCGAGGCCGATGCAACGACGAATGCGTCGTATTCGGTGAGCGTTCTGGTACGGCGCAGCGCCAGCCGAGAGCGCACCACCGACCGCCGCCAGCACGCGCCAATCGACTGGGTCCTGCGCCTACAGCTCGAGCTCGGGGCCGACTTCGCGGCTTGGGGTCGGATCGTGGTTGCCGGGCGAACGCGGTGGTGGGCTGCCGAAGCGCTCGATCGCGGCCACGATCTCCGGTTGTCGTCGTTGCCAGTAGTCGGCGATCTCGTCGCGCGGGAGCGGTAGGAAGGGGTCGTCGGCGACGTCGTCAAGGTAGCCGAGTGCGAGCAGGATCGGTGTGAGGGCGCTGTCGGGGTGCTCGGGCTGGTAGCGGGCGAGGAAGAGCGCGAGTCCTTCCTCGGCGGTGCGGCCGCCCTGTTGCTCGATCGCCATGAGATCGAAGTAGTCGCGGAGCTGGCCGCGCCCGGCGATCGCGTTCAGCTTCATCGCGAGCAGGTCTCCGAGCCCGGCGACCTGCAGGCCGGCGACGGGCGCAGTCGGCTCGAGTCGACGCTCGGGCCGGCCGAGGCCGGCCTGGAGGAACTGCACTCTCGTCTCTCCGTAGAGGCCGTTGAGCGTGCCGGCGGCGCGCTCGGTGACGGCGAACGAGCCTCGGGCGCGCAGCCTCTCCTGGAGCCGGTCGAGGTCGAGGGACTCGTGGAAGAAGAAGTCGAGGTCGCGGCTTTGGCGGTGGTGGAGGTGGACCGCGATTGCCGTGCCGCCGCCGAGGTAGGCCTGGGCGGGAACGAGCGGCGCGATCTGCTCCCAGGTCGCCGCGGCGTCGCCCGGGAGCAGCGCCTCGAGCCAATCGGAAAGGCTCATCCGCGAGCGCTGCGCGCGAGGTTGCGGGCGAGCGCCCGCTGTGCCGAGGAGAGCCCGCGCGTCCGGCTCGCCTGCTCCCAGTCGGCGGCGCGCAGGACGCGGAGCCCCCAGGCGAGGCCGTCGAGGTCGCCGGCGGAGAGCACCCGCTCGGCGATATAGGCACCGTGAGCGCGGACGTCGACTCGTTGCGGGTCAGCGTTCCAGAACAGGTGGCGGAGCCGGGCGGGCACCCGGGTCGAGGTCCGCTGCGGTCGCGCTCGCGGGAGGCGGACGGCGGCGAGGCGAGGCGCCAGGGCGGGCCAACCGGGCGCGCTCGTGTCAGCACGGACGAGCTCGAGCTCGCGGGCGCGCCCGGCGGCCACCCATTCCCGCTCCCGTCGGACGACCCCGCGCCCGACCAACGAGCCGACGGCTGCCGCGGCGGCCGTCGGAGACACGCCGGCGCGCCGAGCGACCGCCCGCGCCGACGCCAGTCCACGGGGCGCTCGTGCGAGCCCGGCGAGCACCTGTGTCTCGACCCGCGTCAGCCCCTCGATCGGCGCGACCGCGCCCAGCTCGCCCCGGAGCTCGTTCAGCTGTTGCGCGGTCAGTCTCACACGTCCACCGCGGCCGCGCTCGACCTCCAGCCCGAGCCGGTCGATCGCCCGCTTGACGCGCGGCACGCTCGTCTCCAGCCGGCGAGCTGCCTCCGTCCCCGAGATAGTGTCCATATCGTTAGTTTAGCGGTCAGGACCGCGAACTCGCGGAACGCGCGCGACGGCTCGAGGATCGCGTGAACCTCTCCTGGAGTGTCGTTGGCGGATGGCAACGACCCTCGCACAGCGCGCGCGCCACTGGCGCGAAGCCCTCGATCGGGTGATGGCGGGCGTCTCATGTTCCTTCGACAGTTGGGTACAGCGGCTCTCTACAGAAAGCAGGAAGACATGCGGCAAGCTCTCTTGGCACCTAAACGGGTCGCGGCGGCGGCCGGCCTCGTCTGGGATTGCGTTCCATCCGGAACGGGGTCCATCCCGACACGTTGGCTGCTCCTCGCTCTGAGTGTGCTTTTGCTCGGCGCGGGGGGGCTCGTGCCGACAGCACCAGCTGCCGAGGGAACGCATGTCTCGGTGATCGTTCGGACACACGACGCGAGCTTCGCGTCCGAGCGGCTCGTCCAGCGGGTGGGCGGAAGCATCGACCGTCGGCTCCCGTTGATCGACGGATTCTTGGCAACGGTGCCCTCGAAGGCCATCGAGCGCTTGCGCGTCACCCGCGGAGTCGCCTCGGTTACTGTCGACCGCCGCGTTCGACTCAGCAGTCTCAGCAGCTGGGATCCGAAGACGGATCTGGGCTCACTGTATTACGTCGCGCAGGAGGTCACGGGCGCGGGCGAGTACTGGAACGACGGCTACACCGGCAAGGGCGTCGACGTTGCCCTGATCGACTCCGGGGTGACACCGGTGGCCGGGCTCGTGACGCCGGACAAGGTGGTCTTGGGACCCGATCTCTCGTTCGAGTCGCAGAGTCCGGAGCTCCGCAACCTCGATACCTACGGTCACGGCACCCACTTGGCTGGGATCATCGCCGGCCGCGACGACAGCGTGCCGACCCCTGTGCAGAAGGGCGAGGAGACGTTCGTGGGGATGGCTCCAGATGCCCGGATCGTCAGCATCAAGGTGGCCGACTCGCAGGGCTCGACGGATGTGTCGCAGGTGATCGCCGCGATCGACTGGGTCGTGCAACACCGACGCGACAACGGTCTGAACATTCGGGTGCTCAACCTCTCGTTCGGCACCGATAGCGAGCAGGACTATCGGGTCGACCCCCTGGCGTATGCCGTCGAGGTTGCGTGGCGCAAGGGTATCGTCGTCGTCGTCGCCGCAGGTAACGGCGGCTTCGGGTCGGAAGGGCTGAACAGCCCCGCTTCCGATCCATCCGTGATCGCCGTCGGCGGCGCTGACGGGAACGGCACGTACGACTGGCTCGACGACACCGTCCCGAGCTGGTCGAGCTGGGGGACGCACAAGCGACGCCCTGATCTCGTGGCGCCGGGCAAGTCGATCGTGAGCCTCCGGGTCCCGGGATCGTCCCTCGACCTCGCCCACCCGGGCGCGAGGATCGGAGCGAGCCGCTTCTTCCGCGGTAGCGGAACCTCGCAGGCCGCCGCCGTCGTCTCGGGCGCGGCAGCGCTGATCATCCAGCAGAGGCCCACGATCACGCCCGACGGCGTCAAGGCACTGCTGGTCGAATCCGCGCAGGAGCTACCGAAGGCCAAGAAGGAGGCGCAAGGCGGAGGGATGCTCAACCTCAAGCTCGCACGCGACACTCGGACACCGCGGCGGCTCAGACTCTCGCCGGCGGGAACGGGCGGCGGTTCGCTCGACCTTGCCCGGGGATCGAGCCATCTCCAGGTGAACGGAGCCGTGCTGAGCGGCGAGCGCGACATCTTCGGCGCACCGTTCGACTCCGGCCGCTGGGCCGCGCTCAGCCTCGCCGGGAACGCCTGGTCGGGCGGAACGTGGAACGGGAACGCCTGGAGCGGCGACGCTTGGAGCTCAGGCGCGTGGTCGGGGAACGCCTGGTCTGGGAACGCCTGGAGCGGGAACGCCTGGTCTGGGAACGCCTGGAGCGGCAACGCCTGGAGCGGGAACGCCTGGTCTGGGAACGCCTGGAGCGGCAACGCCTGGAGCGGCAACGCCTGGTCCGGGAACGCCTGGTCCGGGAACGCCTGGTCCGGCAGCGGCTGGGGGCCGTAGCAGCGTGACGCCCCCTACTGCCGAGGACGGGGGGACGTCGACGTCCGCGAAGACGTCGACGTCCCGTCGGGATCCGACGACGCGTGTGTGGCCGCTCGCGCTGTCCTTGCTTGCGGCGGCCGGGCTTGCCTATGCGCTTCGGGTCGGCGGCCTGACACTGGATGGGGCGCCATTCGAGATCCCTTGGTGGGCCTTTATCGCCGCGTTCGCCGTCGTGGACGCGTTCATGGTGCACCTACACTTCCGACGCGAGGCGCATTCGTTCACACTGGCCGAGCTCCCGCTCGCGTTCGGCCTCTTCTTCTGCGACCCGCTGTTGCTCGTGCCCGCCCGGTTGGCAGGCGCTCTGATCGCGCTGACAATCGTCCGCCGCCAGCGGCCGGTCAAGCTCACGTTCAACCTCGCGGTGTTCGCACTCGAGGCGTGCCTGGCGCTCGTCGTCTTTCACGCGATCTCCGGATCCGATCTCTCCTGGCGAAGCCTGCTGGCCGCGCTCGCCGCCCTTGGTACCGCGACGGTCGTCGGCGCGGCGGCAGTCGTGACCGCCATCTCGCTGACGGAAGGAAAGGTGGACGCGCGCGGGCTCGTCCGCTCTGTCGTCCTTGGTCTCGCCGTCACCGCCGCTAATGCGTCGATCGGGATTATCGGCGTGGCGATCGTCTGGACCGATCCGTACCTTGCCGTGCTGCTTCTCGCCCCGGCAGGCGTCCTGCTCGTCGCCTACCGCGCGTATCTCGCCGAGCGCCGACGCCACACCAGTCTCGCGTTTCTGTACGAGACGACGCGCGAGCTCCATCACGCCGACGACATGCGCTCCGCGATCGCCGACCTCCTGGCAGCGACGCGTAGGTCGTTTCGCTGCGACGTGGCCGAGCTGACGCTCTTTCCCACCGCACCCGGCAAACCGGCTTCTCAAAGCACGCTCGGGCCTGGTGACACGGCGCAGCTCGAGCAGCCGCTCGAGCCAGGGTCGGCGACGGCTGCTCGTGTCTTCGAGCCGGAGGATGAACACGCCAGAGTCGTCTTCCGGCACGACGGCCGCCGCCGCGGTCGTCGACGACCGGCGGCGACGGCCGATGCGATGGTCGCGCCCCTGCGCGGTGATCGGCGCATCATCGGACGGCTTTCCGTGCGCGAGCGACAGGGTGACGTGCGGCCGTTCGACGAGGAGGACGTGCGGCTGTTCGAGACGCTCGCGAACCACGCCGGGGCAGCGCTCGAGATGATCCAGCTCGCCGACGAGCTCAAGCATCTCGCGTTCCACGATTCGCTCACCAACCTTCCGAATCGGATGCTGCTGCACAAGCGCCTGCAGGAACTCGTCAACGGACCCGCTCAGCATCCCGGCGTTCTCGTCCTGGATCTGGACGACTTCAAGACAATCAACGACAGCCTCGGTCACGCCGCAGGAGACGAGCTGCTCGTTGCCGTCGCAGGTCGGCTCGAAGCCCTCCTCCGGCCGGGCGAGCACGTCGCACGGCTGGCCGGCGACGAGTTCGCCGTGAGCCTCGACGACCACGACGTGCACGACGGCAGAGGTAGGTTGGCGGCCCGCGCGTCCGCGATCCTGGACGCGCTCACTGAACCGTTTCGACTCGAGGGAGAGCAGATCTCCGTGACCGCCAGCCTGGGGATCGCGGCCGCCGCGAGCGCGAAGGAGCGTCCGGAAGAGCTGCTCCGGAATGCGGACCTGGCCATGTACAAGGCGAAGGAGCTCGGCAAGGGGCGATTCGTGACCTTCGATGCGACTCTTCGCGACAAGGCGCTTCGGCGCCTCGAGGTCCAGCGTGATCTTCACCAAGCGTTCGAGCGCAATGAGTTCACGGTCCACTACCAGCCGCTGGTCGATCTCGAGACTGGTAAGGATGCCGCACTCGAGGCACTCGTCCGCTGGCAGCATCCCGAACACGGTCTGCTCCATCCCCCCGAGTTCCTGACCATTCTCGAGGACACGGGCCTGATCGCCCAGCTCGGCCGCTGGGTGCTCAGGGAGGCGCTGCAGCAAACGCGCGCATGGCAGGCAACGGCACCGGATCTCGGCATCGCGGTCAACCTCTCCGCGATCCAGCTGCAACGCCCCGAGCTCGTGGACAACGTCGCTGCGGTCCTCGGGGAGACGGGAATCGATCCCGCCACGGTCACCCTCGAGCTGACCGAGAGCGCCTTCCTCGACGACTGCGAGCCTGCCGGTCACCGGCTACGGGCGCTCAAGCAGCTCGGAGTACGACTCGCGATCGACGACTTCGGAACCGGTTATTCGTCGCTCGGCTACCTCGCCCGGTTCCCGCTGGACGTCCTCAAGATCGCACGTCCGTTCGTTGTGGCGATCGATGCGGGCACGCCGGACGCGGGACTTGCGGGTGCGATCGCCGCCATCTCGCACTCGCTCGGACTAATCACGGTCGCAGAGGGCATCGAGACCGAGGAACAGGGTCGCGCAGTCCGCGCGCTCGGCTGCCAGCTCGGCCAAGGCTACTTCTTCTCGCCGCCGCTCAGCGCATCTGCAATCTCGGAGCGACTCGGCGAGACCGCCCAGCATCGTGGCTATGCGCCTGGAACCGTGATCGCGCTCCGACGAGACTTGGCCGTCGGCTAGGCGCGATCGATCTCCTCCTCGTTGACGAGCAGGAGCCAGATGGCATGCGGGCGGAGCCCGGCTTTGCCCGGCGAATGACGAAGGGCCGGCGTGAGCCGGCCCTTCGCTAACCACAAATCCAAAGAGGATTTGTGGCGTTACATCATGCCGCCCATCCCGCCCATGTCGGGCATGCCGCCGCCGCCGACACCGGCCTTCTCGGGGGCCTCGGCGACGATCGCCTCGGTCGTCAGGATGTTCTTCGCGATCGAGGCTGCATTCTGCAGCGCCGAGCGCGTGACCATCGTCGGGTCGATGATCCCGGCCTTGACCAGGTCCTCGACCTCGCCCGTGTCGACGTTCAGGCCCTGGCCCTTCTTGGCTCCCCTGACCTGGTTGACGACGACCGAGCCCTCGAGCCCGGCGTTGTAGGCGAGCTGGCGCAGCGGCTCCTCGAGCGCGCGGCGGATGATCTGCGCACCCGTCCTCTCGTCGCCCTCGAGCTCGTCGAGCTTGATCGCGTTGATCGCGTTGATCAGCGCGACGCCGCCACCCGGCACGATGCCCTCCTCGAGGGCGGCGCGGGTCGCCTGCAGCGCGTCTTCGACGCGATGCTTCTTCTCCTTCATCTCCGTCTCGGTCGCGGCGCCCACCTTGACGACGGCGACGCCGCCGGCGAGCTTCGCGAGGCGCTCCTGGAGCTTCTCGCGGTCGAAGTCGGAGTCGGTGTTCTCGACCTCCGCCTTCAGCTGCTTGATCCGGGACTTGATCCCCTCGGTGTCGCCGGCACCGTCGATGATCGTGGTCGAGTCCTTGTCGATCACGACGCGACGCGCCTTGCCGAGCTGGGCGATCTTCGTGTTCTCGAGCTTGAGGCCCATCTCCTCTGTGATCACCTCGGCGCCCGTGAGGATCGCGATGTCCTCGAGCATGCGCTTGCGGCGGTCGCCAAAGCCCGGCGCCTTGACGGCGACGGCGGTGAAGGTGCCACGCAGCTTGTTGACGACGATCGTCGCGAGCGACTCGCCCTCGACGTCCTCCGCCACGATCAGCAGCGGGCGACCGGCCTGGATGACCTGCTCGAGTACCGGCAGGACGTCCTTGACGGCACCGATCTTCTGGTTCGCGACGAGGATGTACGGATCGTCCAGCACGGCCTCCATGCGCTCGGCGTCGGTGATCATGTACGGCGAGAGGTAGCCCTTGTCGAACTGCATCCCCTCGGTGAACTCGAGCTCGAGGCCAAAGGTCTGGCCCTCCTCGACGTTCACGACGCCGTCCTTGCCGACCTTCTCGATCGCGT
>JANDLU010000051.1 GCA_024330215.1 Candidatus Gaiellasilicea maunaloa
GGCGACTGCGAGCCGTCGATTGGGTGTGACCAGTGTGAGACGCGCCAATCGCTAGGCGCGTCGGACGACCGCGCGAGCGTTGCCACGAACACTCGAAACGCACGACGACGCGATGAGCGAAGTCACGAACCGAGGCGCGGAGAGCCGCATAACGGAGCCGGCTGACTGATGCATTGAGGACGCTCGGGGATCGCACTGAGTTCGCTTCAGCTGCGTTAGCTAATCTGGCAACAAAATGTCCGAGGATGCGCAGAAATCGGTTCTTGGCTAGAGGCACAGCTCCATGGTCGAAGCCTGCGCAAGACGGATGCAAAGCCATGTGCCTCCATCCCATGCCAACGAGGTCCAATCGCTGGCCTGCCCTGCGAAGGAAGATGTCGAGCTGCGGCGGGAGGGCGCCGTGCTGCTGCGGCCTCACGCGTTTGATCGTGCCGGCCCAATAGCGGCCCAAACCCTGCGGAGTTCGCGCTCACTTGAGTAGTTGTCTATCGGGGACCGTCAGGTTGCAGTGCCGCATGATTGCGCGGACTCGACGCTGATCGACCTTGAGCGGTAGCGAGCGTGCACCAGCTCGACAAGCTGCAGCTCACTGAGTTGAAAGAGCGTCCCAGGGAAAGACGGTCAGGCGCTCATCTGCTGTCGCCTTAGCCGACAACATGTCGTGGTATCACCGAGGTATGCACCGCATGCGCATCGATGGCATCCCTGACGCTCCTGACCCACGGTTTCAAGCCAAAGCCGCGCTTCAGAAACGAGTGGAAAGGCCCATACGGGATTCGAACCCGTGCCGCCGCCGTGAGAGGGCGGTGTCCTAGGCCACTAGACGAATGGGCCGTGGCGGGCGTCAGTGTAGCGAAGCGCTCACGAGGCCTCGTTTTCCAAACTCCTGAGCGAGGTTTTACCAAGACCTTGCCCTCGCCTGGGCTGCTCCTGGCCGGGCGGCGGGCACCCTCTCTTCGTGACTGCCAACGAAGGAGGAGGAACGATGACGAAGCTTCTGATCGGCGTGCTCAGCCTCGCTCTCGTCGGGATCGGCGGTCTCGTCGCCGCGGTCGACGGCTTCGGGGACGACCGGCCCGTTCGGTCTGTGTCGCTCCCGGCCGGGACGACCAGCGCGACGACGACCGAGGCCGACGACATCTCGGGGCCGTGCGACGAGGCCGAGCATGCGAACGATCCGCGCTGCACCGGTACGGGGACTTCAACGGGCGCCGACGACGACCCCGTGCCCGCCGGCACGACCATCGGAACCGACGACGTCTCGGGCCCCTGCGATGAGCCCGAGCACGCGAACGATCCGCGCTGCACCGGGATCGGGACGACGAACGACGACGACGACAGGTCTGGCCCGGGCGGCGCCGATGACGACGATCGCTCCGGTTCCGACGACGACAGCTCCGGCCGCGGCTCCGGCGACGACTGACCGGGCCGGCGACCTGATGACCACACCCAAAAGGAGGAACCACCGATGAAACGACTCATCCTGCCCGCAGTCGCCGGCCTCGCGGCCGTCGCAACCCTCGTCCCGGCTGCGTTCTCAGCCCCGAACGCACAGAGCGCCCAGACGATCCGCGTCACGGAGACGAGCTACCGGATCAGGCTCTCCGCAGTGCCGAAGGCCGGGCCTGCACGGTTCGTGATCCGCAACGCCTCGGACGACGGGCACGACTTCTGGGTCCGTGGCGGCGGCAAGACCTACAAGAGCCGCGTGCTCGGCGAAGGGAGCTCGGCGACGCTGACGGCCACCCTGCGCAAGGGCGTCCGCTACGTCTACTGGTGCGGCGTCGGCTCGCACCGCTCGAAAGGGATGAGCGGCAGCTTCGTCGCCCGCTGATCCTCGAATCGCGTGGAGGCGTCTCCGTGTTTCTCCTCCGGGGACGCCTCCCGCGCGGACGCCGGTATAACGGCTGGATGGCCGGGAAGCGGACGATCCTGCTCGTCGAGGACGAGGAGTCGATCACGACGCCACTCGCCGAGTCGCTCGAGCGTGAAGGGTTCGCGACGGAGATCGCGCGAAGCGCGGCCGAGGCGATCGAGCTCGGCAAGCGTGTGAGGCCGGATCTCGTCCTGCTCGACCTGATGCTGCCCGACGGCTCGGGGTTCGACGTCTGCCGTCAGCTCCGAACCGATTCTGCCGTCCCGATCATCATCCTCTCGGCCCGCGGCGAGGAGGCCGACCGGGTCGTCGGCCTGGAGCTCGGAGCCGACGACTACGTCGTCAAGCCGTTCAGCGCCCGCGAGGTGATTGCGCGGATCCGGGCGGTGCTGCGCCGGGTGAACGCGCCGGCCGAGACCCACAGCGGCCCGCTCGAGGTGGGCCCCGTCCGGCTCGACCCCGCCCGGCGCAGTGTCACGCTCGACGGCCAGCCGCTCGAGCTCAGCCGGAAGGAGTTCGATCTCCTCGCTCTCCTCATGGCCGAGGCAGGGTCGGTCGTGCAGCGGGAGCGGCTGATCGACGAGGTCTGGGACGTGAATTGGTTCGGCTCCACGAAGACGCTCGACGTCCACGTGAGCGCGCTGCGCAAGAAGCTCGGCGACGACTCGGCCGAGCCTCGCTACATCCACACGGTTCGCGGCGTCGGCTTCAGGTTCTCCGGCCCGGACGAGCTCGGATGAGCCTGCGGCTGCGGCTGCTGGCGGCGTTCGCCTATGTGCTCGTGCTCGTGCTCGTCGCGCTCGAGATCCCGCTCGCGCTCAGCCTCTCGAGCCGCGTGGACGCCGAGGTTCGCGCGCAGGCCTCCGCCCAGGCCCAGCTCGTTGCAGCGGCTGCGGCCGGGAGCTCGGACGAGCCGGAGCGACTGAAGCGACTCGCGCGCGACGCCGGCGGCGATCTCGGCGCCCGCGTGATCGTCGTCGACCTCCGCGGTCGCCTGCTCGCTGACTCGGCGGGCGAGGGGCTCCGGCTTACGTCGTACCGAGACCGTCCCGAGATCCGCGAGGCACTGGCGGGCCGGCCGGCACAGGGCGAGCGCCGAAGCGAGACGCTCGGGGAGGATCTGCTCTTCACCGCCGTTCCGGTGATCGACGACGGCCGTCGGGTCGGCGCCGTGCGAGTGACGCAGAGCGTCGAGGCGGTGAGCGCTCGGGTGCGTCGCAACGTGCTGGTGCTCGTCGGCGTCGGAGGGATCGCGCTCGCACTCGGGCTCGCGCTCGCCTGGGTTCTCGCCGGCTCGCTCTCCCGCCCGCTGCGGGCGTTGGCGCAGACGGCGCGGCAGATCGAGCGCGGGGACCTCGACGCCCGGGCCGAAGTGACGGGCGCGAGCGAGCAGCGCGACGTCGCGGTCGCCTTCAACGACATGACCGAGCGGCTCGCGCAGGTGCTCGCCGCCCAGCGCGACTTCGTCGGCAACGCCTCGCACCAGCTCCGCACCCCGCTCACCGGCCTGCGGCTCAGGCTCGAGGCTGCCGGCCTGAAGGCCCACGATCCGGCGCTCCAGCGCGAGCTCCAGGCGGCGGAGCACGAGACGGAGAGGCTGACCGACCTGCTGAACGCATTGCTCGTCCTTGCCCGCCAGGGCGACAGGCCCGAGCTTCGCGCGCCGACGTCGCTCTGGGAGGCCGGCGAAGCGGCGCGGGAGCGCTGGCTTCCGCGCGCGGAGCAGTCGGGCCACGAGCTCGAGCTCCATCCCGGCCCGCCGACTCGGGTGCGGGCCCAGGCGGAGGACGTCGCGATCATCCTCGACAACCTGATCGAGAACGCGCTCGTCTACGCGCCGCCCGGAACCCGCGTCACCCTCACCTGGAGCGAGCCCGGACGTCTGCTCGTGCTGGACGAGGGAGCCGGAATCGCGCCCGGCGAGGAACGGCGGCTCTTCGAGCGGTTCCATCGCGGCCGCGCCGACAGCACCGGAACCGGACTCGGGCTTGCGATCGTCGAGTTGCTGGCGCAGCGCTGGGGCGGAAGCGCCTCGATCGGGAACCGCGAGGGCGGCGGCGCGCGTGCCGAGGTCGTGCTACCAGTCGAGCGAACCGCGGACCTCCCGACGCGGGTGCCGGCATGACGAGGCTGCTCGCACTCGGACTCCTCGGTCTCGTCGTCGCGGTCGCAGTCGGCCTCGGGATCCACGCGCTCACCCGCGAGACGATCGCTCTGCCGGTCGTCAAGCTCGAGCAGGGCACCTCGCTTGCTCCGCCGGCAGCGCGCGCACGGAACACACCTCCTCGGACGACCGGTGCGGCGACGACGAGCGCGACGACGACGACCACGGGCTCGACGACCACCGGCTCGACTGCGGAGGACGATTCCGACTCCGACTCGGGTCGGGGGCGAGGGCGTGGGCGCGGTCGTGGCGGGGGTGACGACTAGGATCGAGCGGTGGAGTACTCGTTCGTGCCGCTTCGCTACGAGCGTCCGGAGCCGGCGGCGCAACTCGCCGCCTCGCGCGGATTCTTGGAGCGGCTCTCCCGACGCCGAACGGTGCGGACGTTCTCGACCGAGCCGATCCCGTTCGAGCTCGTTCGGAACGCGATCGCCGCGGCCGGGACTGCGCCCTCGGGTGCCCACCAGCAGCCTTGGACGTTCGTCGTCGTCTCCGATCCCGAGCTGAAGCGGCAGCTGCGCACCGCGGCCGAGGACGAGGAGCAGCGCAACTACGACGGGCGCATGTCGGAGGAGTGGTTGCAGGCGCTCGCGCCGCTCGGAACCGACGCCGTCAAGACGCACCTCGAGGATGCGCCCTACGTTCTCGTCGTGCTCGAGCAGGTCTACGGGCTGCGCGAGGACGGCTCGAAGGTGAAGCACTACTACGCCCGGGAGTCGCTCGGGATCGCGGTCGGATTCCTCCTCGCGAGCCTGCACGAAGCCGGCCTCGTCGCGCTCACGCACACGCCGAGCCCGATGGGCTTCATCCGCGAGCTGCTCGGCCGGCCCGTGAACGAGCGGCCGTTCTGCGTGATCCCGGTCGGCTTTCCGGCTTCCGGCACGACCGTGCCCAACCTCGAGCGGAAGCCGCTCGCCGAGATCATGGTGCTGTCGTAACGGTATGGGCGTGATGCGGCTCTACCGAATCCCGTTCTCGACGAACGTCGAGCGCGTGCTGCTCGCGGCTGCCCACAAGGGGCTCGAGCTCGAATCGGTGTGGATGGAAGACGACGATCGCAGCGAGGTCGTGCGCGTGAGCGGCCAGGAGCTGGTGCCGGTGCTCGACCACGACGGTCTCGTTCTCGCCGATTCGCCCTTGATCCTCGAGTATCTGGAGCGGACTCATCCGGAGCCGCCGCTCCTGCCCTCCGATCCGGCCCGTCGCGCGGAGATCCGCGTCTTCTGCGACTGGTTCAATCGCGTCTGGAAGCGGGCGCCGAACCTCTATTTCGTCGAGGGGGAGAAGACCGAGCCCGATCGAAGCCGGCTGGATGAGCTCGGCAGCCGGATCGCGGCTTCTCCGCCACTCTTCGAGGATCTGCTCGCCGGTCGCGACTTCCTCTTCGGCGAGCTCTCCCTCGCGGACGTGACCGCGTTCCCCTTCCTCAAGTACGCCGTGATCTGGGAGGACGGCGATCCGCATCGCTTCCACGAGATCCTGCGCGACCAGCTTCGGCTCGATGGTGCATTCCCGCGTCTCGAGGCGTGGCTCCACCGAGTCGACGCGCTTCCGCGGCGCTAGCCGTGCAACGCGAACCGGAGCTCGCTACCGAGACGCAGCGGACAGCTTCGCGCTGCTTGACTCGGGGAGCGAAAGGCTCGATCCTGGACATGTCAGTGGATCCCGTGCGGCATGAAGGGTAGAGGTGGAAAGCATGATCAGAGATCGACGGTTGGCGGTTCTCGTTCTGGCGCTGGCGGCAGTGCTCGCGATTGGCGTCTCGGCGGCGTGGGCCGGCTTTCCGAACTTCAGGGTGGTCGAGTCGACGTTCGATCCAGGGACGGCGACCGCGGGCGGGGGCACCAGCTCGCGGGTAGCCCTCGCGGCGGCAACGGCAGCGAGCTTCTCGCCGGCAACGCTCTACGTGCGCTTCAGCGCGACCCACGCGGACAAGTCGTCGACGTTCGTGCCGTACGCCGAAGGCACGCAAGGGTGGGCGTGCGCCGATGCCCACGGTGCGTTTGCCGGCGCGACGGCGGTCGACGGACCGGTCGCGGCACTCGGACGACACCTCACGCTCTCGAGCGACGCCCGCGGGAGGATCGTCTATAACGGCAACGGGCTCGCGATCGGCCTCCGACCGCCCGAGTCCCTTTCCTGTTCGAGTGGACAAACGGCGCTCCTCGTCCGTCTTTCGCTTTCGAAGCTCGTCCTTCGAGTCGTCGGCGAGACCCACGAGCAGACCGTCCATTACCCGACGTCGGATGGCTGGGTGGGACAGAACTACACCCGCCACGGCTTTCCCGGCTAGCGCCCCGGCTCGATCTCGACGGCCGGCGGAGGTCGATTCCCCGCCGGCCGTCGTACACTGGTTTCATGCCGTTCTGTCCTCATTGCGGCGCTGAATGCGCGGGCGGAGCGCGCTTCTGCGCGCAGTGCGGCGCGGCCGTGGCGGTCGGCTGCACCGAATGCGGCGCCGAGCTCGTAGCGGGCGCGAAGTTCTGCGCCCAGTGCGGAACAGCCGTCGCTCTCGGCGCGGCCACGTCGGTGCCCACTACGGCACCTCAGCTCACGGGTGCGCGCTCGCTTGCCGTGAACTCTCGCCGGACGGTCACCATGCTCTTCTGTGACGTCACGGGCTCGACCGCGCTCGGCGAGCGGCTCGATCCCGAGTCGATGCGGCAGGTGATGTCTCGCTACTTCGGCGAGGCGACCCAAGTGATCGAGCGACACGGCGGGACGCTCGAGAAGTTCGTCGGCGATGCGATCATGGCAGCCTTCGGGATCCCGATTCTGCACGAGGACGACGCGCTCCGGGCAGTGCGCGCCGCCGTCGAGCTACGCGACGCGCTCGCAGCTCTGAACGTCGAGTTCGAGCGGGAGTGGGGCGTGCGGATCCAGGTTCGGACCGGAGTGAACACCGGCGAGGTCGTCGCCGGAGACATCTCGGGTGGGAGCACGTTCGCGACGGGCGACACCGTCAACGTCGCGGCGCGGTTGGAGCAGGCGGCGCCTCCGGGAGATGTGTTGATCGGCGAGGCGACCTATCGGCTCGTCCGCGACGCCGTCTCGGTCGAGGCGGTGGAGCCGCTTGCGCTCAAGGGCAAGAGCGAGTCGTTGCGGGCTTACCGACTCCTCGCCGTCGACGCTGAGGCACCCGGGCTCGCGAGGCGTCTGAACTCGCCGATCATCGGCCGCGAGATCGAGCTGGAGCGGCTCATGGACGCATTCGAGCGCACGGCGACCGCGGCCACGTGTGAGGTCGTGACCGTGCTCGCCCCCGCCGGGGCGGGGAAGTCGCGGCTGACGAAGGAGTTCGTCGAGCGCATCCAGGAGCGCGCGACGGTGCTCCAGGGACGCTGTATCCCCTACGGCGAGGGGATCACCTACTTCCCCCTCGCGATCATGCTGAAGAGCCTCGCCGGGATCGACGACGGCGAGACGCGCGACGAGGCGCGGGCGAAGCTCGCCCTGCTCGTCGGCGACAGCGACGAGGGCAGGCTCGTCGCGACGCGGCTGGCGGGCGCGATCGGCCTCGACGACGTACTCGGACGCCCCGAGGAGATCTCCTGGGCTGTGCGCCGCTTGCTCGAGACCCTCGCCGTGGAGCGTCCAGTCGTCGTCGTCTTCGACGACATCCACTGGGCCGAGCCGGCGTTCCTGAATCTGATCGAGTACCTGGCGGCCTTCAGCCGCGGCGCCCCGATCCTCGTCCTCTGCCCTGCTCGGCCGGAGCTCGCGGAGACGGTACCGACGTGGGCGACCTCTCTCGCAAATGCGAGCGCGATCGTGCTCGAGCCGCTCGGCACAGGTCAGTGCGAGCTGCTCATCGCGAACCTGCTCGGCGAGGACGTCGCCGCCGACCTCGGTGCGCGCGTCGTCGCTGCGGCGGAGGGAAACCCGCTCTTCGTCGAGGAGATGCTGCGCATGCTGATCGACGACGGCCTGCTCGTGAAGCGCGACGGGCGGTGGGAGACGGACGTCGACCTCGGCGGCGCAGTGATCCCTCCCTCGATCGAGGCTCTGCTCGCAGCGCGGCTCGACCGGCTCGGGCTGCGGGAGCGCGCCATCGTTCAGCGCGCGGCCGTGATCGGCCGAGTTTTCGGCTGGGAGGCGGTCGTAAGCCTCTCGCCGGATTCGGAGCGGGCCGAGGTGGGGGCGAGCCTCCAGGAGCTGATGCGGAAGGAGCTCGTCCAGCCGGACGCCGACGAGCTCGGCGGCGAGGATGCATTTCGCTTCAGCCACATCTTGATCCGCGACGCCGCCTATCGCGGAATCCCGAAGGAGGCACGGGCGGGGCTTCACGAGGGTTTTGCGACGTTCCTCGAGGAGCGGGTCGGGGAGCGGGCGGCCGAGTACGACGAGATCATCGGCTACCACCTGGAGCAGGCCTACGAGCAGCGCCTCGGCCTCGGCCCGGTTGGGGCGCGCTCGGTGTTGCTGCGGGCGAGGGGCCGAGCCAAGCTCTGGGCCGCGGGCCAGCGCGCACTCCTACGCGGCGATCTGGCGGCCGGCGTGAACCTCTTCGAGCGCGCGGTGCAGCTCGGCGACCAGGACGACGAAGACCGCGTCGACATCGTCAGTCGCCTGGCGAGCGTCCTGCTCCAGCTCGGCCAGCTCGAGGAGGCCGAGGCGATGCTCGAGCAGGCGTACGAGCAAGCGGTGAGCTCGGGTGACGAGGCGAACGCGGCGCGCGCCGCGATCGGGCGTGAGTTCGTGCGCCTCCAGACGAATGCCGACGGCCGCAGCGAAGAGGCAACTCAGCTAGCCGAGCGTGCGATCCCGCTCTTCCGGGCCCACGGCGACGAGCTCGGCCTCGCGCGAGCGTGGCGCCTGCGCAGCGAGGTCGACCGCCTGGCCTGCCGCTTCGGGGCGAAGGAGGAGGCTCTCGAGCAGGCGTTGCTGCACGCCCGGCGCGCCGGAGACGAGCGCGAGGCGGCGGAGATCCGGCTCTGGCTCGGAACAAGCCTCGTCTACGGGCCGACCCCGGTGACGAGGGCGATCGAGCGGTGCACAGAGATGCTCGAGGAGAGTCACGGCGTCCGGTGGATGGAAGCGTCAGGTCTCGGGATGCTCGCGTATCTGGAGGCGATGTGCGGCCGCACCGACGAGGCGCGCGAGCTCTACGGACGGAGCCGCGCCATCTACGAGGAGCTCGGGATGACGTTCGCGCTCGTCGCGCGCGCGGTCATCCCCGCCGGAATCGAGACGATGGCGGGTAACCCGCTGGGCGCCGAGCGAGAGCTCCTCGAAGGCTACGAGGCTCTGGCCGCGATCGGCGAGACCGAGCTCCGCTCGACCGTCGCAGCCATGCTGGCCGGGACGTACGCATCAGAGGGCAGGGACGACGAGGCCGAGGAGTTCAGCCGCATCAGCGAGGAGATCGCCGCGCGCGACGACTTCGGCTCGCAAGTCCTGTGGAGGGGAGCACGAGCGCGGGCGCTCGCCCGTCGCGACCGCGACCCCACGGCTTTGGCGCTCGCTCGCGAGGGTGTTTCCCTGGCGGCGACGACGGACTGTCTGAGCCTGCACGGCGCGGCGCTCCTCGACCTCGCGGAGACGCTGACGACGCTCGGTCGCGCCGAGGAGACGCGGCCGATTCTCGCGGACGCAAAGGCGCTCTTCGTGCGAAAGCAAGACGTTCCGTCGCTGCGCCGGGTGACGCGGATCGAATCGGCATTCGAGTCGGCGGCGGCGCGGTGACACACTTGACGGTTCCAAGGCCGGGCGCGCTCGGGGAGGCGCCTCTCCTGCGCGGTGCCTCTGCGCACGCCCTCGCACAGCTGCGCGATGCGGGCCGCGAGCGTGAGCTGGCCGCGCGCGACTGGCTCTTCCGCTCGGGCGAGCCGGCCGACAGGCTCTTCGTCGTGCTCTCGGGCCGGCTCCAGGCGGTCGACTCCGAGGGACGCGTGCTGCGCGAGCTCGGCGCCGGTGCGGCGCGGTGGGGACGATCGAGCGCCGGCTCGACGAGCTCGCCCCGCAGACGCACCACGTCGTTCCGTCCGGATCTGCGTTCGGGCGCGGGGTCGAGCGGTGGCCAGACGCCCGACGGCCGCTCGGCGTCGTCCTCTCGCGTGGCGGCGCCCGCAGCCTGGCCCATATCGGCGCGCTCGCAGTGCTCGCCGACGCCGGCTTCGCCTTCGACCGGATCGGCGGCTGCAGCATGGGCTCGTTGATCGGGGCGATGGCCGCCGTCGGCTACGCGCCGGACGAGATTCAGGCGACCTGCTCGGAGGAGCTCGTCCGTCGCTCGCTCTTCAACGACTACACACTCCCACGCGTCGCACTGATCCGCTCGCGCAAGGCCGCAGCCATGCTCGAGCGGCGAGCATGACGCTCCCCGGCCTCCTGCCGCCGCGATCGCGCGACGGGCGGCTCCTCGTCGACGGCGGCGTGCTCAACAACCTGCCGGTCGACCACATGGCGGAGACCAAGGAGGGCCCGCTGACGCCTTGCGTGCCGCTCTCGACGGACCTCCGTTGCCCTCTCGATTCGCGTAGATTCGCCGGATGCACCTGCGTAAAAACGCGAAGATCGAGATGTTGCGCAGGGTGCCGCTCTTCGCGCAGTGCTCGCGGAAGGAGCTGGACGGGATCGCGGGCGTGGCGGACGAGCTGCAGCTCGCCCACGGCCGCGAGCTCACGCGCCAGGGAGCGCGCGGCCGCGAGTTCTTCGTCGTGATCGACGGCGAGCTCGAGGTTCGCCGTAACTCGCGCAAGGTCGCCACCCTCGGCGGCGGCGATTTCGTCGGCGAGATGGCGCTCGTCACCGGCCGGCCCCGGAACGCGACGGTGACCACGAAGGGAGCCGTCCGCGCGCTCGTGATCACCGATCGCGCGTTCTCCCGCCTGCTCGCCGCCTCGCCGACGATCCAGCTCAAGATCATGCGGGCGCTCGCCGAGCGGGTGCCCGACGACGACCACTGATTCGTCCGTCAGGGCTCGTCGTCGCGCGCGTCGAGCCGTTCCTCGAAGCGACGGCGCAGCTGCTCGCCGTCGGCGAGCACGTCGAAGCGCGGGCGGCGAGGCGGGAGCTTGACGATCCGTACGTCCTGGCCGCGGGCACCGTGGCAGCGATCGTAGGCGGCGGCTTCGTCGAGCGGCGGAAGCGCGGAGCGTCGGCCCGGCAGGCGCATGCGGTACTGGTATCACGACCGCACCGGTACTGCCACCAGAAGCTGCGGGACTAGGATTCGAACCTAGATAGCTGGCGCCAGAAGCCAGAGTCCTGCCGTTAGACGATCCCGCAACGGCGGCTCATTTTAGCGCCTAGGTCTCGAGGTTGTAGACCTGGACGAGCCGCTTCTCGGCGTCGGTGTCGATGTGGGCGATCACCTCGACGTAGGGCTCGAGGCCGCTGCCGCGGAGCTTCGCCTTCAGCAGCCCGTCGACCTGGAAGAGACCGGAGGAGTTGTTCATCACGATCTCGATCATCACCGGCTTCGCCCGGCCGTCCTTGATCGAGACGTCGTCGATCGCGGCCGCGGAGAGCGAGTGCATCGAGACGCGGCCGCGCTCGAAAGGGATTCGAGAGCGGCCCTCGGCCATGTCGAGCGCATCGGCGACGCGCAGGATCCCGGCCTCGAGCGCGAGCGGCTGCCCGTCGGCGCGGTGGCTCGTGATCGCCTGGAGCACCTCCGAGATCACGACGGTGAGCTCCGGCTCCTCGTAGATTCCGGCGAGCAGCTCGCGCAGCTTCGGCTCCGCGAGGAAGAGCGAGAAGTCCTCGTGCCCGTGCCTGTGCACGGACATCCCGATGCAGTGGAGGAGAGCCGAGAGGGTGACGACGACCTCGGCGTCCTCGCGTTCGAGCCCGTAGTCGCGCACGACGGATGGCTCGACGCCGTGCTTGAAGAGCTGGCGCAGGATCTTCAGCGCGATGTTCGCGACGATCTGGATGTGCACCCAGGAGTGGTCGTTGATCTCCAGCCGCACGACCGCATTCACGTTCGAGACGTGCCACCAGCCCTTGAGCTGCTTGTCCGCCTCGACGCGCTCCATCAGCCGGCGCAGCTTGCGGTTGCCGCGCACCGGCAGGGTGATGTGCATCTTCTCGACCGCCTGGGCAGGCGTCAGCCGCGTCTCCCGCAGCGCCTCGTCGGAGACGGGCTCGGCGATCCGTTCCTCGGTCTCCGGGTCGAGCGTCATCCCGAGACGATACTTCCCGGCGCTATTCCGGTCGCGGCGCGAAGAGGTAGTGCGAGACGAGCCATTCGCGCCCGCCCCGATAGCCCCAGAGCTCAGCGCACGCGAGGAAGAAGACGCGCCAGTTCGCGAGCCAGGCCTCCGCTCGATCCTTGCCGTAGGCCTCCGCGAGCACGGCCAGCACCTCGGCTCGGTTGCCGTCCAGCCGCTCGAGCCAGGCCTCGGCCGTGCGCGCGTAGTGGGTTCCGCTGACGCGCCAGTGGTCGCGCAGGGCGAGGTCGCGCTGGAAGTGGAGCAGCAGGTCGTCCGAAGGCATGTTCCCGGCCGTGAAGAACCTCCGCGCCATCCAGCCGTCGTCGTAGGCGTAGGCGTGGAGGCGGTGGCTGAAGACGTGGACGAAGAAGAGGCCGTCGGGCTCGAGCCAGCCGGCGATCCGCCCGAAGAGCCGCTCGTAGTTGCGCACGTGCTCGAGCATCTCGACCGAGACGATCCGGTCGAAGCGCCCCCGATCGAGGAGTTGGGCGGGCTCCCAGTCGTTCACGTCCGCCGTGACGAGCTCGAGGTTCGCCGGCGCGCGCGGCACCAGGAACTCGCGCTGGACGCTCGAGTTCGAGACCGCGACGATCCGCGAGGCCGGATAGCGCTCCGCGAGCCAGAGGCTGAGCGAGCCCCAGCCGCAGCCGAGATCGAGCACGCTCATCCCGTCCTCGATCTGCGCTCGCTCGCAGGTCAGCTCCAGCATCCGCTCCTCCGCGGCGGCGAGCGTGTCGAGTCCGGGCTCCCAGAGGCACGAGCTGTACTTGAGGCGCGGCCCGAGTACGAGCTCGAAGAACGCGGCAGGCAGCTCGTAGTGCTGCTCGTTCGGCCGCTCGACCTGCTCGGCGATCGGCGCCGCGCGCAGGCGCTCGACGAACTCGCGGGTCGCGTTCAGCCCCTTCCGCCGCTCCCGCGCGAGCCGGGTCGCGAGGTTGGCCCGGATCCCAAGGCGCAGCAGCGGATCCGGGACGCGCCCGGACTCGATCAGGCGGTCGACGAGCGCGGAAACCATGGGATGAAGACGCTCGTCTCGCTCTGGTAGCGGCGGAAGTCGTCGCCCCGGCTTTTCAGCGCCTGCTCCTCGGCCGGCTTGACGCCGGTCACGAACAAGATCAGGTAGAGAATGAAGGCCGGCGCGACGAGCCCGATGAAGCCCCACGGCGCCGCCAGCGCGATCAGCGCGTAGGCGACCCACGTGAGCCACTGGAAGAAGTAGTTCGGATGGCGCGAGTAGCGCCAGAGGCCTTCGCGCATCGTTCGGCCCTTGTTCGACTCGTCGGCCTTGAAGCTCCGGAGCTGCCGGTCGGCGACCGCCTCGAGCGGCGCGGCCAGAAGCCAGAGGCCGGCGCCGATCCACTCGATCGGGGCGAGCCCGTCGTCGCGGTTGAAGGCGATCAGGACGAACGGGATCGCGAGCATGGCCGCCACAAGCGCCTGCGCCTGGTAGAAGATCGCGAACGTGGGCTGCTCCCGCCCGCGCTCTTGCCAGCGGCGCCGCAGCTCCTGGTAGCGCGTGTCCTCGCCTTTGCCGAGCCGGCCGCGAACGAGGGAGGCGATGCGGAGGTTCTCGAGCCCGGCGAGCGCGAGGATCAGGAGTCGATGCTCGAGCTCTCCCGGACCGAATGTCGCGACGAGTGCGGCGATCAGGACGAGGCTTCCCGCCCAGCCCGCGTCGACCGCGGTCGCGTCGCGCGTGCGTCGCTGGACCAGGTAGAGGCCGCCGAGCAGGAGCGCGGCCGCCGCCCAGCCGAGCAACCAGAGCTGCCAGCGGTGCTCGATCATGGCGTCGCCCCGAGCGCGCGGGCGAGGCGATTCGTGAGCTCGCGCGCCGCCGCCACGGTGGGCTTCGCCGGCTCGACGTGGATCGGCTCGCCGACGCGTACCTCCGTGCGATGTCGGCCGGGGCGCGGGAAGCCGCGGGTGCCCACGAGCTGGACGGGGAAGATCGAAGTGCCCGTGGCGAGCGCAAGACGCGCGGCGCCACGGTGGAAGACCCTCCCCGGCAGCTGCTTGGACGTGCCCTGCGGAAAGATCCCGATCACCTCGCCGGCGCGCAACAGCGAGGCTGCGCGCGAGATCGCCGAGCCGTCGCCAGTGCCGCGCTCGACCGGGAAGGCGCCGAACTCCTCCAGGAGCCGTCCGAGCAGCGAGATCCGCCACAGCTCCGCCTTCGCCATGTAGCGCACGGGTCGGGGCGTCGCGAGCGCGAGCAACCAGGGATCGAACATCGACTCGTGATTCGCGACGAGGATCGCGGGGCTGACGAGAGGAATTCGCTCCGCGCCGGTGATCCGGACGCGGTAGAGCCGGCGCGCGATCCCGCGGAAGTTCGCGCGTTCCAGCAGCCGGTACAGGATCAAGCGAGCGCCTCGTTGAACGGTCGCGTCAGCGTGAGCTGGACGTCGCGGAGCGCCCGCGTGCGGAACGCCGCCTCGCAGAAGGCGAGATAGAAGTCCCAGGTGCGCTCGAAGCGGCGGTCATAGCCGAGTGCCCGCACCTCCTCGATCTGCGCCTGGAAGCTCTCGCGCCAGCGTCGCAGCGTCTCGGCGTAGTGGAAGCCGATCTCGTCCACCTCGTGCACCATCAGCCGGGAGCCCGAGGTCATGGCCTGCGTCAGCGCGGTCAGGGAGGGGATCAGGCAGCCCGGAAAGACGTAGCGCTCGATCCAGTCGGGAGACTTGCGATACCGCTCCCAGCGGTCGTCCGGGATCAGGATCGTCTGGATGCAGGCGATGCCGCCCGGCTCGAGCAAGCGGTCGATCGTCTCGAAGTAGGTGCCGAACTGCTGCTCGCCGATCGCCTCGAGCATCTCGATCGAGGCGACCTTGGTGTAGCGGCTGCGGTCGCTGCCCTCGTGCCGGCGGTAGTCCTCCTCGAGGATGCGTACGTCGAGACCTCGCGTGCGCTCGCGTGCCAGCGCCGCCTGTTCGGCCGAGATCGTGAGCCCGGTGACGCTGCAGCCGAACTCCGTCGCCGCGAACCTCGCGAAGCCGCCCCAGCCGCAGCCGATCTCCAGCACTCGGTCGTCGGCGCTCAGCCGCAGTCGCTCGCAGATGCGGCGGTACTTGCGCCGCTGGGCGTCCGCGAGCGGCTCGTCGGGACGCTCGAAGACGGCGCAGGAGTAGGTCATCGTCTCGTCGAGCATGAGCTCGAAGAGGTCGTTGCCGAGGTCGTAGTGGTAGGCGATGTTACGCCGCGAGCGGAGCATCCCGTTACGTCGATTGAGCCGCGGTCGGGCCTCGAGCAGGCGGCGCCAGCCGGCGTGCCGCTCGGCGGCCGGCGCGGCATTCCGGAGCAGGAGCTCGAGGAGCGCGACGAGATCGTCGCTGTCCCACTCGCCGGCGGTGTACGACTCGCCGACGCCGAGCTTGCCGCGCGTGGCGACGCGCCGGAAGAAGGCGTCGTCGTGGATCGTCAGCGACGCGAGCGGGCCGCTGCCGAAGTGCCGCACCTCGCCGCCGGGCAAGCGCACCTCGAGCATTCCTCCCTCGAGCCGCACGAGGGCCCGCTGGAGGATCGAGATCGCGATCTGCTCGAGCAGCGGCAGGCGCGCGGCCTGCGGCGCGCTGCGAAGGCTTCGTTCGACGCTGCTCATTTCTTCACCGAGCCCTGGCCCGGCACGAAGGCCGGCTTGCGATGGAACGGCACGCGCTTCAGCCAGAGCCGCAGCGCCTGCCAGTGGATCAGCGCCACGACCCGCATCGGCATCAGCGGATAGCGGATCAGCATCCCGACGAGCGAGGCGTTCGTCAGCTCGCGGCGACGGCCGTGGAGGACGGCGGTGAGCGGCCGCGTCGAGCCCTCCCTGACGTGGATCCGCGCGAAGACCTGCTCCTCCGGCTCCGAGAAGGCGTACTCGTAGGAGCCGTCGAGGCCGAAGAATGGGGAGACGTGCAGGTGCTTCTCGTGCTCGTAGGCGAGCCCGCCGCCGTGCAGGAGCTCGGGATGGCGCTCGCCGAAGGTGTTGTTCAGCTCCGCAACCATGCAAGCGAGCGAGCCGTCCCCGCGGTAGCACCAGTAGAAGCTGACCGGGTTGAAGACGAAGCCGAGCACGCGCAATTGCGTCAGCACGAGCACCCTCTCGATCTCCGGGTCGCCCGCGAACTCGAGCACGGCCTGCTTCACCGGCTTGTCGCCGTCGAAGTGGTCGCGGTCGTGGAAGGAGACGACGTTGCGGCCGTTCACCGAGAGGAGCCTCAACCGCCGCTCGAGCTCCGGGAGCTCGTCGAGGTCGAGCAGCCAGGTCGAGATCGGGTAGGTGAACGAGTTCGTCGCCGGCGACCGGCGCGAGTGGGTCAGCGAGCCGAGGTAGAGCGCCGATCTCACCAGGTCGCTCCGAGCTCGTCGGCGGCTCGGACGCCCGACGCAAGGCCGTCCTCGTGGAATCCGTTTCCGTGATGCGCGCCCGCAAAGTGGACGTGGCGCGGGCCGGAGAGCTCCGGCAGCTCGCGTTGCGCACGCAGCGCCTCGACCGTGAAGAGCGGATGTTCATAGGTCAGGCGGCGGATTACGTGCTCGTCGTCGACCGGCTGGTTCAGCGTCACGCAGTACTCCTTCTCGCCGGGGATCGACTGCAACCGGTTCAGGGAGTAGGTGACCGTCGGGCGACCATCGTCGCCGAGGCGGTAGTTCCAGGCGGCCCGGGCGGAGCGGGCGCGTGGGAGCAGCCGCTCGTCGGTGTGGAGGACGGCCTCGTTGCGGGTGTAGGCGAACGCGCCGAGCACACGCCGCTCGTCCCCGCTCGGATCCTCGAGCAGCATTAGCGCCTGATCGGCGTGCGTCGCGATCACGACCTTGTCGAAGCGATGCCGCGCGCCGTCGTCGGCCGTCAGCTCGATCCCGTCCCGGTCGCGCCGGAGCGAGCGGGCGCCGAGACCGAGCTGCAGCTTCGTTCCGAGCCGCTCCGAGAGCGCGCGCACGTAGGTGTCCGAGCCGCCGCTGACCGTGCGCCAGGCGAATCGGCGCAGGCCCAGCATCCCGTGATTGTCGAAAAAGCGGATCGCGTAGGCGGCCGGGAACTCGAGCGCGCGGCCCGGTGCAGTCGACCAGAGCGCGGAGGTGAGCGGGACGAGGAAGTGGCGGCGGAACCGGCGCGAGTAGCCGCGCTCGTCCAGATAGGCCTCGAGCGTGTGCTGCTCGTAGTCGGCTTCGTCGAGCGAGCACCGCGCGGTGCGGAGCCAGCGGGCGATCTCCCAGAGCAGCGCTGCGAAGCGCGGGCTCGCGAGGCTCCGCCGCTGGGCGAACGGGCGCCGGCCGGAGTATTCGAGCCCGCACGTCGCACAGCCGACCGAGAACGACATCTGCGACTCCTGGGTGCGCACGCCGAGTTCGCCGAAAAGCCGTCCGAGCAGTGGATAGTTGTGCGTGTTGTGGACGAGGAAGCCGGTGTCGAGCGCGAGGCCGTCGTGACGGATCGTGTGTGCGTGCCCGCCTGCGCGCGAATCGCGCTCGAAGACGGTGACGTCGTGAGCGCGATCCAGCAGGTAGGCGGCACCGAGGCCGGAGATCCCGGTGCCCACGACAGCGACTCTCATCGAGGAGGAGATCCCATTGCAACCAGTATTCGCCGGGCGACGAACAATGGTTGACTGGCTACTCTGCCGGGGGCTCTCATGGATGGAAAAAGTCTAGACAGCGCTGCTGCGGCGCCCGTCCCGGTCGGGACGGTCCCGGTTGCAACGGTGCGCACCGGCACGAGCCGAATCAGTCAGGTGGTGACGCTCGTCGCCGTCGTCGTGCCGCCGCTCGGGATCCTCTCGGCGATGGGCCTCCTCTGGGGCGTGGCGTTCCACTGGACCGACCTGCTTCTCCTCCTCGGCTTCTACGTCGTCTGTGCCTTCGGAACGACGATCGGATTCCACCGCTACTTCACCCATCGGGGCTTTCGCACGAGCAAGCCGGTCGAGGCGGTCCTGGCGATCCTCGGCTGCATGACGATGCAGGGCCCGCTGACCCAATGGGTGACCGACCATCGCAAGCACCACGCGCTCTCCGATCAGCCGGGGGATCCGCACTCGCCTCACGTCGGTCACGGCGAGGGGGCCTGGGGCGCGCTCCGCGGCTTCGTGCACTCGCACGTCGGCTGGCTGTTCGCGAATCTCGGGATGGAGCAGGGGCGGGAGTACGGCAAGGACCTGTACGAGAACCGGCTCGTCCGAACGATCGACCGGCTCTATCTGCTCTGGGTGATCCTCACCCTCGGACTCCCGTTCCTCGTCGGCTACGCGGTGGGGGGCACGCTGGCCGCCGGGTTCGCCGGGCTCGTCTGGGGCGGCCTGATCCGGATCTTCCTCTACCAGCACGCCACCTTCAGCGTCAACTCGATCTGCCACATGTTCGGGCGCAAGGACTTCCGTTCCCGGGACGAGGCGCGCAACAACTGGCTCGTCGCGCTGCTCGTCTTCGGCGAGGGCTGGCACAACAACCATCACGCCTTTCCGAGCTCCGCTCGCCACGGCCTGCTGCGCCGCCAGATCGACGTCTCCTGGCTTCTGATTCGCGGGCTCGAGCGGCTCGGTCTCGTCTGGGACGTGAAGGTGCCGGACATGCGTCAGCAGCTACGCCGCCGAGCTCAGCCTGTCGAGGTTGGGCCTGCCGAGGCCTGAGCGGGGCGGTCGAGCGTCGCCTTCAGCCCCGCCATCCCCTCGTTGGCCGTCTTCGCGAGCATCGGCTTGAGGAGCGGCTCGGCGATCCGGCGCAGGCCCTTGAGCTTGATCTCGGCCGTGTAGGTGATCCTCGAGCCTTCGCCGGCGGGCTCGACCACGATCGTGTCGACCGATGTCGCCTTCTCGCCGTCGCCGGCGAGCACGATCCGCCGCCGGCCCTCGTCGAGCTCCGTGACCGTGTAGCGGAAGCGCTGCCGCTTGCCGCGGAAGAGGGCGACGATGTCGTACTCGCTGCCGACGCGAACCGGGCCTTCCGTGAGCTTCGACGCCTCCGCGATCCCCGGATCCCACTCGGCTGCGTTCTCGAAATCTGCGAGGTAGCGGAACGCCTCGGCGGCCGGGCGGGAAACCTCGACCTGCCTGTTGAGCTGCACGAGCCGATCCTAGGCGACGATGGCGGCCCAGTCGCCGTAGAGCCGCGGTGCCGGGTGTCGACCGACATCGTGGCCTCAGCACCGCGACCGACGCGCTCGCAGAGCCGACGCGGTAGGCTCGCCCGCTCCAGCAGGCGGCGAGAGGAGACCCTTGTCCGAGCAATCCGAACACTCCGAGAGCGGAAGCGGCGCAGCAGGTCCGCGCACCGGCTTCTGGCGCCGATTCGTCGCGTCGCTCGTCGACGGAATCGTGATCGGCGTCGTCCAGGTGATCCTGCTCGCGTTCCTCAGCGACAACGCCGCCACCGCGGTCGTGATCCTGATCGGACTCGCCTACTACACCTATTTCGAGGGCAGCGCCTCCGGCCAGACGCCCGGCAAGAAGGCGCTCGGGATCCGCGTGCTCAGCCTCGAGGACGGCGGCCCGATCGGCTATGGACGCGCGTTCATCCGCTACATCGGCCGGATCGTCTCCACGATCCCGCTCCTGCTCGGCTACTTCTGGATGATCTGGGACAAGGAGAAGCAGACCTGGCACGACAAGTTCGCCGGCAGCGTCGTCGTGCCCGAGTCGCACTATCCCGTCTCCCAGTGGCCGTAGCGCAGTAGCTCAGGCGACGTCCGCGGCCCAGTCGCCGTAGAGCCGCGTGTAGAGCCCGCGCCGCACGAGGAGCTCCTCGTGCGTTCCCTGCTCGACGACGCGGCCGTGCTCGAGGACGACGATCAGGTCGGCGTCGCGGATCGTCGAAAGCCGGTGCGCGATCACGAAGGCCGTGCGGCCGGCGAGGAGCTTCCGCAGCGCCTGCTCGATCTGGCGCTCGGTGCCGATGTCGACCGAGGACGTGGCCTCGTCGAGGATCAAGATCCGCGGGTCGGCGAGGAGGGCCCGCGCGAACGCGACGAGCTGGCGCTGCCCGAGCGAGAGCCGAGTCCCTCTCTCGCCGAGCTGCGTCTCGTAGCCCTCCTCGAGCTCGAGGATGAAGCGATGAGCGCCGACGGCCTCCGCGGCGGCGGCGATCTCCGCCGGCGCCGCGTCCGGCCGGGCGAAGGCGATGTTCTCCGAGACGGTGCCGCCGAAGAGGAAGCCCTCCTGCGGGACGATCCCGAGCTGGCGGCGCAGCGAATGCTGCGTGACGTCGCGCAAATCGTGGCCGTCGATCTCGATCTGGCCCTCCGTCGGATCGTAGAAGCGGGCGAGCAGCTTCGCGATCGTCGACTTGCCGGCGCCGGTCTGGCCGACGAGCGCGACGGTCGTGCCCGCCGGAATGTCGAGCTCGAGTCCGTGGAGCACCTCCGGGAACTCCGGCCCGTAGCCGAAGCGCACGTCGTCGAAGCGGACGTGGCCCTCGATCCGCGGCAGCGCGGTCGCGCCGGGTGCGTCGACCACCTGCGGCTCCTCGTCGAGGACGCCGACGATCTTGTCGAGCGCGGCGATCGCGGCGAGGAACGTGTTGTAGAGCTGCGAGAGCTGCTGGATCGGATCGAAGAAGTTGGAGAGGTAGAGCGCGAACGCGAAGAGGGTGCCGGCGCTCATGTCTCCGTGGTAGACGAGCCAGCCGCCGTAGCCGAAGACGATCGCGGTCGCCGCCGAGGAGAGCAGGTCGACCGCCGGGAAGTAGATCGCGTTCAGGACGGTCGTCTCGTAGTTCGCGTCGCGGTAGCGGCCGTTGACGCCGTGGAACGCGCGCTCCTGCACCGGCTCGCGCGTGAACGACTGGACGACGCGCATCCCGGAGATGTCCTCCGCGAGCGTCGCTGTCACGAGCCCGAGCCGCTCGCGGACGTTGCGGTAGGCGCGGTTCGAGCGGTGCCGGAACCACGCGGTGGCAAGCGCCATCGGCGGCAGCACGGTCAGGGTCGCGAGCGCGAGCCGCCAGTCGAGGAGGAAGAGGACGACAGCGGTGCCGCCGAGGAGAAGAGTGTTCTGGACGAGGCTCGTGACGCCGTCCGTGACGAGCTGGTCGAGCGCCTCGACGTCGTTCGTGATCCTGCTGACGATCGCGCCGGCGCGATTGCGCTCGTAGAAGCCCATCGAGAGCCGCTCGAGGTGGCGGAAGAGCTTGTTGCGGAGGTCGGCGAGTACGCGCTCGCCCGTCCAACCGGTCAGATAGGTGTTCGCCGAGGAGAGGAAGAGTGCGGCCACCGCCGAGGCGAGGAAGAGAACGACGATCCAGGTGAGCCGGCCGAGGTTCGCGTCGTCGATCCCCTCGTCGATCGCGAGCTTGGCGAGGTACGGCGGCGCGAGCGCCACGAGCGTGTAGGCGAGCAGGGTCGCGAGCGCGAGCGCCGTCCGCCCGCGGTAGGGCAGCGTCAGCCGGGCGAGCAGGCCGATCCGGCGCCGCGTCCGCCGCCACGACCAGTCCTGCACCGCGCCGCCGCGGTCCTCGGAAAGGTGGCTCCCCGCCTGGTGGATCTTCACGCGGACTCCTTCAACAGCCCCTGAATCAGGCCGTGCTCGTGGATCTCGCGATAGACGGCGTTCGTCGCCAGCAGCTCGGTCTGGGTGCCCTGCGCAGCGATCCGGCCGTGCTCGAGGACGACGATCTCGTCCGCGAGCGCGATCGTCGAGAGCCGGTGGGCGATGATGATCGTCGTCCGCCCCCGCGTCGCCTCGCGCAGACCGGTGCGGATCAGCGCCTCCGTCGTCGCGTCGACCGACGCAGTCGCGTCGTCGAGGATCAGGATCCGCGGATCGATCACGAGCGCGCGCGCGATCGCGAGCCTTTGGCGTTGGCCGCCGGAGAGCGTGATCCCGCGCTCCCCGATTACCGTGTCGTAGCCCTGGGGCAGCAGCTCCACGAACTCGTGCGCCTGCGCCGCGCGAGCGGCCTGCTCCACCTGCTCGTGGCTGGCGTCGAGGACGCCGAAGGCGATGTTCTCGCGGACGGTGGAGGAGAAGAGGAACGGATCCTGCGAGATCACGCCGATCTCGCACCGGAGCGAGCGACGGGTGACCTCGCGGACGTCGACGCCGTCGACGAGGATCCGGCCCTCACTCGCGTCGTAGAAGCGCGGCACGAGCGCGGCGAGCGTCGTCTTCCCGGAGCCGGTGTGGCCGATCAGCGCCACGGTCTGTCCCGCCTCGAGCTCCAGGTCGATCTGCTCCAGCACCGGGCGACCCGCGGCGTAGCCGAACGAGACGTGCTCGAAGCGGATCGCGCCCGGCCCGTCGGGCAGCTCGGTGGCGCCCGGTCGATCGTCAACGCCCTCGGGCTCGTCCAGCACCTCGAAGATCCGCTCGCCCGACACCGTCGCCCGCTGCGCCTGGCCCACCCACATCCCGAGGCTACGCAGCGGCACGATCAGCATCGCGAGCAGCAGATTGAAGAGGAAGAACTGGCCGAGCGTGAGGGTGCCCGAGACGACCATCCGGCCGGCCGCGAGCAGCACCGCTGCCTGCGCGAGCATCGGCAGGAAGGAGAGTAAGGGCACGTAGATCGCCCGCTGCCTGAACGCTCGCACCGTCTCGACGAAGACGTTCCCGGACGCGCGCTCGAAGTCGGCCTGGCGCCGTTCCTCCTGCGCGAAGGCCTTGACGACGTGGACGCCGACGATCGACTCCTCTGCGACCGTCGCCACCTCGCCGAGCCGCTGCTGGACGTCGCGGAGGACGGGGTGCGAGACGTGGCTGTAGCGGTAGGCGACGGCCACGATCACGGGTGTGATCGCGAGCGCGATCAGGGCGAGGCGCCACTCGACGACGAAGAGCACCGCCGTCACCGAGACGACGGTGAGCGCGTGCTGGAAGAAGAAGATCAGGCCGAAGCCGAGGAAGAAGCGCACGGACTGGAGATCGACGGTCGCGCGCGACATCAGCTGGCCGGTCTGATGGCGGTCGTAGAAGCCGAACGAGAGCCGCAGCAGGTGGCCGTAGAGTCCCTCGCGCATGTCCTTCTCGATCGCGAGCGCCTGCCGGCCCGAGATCACGCGGCGGCCGACCATCAGCGCCGCCTTCGCGATCCCGACCGCGACGATCGCGGCGACGACCCACGCGAGCGTGCCGGTGCCACGACGGGAGTCGATCCCGTCGATCGCCTCGCCGACGAGCACCACGATCGCGATCGCCGCCGCCTGCGAGAGGACGGCGAGGATCGTCGAGACGACGAGCGACGCCTTGTA
>JANDLU010000052.1 GCA_024330215.1 Candidatus Gaiellasilicea maunaloa
GGCGGGCTCTTCGCCGCCGCAGGCCGGCTGGAGCAGTCGGCGATCGCCAAAGTAGAACGGGCGGCGCCAGCAGGCGATCCCTCTGCACATGACGCTCAACCAGATGAACCCTCCTCCTCCGTGAGGATCTCGGCGCCAATCAGGACGCCGGCACCGAGAAGCCACGGCCTCGAAGGCGTCGCCGGAGGCACGGCCGCCGGTGAGCCGCCGCTCGTGACCTATCGGTGCAAGACCTCGCCGGCGAAGTCGAGGATCCCCGCGCGGCGTAGCGTCGTCGTCAGCTCGCGTCGCGTGATCGGATCAACCCGTACTGCGCGGTGTCCTTCAGGTTGAGCAGCTCGATCAGGGCATTGGCGGCTCGGTCTCCAGCCGGGACGATCTGCCGAAGCAGCGCTGCGGCCCGCGATGGTCGCCTCCGCGCGAGCGGCGGCCGAGTGCGGCGCAGCAGGCGGCATCGGCGGACGCGATCCCTGAGTGAACGGCGAGCGCCGCGGCGACGCTTCGGGAGGCCGGAAGCTCCTGTTCGCCGGCTGCGAGCTCGGCCACCTCAAGCGACTTCTGTGCGGTCACGCGGGGGTGTAGCGCTGCGGAGCCTGTGCGGCGTCACCCGCTTGCGCTCGCCGATGCCCGACGAGGCGACGTAGTGACGGAAGACCTGGCCGAGCTGCGTGTCGTTGAGCGGCTTGCCCTGGACGCCGACGAAGAGCGCCCGCTCGATCAGTGGCACGCGGGTCGCGTCGTAGGCGGCAAAGAGCGGCGCGAGCGCAGGAGCCGATGCGTGCTCCGCCAGCCGCGGAAGTGCCGCTCCCAGATGTCGCCCCGTGACGGCGACGCGAGCAGCCGCTCGAGCTCGGCCATCGTCAAAACGTCCGGCAGCGTCTCCCGCTTCTTGGGCGTCCGTAGCGGCCGCGCCGCCGCTTCGCGTCCTCGGCCAGGAAGGCGCGCAGGTGCGGCGGCCGCACCTCGGCGAGATTCCCTTGGCAGCCCTCGAGCTCCCGCTGGGGATCGCCTGACGACACTCCGGCCGCCGGCCCGCTTACAAAAGGGCTCACGAGGATGCGGGGGCTTCCTCTGTCGCTGCTGCCCCAGCGGTTTCGCTACGCCGCGGCCGGTGCGTAGAGTCGGTCACGTGAAGCGGTTCCTGCGATCGACGGTGCGGACGATCGTCGCCCTGGCCGCTGTCGGGCTCGCGGCCCCAGCAGCCGCGGTCGACGAGCCGGCCGCCTACGGCGTCGCTCAACGGGGCACCTTCAAAGTGATCGCGGCCGTGCTCCTGGCCGAGCGCGGCGGCGAGATGAAGGGCGTGTGGCTCGACGGGACGAAAGGCTGTCTGGACAGGCGCACGCTTCGCGTCGCGATCCACATCGACCTCGTCTCGTCCGCCGGGAAGACGACCCGCGTCAAGCGGTCACGGACGGGCTTCGTGGACAACTGCGCCGAGGGCGGCCCCAACTTCGGATTCGACCTCGCGCCTCGCGCGCTCGGGATGGGCTGCGCCAACGGACGCTGGCGGCCCGGCCGCTACTCGATGACGACGAGGACGACGCACGTCGCCTCGGGCCTCGTCGCGCAGGCGAGCCTGTATCGACAGGTCACGCTTCGCTGCCCCTAAGCCCGCAGCGTCACCTCGACAGACGTGCCGCGCCCCGACCCCGAGCGCAGGGAGAAGCCGCCTCCGATCGTCTCTGCGCGCAAGCGCATGTTCTTCAACCCCTGCCCCGCCGCGACGTCCTCGCCCTCGAAGCCCACTCCGTCGTCTCGCACGCGCACGATCCGGCGACCTGCGTGCTCTCCGATCCAGACCTCGGCGCACCGCGCCCCCGCGTGCTTGCGGACGTTGGCCAGGCCTTCCTGAACGATCCGGAACACCTCGATCTGCTCGTCCGGCGCTAGGAGCAGCTCTCGCTCGATCTCGAGGTCGACGTCGAGCAGGCCGTCGGCCGTGAGGAACTCGACGTAGCGACGGAGCGCCGCGTCGAAGGGCGCGTTGCCGCTCGCCGATGAGAGTGCGAGCACCGCGAAGCTCGCCTCCTGCTGCGCCGCGCCGGCCGCCTGCTTCAGCTTCGGCAGCGTTGTCTCGAGCGCCGCACCGGACGCGAGCATGCTCGCATGCGTCGAGACCGCGAAGAGGTACTGAGCAAGGCCGTCGTGAATCTCCCGCGCCACCCGCGCACGCTCCTCCGCGACCGCGCGGCCGAGCTCGGCAGATCTGATGGCACGCCAGACGCCCACGAGTAGGACGCCGTAGGCGATCACGCGCAGGAAGTCGCCCTGCGAGACGACGCCGGTCGAGAACTCAGGCGTCAGGACGTAGTGGAGCTCGGCGAAGAGTGTCAGCGTCGCGCCGAGGGCGAGCCAGCGGTCGAGGTCCTCGCCGAGGCGGCGGAACCGGATCGCGAACCCGAGCCCGGCGACGAAAGCGAGCAGGGCGAGCGAGGCGAGGGCGATCGTGAGCGCGGGCTGGCGACTCTCCCCCGCCGAGTCGAGCCGTGCCGGCCCGACGAGGCCACGGAGCGAGAGCCAGAGCGCGAGGAGAGCGACGCCCAGAATCGCGATTCCGACCAGAAGAGGGCGACCACGGGCCGAGAGCTTGCTTCCGGGAGGAATTGGCGCGACTGCGATCAGACCTGCAGCGAGGATGCGGGCTCCGAGTGCGGCCCAGGCCTCGGCCGGCCCTTGCGGGTCGCCTCCCAGCACCGGAGCGACGGAGAAGGCGAGAGTTCCGATCCCGGCGATGCAGAAGCCGCCGGCGAGAAGGAGGTCGAGCGACCGCCCCTCGACCGAGAAGCGGACGCCGGCGAGGATGGCGACGATCGTCGCCGCGAGCACGACCGCCGTGTCGAGGACGAGCCTCCCCTCCGGGAGCTCGTACGTGCTCCGCAGCGAGGGGTTCGTGAGGAAGAGCGCCGTCGCCGAGCCGAGCAGCGCGACGAGGAGCAGCTCGCCGACGACCCACGACTCGAACGTCTCCTTCGGACGGGTGCTCACGCAGCCCTAATCGGCAGACGGCTCCTTGCCGATGAGTGGAAACGATGGCCGAACGAGTTCTCGTCGTGGACGACCACCCGCTCACGCGGGACGCGCTCGCCGCATTGCTGGCGCAGGGCGGCTTCGAAGTCGTCGGCGAGGCTGCTGACGGCGGCGCGGCGCTCGAGCTGACCGAGCGGCTACAGCCCGAGCTCGTCCTGCTCGATCTCTCGATGCCGGGCCTCGGCGGATTGGCCGCCTTACCGAGGCTTCGCACGGCCGCCCCCGGATGCGAGGTCGTCGTGCTCACTGCCTCGGGGACCGAGGAGAATCTGCTCGCGGCGATCCGCGGCGGCGCCGCCGGCTACCTGCTGAAGAGCGAGCCACCGGAACGAATCGTCACCTTCCTGCGCGGAGTCGTCAACGGTGAAGCTGCGCTCTCGGGCGAGGTCGCGAGGCGCCTGCTCGATCAGGTTCGGACCGGCGCACATCTCGGCGGTGGCGTACCCGACGAGATCGCAGACGCACTCTCGGCGCGCGAGCTCGAGGTGCTGCTCCTGCTCGACGACCACCTCGCGACCGACGAGATCGCGACGCGCCTCTTCATCTCGGAGCACACCGTTCGGTCGCACGTGAAGAGCCTCCTACGCAAGCTCGGCGTCTCGTCGCGGCGCGAGGCGCTCGAGCAGCTCTCGCGCGCGCGCCGCTAGACCGCGGGCGCAGACGAGAAGCCGGCGCGCACCGCGGCGACGAGCCGCGGCAGGGTCGCCAGGTTGTACCCGCCCTCGAGCACGGCAGCGCGGCGCGGCGCGAGCGTCGAGCAGATCGCACCGAGCTGCCGGAACCCCGCCTCGGTCAGTCCGAGGCCACCGAGCGGATCCGCCTCGTGCGCATCGAAGCCGACGGAGGCGAGAACGAGGTCGGGAGCGAACCCGAGCACCGCAGGCACGACCTGCTCCTCGAAGACGGCGAGATAGCGCGCGTCGCCGGTCCCGGCCGGGAGCGGTAGGTTCAGCGTCGTCTCGTCGCTGGTGCCGGGGCCGCCGGTACCGGGATAGAACGGCCACTGGTGAAGCGAGACGAAGAGAACCGAGTCGTCGCCACGGAAGATCGCCTCGGTGCCGTTGCCGTGATGGACGTCGAAGTCGACGATCGCGACTCGCTCGAACCTGAGCTCGGATTGCGCATACCGCGCCGCGATCGCAACGTTGTTGAGGAGGCAGAACCCCATCGCACGGTCGGCGAGGGCGTGGTGCCCGGGCGGGCGCACGAGTGCGAACCCACCGCGATCGACGGCCTCGAGCGCGATCCCGGCGGCGAGCCGCGCTGCCCGCCACGAGGTCTCGGTCGCGATCGTGTCGGCATCGAGCTGCGTCGGCCCGTCGATCTCGCGCAACCGCGCGAGGTGAGCCGCCGTGTGGACGCGCGAGAGCTGCTCTTCGCTCGCGAGTCGCTCGACGGTCTCGCCGGAGAGGACGGCCAGCCGCTCCTGCCGTTCCGGATGTTCCCCCGTCGGGTGGACGCGCGCGAGCTCCGGGTTCGTCAGGAGCTCGACGACGTCTCCAGCGCGGCCAGGCGCTCGGAAAGCCGGCCGAGGCCCCACTCGCGCGTGAGCTCGGCGGCGCGTCCCCACGTCGGCGTCTGATCTTCGAGCGGCGGCAACGGCGCCGCGGCATCCATCGTGGCGATTCGCAGATAGAGCCGCAGCGCGTCGGCCTCGGTGGCGAAACGGCCGTCGGCAAGCGCGGCCTCGAGGCCGTCGTAGCGCGCAAGGAGCTCCGCGGCCGTCTTCGCGCCGACCCCGCGGGCACCGGGGATCTTGTCCGACGGATCGCCGCGGAACGCGATGAAATCGGGCACCTGCTTCGGCTCGACCCCGTAACGCTCGCGCACCTCCGCAGGCCCGATCCGGGCCAGCGCGCCGCCGCCGCGCTGCGGCTGCAGGATCGTCGTCCGCTCGCTCGCGAGCTGGAACGTGTCGCGGTCGCCGCTCGCGACGAGCGTCTGCCCGCTCCGCGCCTCCTCGTAGGCGACCGCGGCGGCAAGGAAGTCGTCGGCCTCGTAGCCGTCGCCCTTGCCGTTCGCGAATCCCGTCGCCTCGACGAGCTCCGGCGCGAGGTCGAGCTGCTCGAGCAGATCCGCGTCGAACTCGCGCCCGCCCTGGTAGCTCTCGAGCTCGAGGTGCCGGTAGGTCGGGACGGTCAGCGTGTCCCACGCCACGAGCACCGCCCGCGGCGACTCCTCTTCCCAGAGCCGGATCAGCATGTTCCCGATGCCCGTCAGCAACCCTGCCGGCCCGCCGTCCGCTCGCCGGATCGACTTCGGCAGGGCGTGGTAGGAACGGTGGGCGAATGAGTCGCCGTCGACCGCGAGCAGCGGCTTAGAGCTCATTTCAGAACGACGCTTGGCCCGTTCAAGGCTTCGTTCTGAACCGAGCTCTTACTCACGCTGACACCTCGAGCTCGCGAATCGCCTCCATCAGCCGCTCGGTCGCGACCTGCGCGGCGTCCTCGTGGTCGGCGAGGTCGTCGAGCGGGACGGGCCGGCCGTACGCGACGCGAAGCTGCGCGAGCCGCCCGAGCCGATCGGTGCCGACGATGCCCGCCGGCACGAGCGGCACCCCCGCCTCGAGCGCGATCCGGGCCGCGCCGCTGTGCGCCCGCGCTTCGTAGCGCTTCCGGAGGCCCTTGGTACGCCGCGTTCCCTCGGGGAACATGACGACGATGTGCCCGTCGCGACAGAGCTCGACCGCGGTCGCGATCGCCTCCAGGTCACGCTCGCCGCGGCGGACCGGAAAGGCTCCGCAGGCGACGATGAACTGCTTGAGCGGTGTGAAGAAGAGCTCCGACTTCCCCATGAAGCGGAGAAACCGGCGCGGATACAGCGGCAGCCCGAGCGCCCATGGATCGAGGTTCGAGTTGTGGTTGGCCGCGAGGACGAACCCGCCGGCGGGGAGGTTCTCGCGGCCGCGCGCACGGAGCCGGAAGAGCGACCTCACGAGCGGCCAGCTGAACGCGCCGATCGCGAGGTAGGCCGGACTCGGCCGGGGCACGCTCATCAACCGTCCACCGCAAGGCGCGACCAGATCTCCATGTCCTCGCGCACGCCCTCCTTCAGGTGGATCGACCGCAGGACCCCTTCTCGCTCGTACCCGCAGCGCTCGGCCACCCGCTTCGAGGCCGCATTCTCGACGCTGATCATGAGCTCCAGCCGCTGGGCGTCGAGCTCCGAGATCGCCCAGTCGGAGAGGAGGCGAAGTGCCTCGCTCGCAACGCCGCGACCTCTCGCCGCCGGCGCGACGAGATAGCCGAGCTCGGCGGTTCGGCCGTCGCGATCGATCGTCGGCACCAGGGCGAGGCCGAGAAACTCCGTCGTGGAGGCGTCCTCGATCGCGTATGCCTCACGCGAGCCGTCACGGCGACCCTCCTCGTAGCGGTCGAGCCACCGCTCCGGAAAGCCCGCCGGCACGGGCTCGGGCACGCGGGTGAAGCGCAGTACCTCGGGGTCGGCGACAAGTGCACGAACGCCTTCGAGATGCGCAGCGGAAAGCGGCTCCGGCCGGATCGTGGACACGTCTCGACTGTACGGGATCGCCCGTCACGAGCCCGAACGACGTGTCGGTCGCCGTGAGGGAGACGACCAACCGCAGCGCTATGGTGTCCCGCGTGGCAGCCAAGACCAGATCCGGAACCCGGCGGCTCGTCATCGTCGAATCGCCTGCGAAGGCGAAGACGATCGCGGGCTATCTCGGCGGCGACTACGTGGTCGAGTCGAGCATCGGCCACATCCGCGACCTCCCGAACCGCGCGTCGGACGTCCCCAAGGAGAAGCGCGAGAAGTACGGGACGATGGGCGTCGCGATCGAGTCCGATTTCGAGCCGCTCTATCTCGTCGATACGGACAAGAAGCAGCGCGTTGCCGACCTGAGGCGCCGGCTGAAGGACGCCGACGAGCTCTACCTGGCGACGGACGAGGACCGCGAGGGCGAGGCGATCGCCTGGCATCTGCTCGAGGTGCTGCGGCCGAAGATCCCCGTCCGCCGGATGGTCTTCCACGAGATCACGAAGGACGCGATCACGCGCGCGCTCGGCGAGACGCGCGAGGTCGACAAGCGGCTCGTCGACGCGCAGGAGACACGGCGGATCCTCGACCGCCTCTACGGCTACGAGGTCTCGCCGGTGCTCTGGAAGAAGGTCATGCCGAGGCTCTCAGCAGGCCGCGTCCAGTCGGTTGCCGTTCGTCTCGTCGTCGAGCGCGAACGCGAGCGGCGCGCCTTCGTCTCGGCGGGATACTGGGACATCCAGGGCCTCTTCGACCCCGGCTCCTTCCACGCAAGGCTCGTCGGCGTCGACGGCAAGCGTGTCGCGCAGGGCCGCGACTTCGCGCAGGACGGGTCGCTGAAGCCGAAGGACGCGGTGATCCTGGACGAGCCGGGGGCGCGCGGGCTCGCGACGCGGTTCGCCGGCTCCACGTTCGCGATCCGCACTTCCGAGGAGAAGCCGTACACGCGGCGTCCGGCGGCGCCGTTCATGACCTCGACCCTGCAGCAGGAGGCGAGCCGCAAGCTCCGCTTCGCCGCGCAAACGACGATGCGCGTAGCCCAGCGCCTCTACGACAACGGCTACATCACCTATATGCGCACGGACTCGACGACGCTGTCCGAGTCGGCGCTGAAGGCCGCGCGGGGGCAGGCGGCCGAGCTCTACGGCGCCGACTACGTTCCGGATGCCCCGCGACGCTATGAGCGCAAGGTCAAGAACGCGCAGGAGGCGCACGAAGCGATCCGCCCCGCGGGCGACACCTTTCGCACCCCGAGGCAGCTTGCCGGGGAGCTGAATCGCGACGAGCTTGCCCTCTACGAGCTCGTTTGGAAGCGGACCGTCGCCTCGCAGATGCACGACGCTCGCGGCGTGACGCTCTCGCTTCGGCTCGGCGCAACCGACGACGGCGTCGACATCGAGTTCGGCGCCTCCGGCACCGCGATCACCTTCCGCGGCTTCCTCGCCGCGTACGAGGAGTCGACCGACGACGACACGATCGCCGAGAGGGACGAGGAGCGCAAGCTGCCGCACCTCGCGGTCGGCGATGAGCTCCGCGCGCTCGAGCTCGAGCCCGAAGGCCACGCGACGACTCCGCCGGCTCGCTTCACCGAGGCGAGCCTCGTGCAGGCGCTCGAGGAGCGCGGGATCGGACGCCCGTCGACCTACGCCTCGATCATGAGCACGATCCTCGACCGCGGCTACGTCTTCAAGCGCGGCACCGCCCTCGTTCCGTCCTTCCTCGCCTTCGCCGTGATCTCCCTCCTCGAGCGGCACTTCGGCCAGCTCGTCGACTACCAGTTCACCGCCCGGATGGAAGACGATCTCGACCGGATCGCCGCCGGGGAGGAAGCCCGGATCGACTGGCTGCGCGCCTTCTACTTCGGCGGGACGGACGCCGTCGGCCTGAAGGCGCTCGTCTCGGACATCGACGAGATCGATGCCCGCGCGGTCAACACGCTCCCGATCGGCGACGGAATCGCGCTGCGGGTCGGTCGCTACGGACCGTACGTCGAGCGCGGCGAGGAGCGTGCGAGCGTCCCCGACGACCTCGCCCCCGACGAGCTGACCGTCGCCAAGGCCGAGGAGCTGCTGGCGGCGCCGAGCAGCGACCGCTCGCTCGGCGTGCACCCCGGGTGGCAGCGCGAGATCGTGGCCAAGAGCGGCCGCTACGGGCCTTACGTGACCGAGGTGCTCGAGGAGGGAGCGAAGGAGAAGCCGCGGACGTCGTCGCTCTTCAAGACGATGGCTCCCGAGAGCGTCACGCTCGAGGACGCCGTCCGGCTGCTCTCGCTCCCGCGCGTACTCGGCACCGATCCGGCCGGCGGCGAGGAGGTCACCGCCCAGAACGGGAAGTACGGCCCGTACGTGAAGAAGGGCTCGGAGTCGCGCTCGCTCGAATCGGAGGAGCAGCTACTGACGATCTCGCTCGAGGAAGCGCTCGCGGTGCTCGCCCAGCCGAAGCAACGGCGCGGTCGGGGTGCAGCGAGACCGCCGCTCAAGGAGCTGGGCCAGGATCCGGTGTCCGGGATGCCGATGGTCGTGAAGGAGGGCAAGTTCGGCCCCTACGTCACCGACGGCGAGACCAATGCGACCCTGCGGCGGGGCGACGATCCCCAGTCGGTCACGATCGAGCGCGGTGCCGAGCTCCTCGCCGACCGGCGCTCACGTGGGCCTGCACCAAAGAAGAAGACGAAGCCGCGCACGCGCCGATCTGCGGCGTAACTCGAACGAAAGAGCAAACTTTCCGTGCCAACTCGCGTCCCAAGGAGTGCGGTTGCACCCAGGCGCGCTACCCTCGTGCGAAAAACCGATTCGTGCCTCGCTCCGGAATACCTCGAAAGATCTGCACGTTTGCGCTTGTAACATCCGCCGCGGGCCGGTTCCCCTGGCAAAAGCAGGGATCAGACCTTATGGTGAGGAAGTTTGTTGCTACCCCGCGAGGAAGTACGCGAAAGGACTGACGTTTCGATTTGACGCAGAGCCAGCTGAACGAACTGATCGAGTCCGAGCAGGTCAAAGCGCTCGTGGAGCGCTCCGAGGAGCGCGGCTTCATCGAGCCGATCGAGCTCGAGGCGTTCGTCCTCGAGCACGATCTGAGCGACGAGGAGACCGAGCAGCTCACCCGTGAGCTCGAGACGCTCGGGCTCGAGGTTGGACAGCCGCAGGCCGGCGCCTCGAAGGCCGCCGCCAGGGATGCAGAGAAGGACGAAAAGGGCGAGAAGGAGGACGAGGAGAAGGACGACAAGGAGCAGGCTCCCGTCGCGGAAGCCGCGGTTGCGACCGGCGCCGCCGACAGCCTCCAGCTCTTCCTCGCCGACGTCGGCCGCCACAAGCTCCTGACCGCCCACGACGAGGTCGTGCTCGCGAAGGCGATCGAGCGCGGCGATCCGGTCGCCAAGCGCCGGATGATCGAGTCGAATCTCCGACTCGTCGTCTCGATCGCGAAGGGCTACCGCGGTCTCGGCGTCCCGTTCCTGGACCTGATCCAGGAAGGCACGCTGGGGCTGAACCGCGCCGTCGAGAAGTTCGACTGGCGCCGCGGCTTCAAGTTCTCCACGTACGCGACCTGGTGGATCCGCCAGTCGGTGCAGCGAGCGGTCGCGAACCACGCGCGGACGATCCGCGTCCCGGTGCACGTCGTCGAGCGCCAGCAGAAGCTCTCGCGCGCCGCGCGTCGGCTCGAGGTGGAGCTCGGTCGCGAGGCGACGAAGCTCGAGCTCGCGGAGGCGACCGGCCTCCCGATCCAGCACGTCGAGGAAGCGCTCGGCGCCGCTCATGCCTCGGTCTCGCTGAACCAGACGGTCGGCGCGGACGACGAAGGAGAGCTCGGTGACCTCTTCGCCGACCGCGAGGCCGCGGATCCGTTCGAGGAGGCCGAGGAGTCGCTGCGCAAGCAGGGCGTCCGGCGGGCGCTCGACGCGCTTCCCGAGCGCGAGCGGCGCATCCTCGAGCTGCGCTTCGGCTTCGAGGGCGAGCCCTGGACGCTCGAGGCGATCGGGCACGAGCTCGATCTCACGAGAGAGCGCGTCCGCCAGCTCGAGGGCCAGGCGCTCTCGCGACTCGCGGCGCTGCGCGATCTCGCCTCGCTCGCCGCCTAGCCTCCTCTCGCGACTATCGCAAAACGAGGGCGACCGAAGGTCGTCCTCGTTTTGCGACCCGACCACGTTCGCTCCCCGCACGGAACTGGGGATACACTCACGCTTCACACGGGTTGATCCAGCGAAAGGAGACATCTTGAGGACGAAGTGGCACTGGCTGCTGCCGCTCCTCGTTGCGGGCGTAATCGGCTTGGCGGCGGGATGCGGTGGCGACGACGACGAGGAAGGAACGCCCAGCGGAACGACGGCGGCCGAGACGGAGAGCAGTGGAGGGGCCAGTGGCGGCACGCTCGTCTTCGCCGGTGCCTCCGACCCGGTGGTGCTCGACGGAGCGCTCGTCTCGGACGGCGAGTCGATCCGCGTGATCACGCAGGTGTTCGAGACGCTTGTCGCTCTGAAGCCCGGCACGACGGAGCCGGAGCCCGGCCTCGCCGAGAGCTGGGAGCCGAACGACGACGGCACCGTCTGGACCTTCAAGATTCGAGATGGGGTCACCTTCCACGACGGCGAGACGCTCGACGCCGAGGCGGTCTGCTTCAACTTCGACCGCTGGTACAACTTCGAGGGGCCGCTCCAGAACCCGGGCGCGACCTACTACTGGCAGGTCGTCTTCGGTGGGTTCGCGACGTTCAACAAGGACAGCGGTGCTCCCGAGGAGAGCCTCTATGAGAGCTGTGAGGCGACCGACGCGACGACCGCGGTCCTGACGCTGACGAAGCCGTCCGCCACCTTCATCCCGGCGCTCTCCCAGCAGGCGTTCTCGATTGCCAGCCCGAAGGCGCTGCAGGAGTTCAAGGCAGACGAAGGAACGGTGGACGCCGACGGCATCTTCAGCCCGAGTGGCACGTTCGGCACCGAGCACCCGATCGGCACTGGTCCGTTCGAGTTCGTCTCGTGGACGCGAAACGACCGGCTCGTGCTGAAGCGGTACGAGGACTACTGGGGCGACAAGGCGAAGCTCGACGAGCTGATCGTCCGGCCGATCGCAGACAACGCCGCACGCGTGCAGGCGCTGCAAACCGGCGAGATCCAAGGGTACGATCTGGTCGAGCCGCAGGACATCGCCACGATCGAGGCCGACGACGAGCTCCAGATCATCGACCGGCCCGCCTTCAACGTCGCCTACGTCGGCTTCAACATCGCGAAGAAGCCGACCGACGACCCGAAGGTGCGTGAGGCGATCGCCTACGGCCTCGACCGCGAGTCGGTCGTCGACAACTTCTATTCCGGCCGCGCGGTCGTCGCGACGCAGTTCATGCCGCCCGAGGTCGTCGGCTACGCGGACGACGTCCCGACCTACGAGTACGACCCGGAGAAGGCGAAGCAGACCCTGACGGACGCCGGCTACACGTTGCCGGTCCCGCTCGAGTTCTGGTACCCCACCGACGTGTCGCGCCCGTACATGCCGGATCCGAAGCGGAACTTCGAGGCGTTCGCCGCGAGCCTGAACAAATCGGGCTTCAAGGTCACCGCAAAGAGCGCCCCGTGGAACCCCGACTACCTCGGCCGCGCCAACGAGGGGACCGCAGGGAACCTCCGCATGCTCGGCTGGACGGGCGACTACGGTGACGCGGACAACTTCATCGGCACGTTCTTCCAGACCCCGCAGAAGGCCTGGGGAACGACGACGAAGCCGCTCACCGAGATCCAGAAGCTCCTGAACGACGCGGAGATCGAGACGGAGCAATCGGCGCGGGAGTCGCTGTATCAGGAGGCGAACCGGAAGATCATGACCGAGCTTCCCGGCGTTCCGTACGCGCACTCGAAGCCGGCCCTGGCTTTCACGGCGCAGGTGAAGGGATACGTGGCGAGCCCGACGACGAACGAGTCGTTCGCGTCGGTCTCGATCGAGGAGTAAGGGAGGAAAGCTAGAGTCCGGCGGGCGACATGCTGCGTTTCGTCGTCCGCCGGCTCCTTCTTCTGATCCCGGTCCTGATCGGGCTGTCGATCCTGGTCTTCCTCTGGATCAGGGCGCTGCCGGGGAGCCCGGCGACGACGCTACTCGGCGAGCGGGCGACCCCCGAGGCGATTGCCGCGATCAACGAGCAGTACGGCCTGAACAAGCCGCTTCACGTCCAGTATTTCGCCTACGTCGAAAACGTGGCGCAGTTCGATTTCGGCGACTCGGTGACGTCGCGGCGGCCGGTGATCGACGAGTTCGGGCAGCGCTTCCCCGCGACCATCGAGCTCGCCTTCGCGGCGATGCTCTTCTCGATGTTGATCGGGTTGCCCCTGGGCTTCTTCGCGGCGAAGCGCTACGGCGGCGTGCTCGACCAGCTGAGCCTCGTCGCGTCGCTGCTCGGCATCTCGGTACCGATCTTCGTACTCGCGATCATCCTCAAGTTCGTCTTCGCGGTGAAGCTCGGATTGCTCCCCACCGTCGGTCGGATCAGTGTGCTGATCAACATCGATCACCCGACCAACTTCTACGTGCTGGATGCGTTACTCGCGGGTGACCTCGAGGCATTCTGGGACACCCTCAAGCACCTGATCCTGCCCGCGATCGCGCTCGGCTCGATTCCGCTCGCCATCGTCGCGCGGATCACGCGGGCAGCGGTGCTCGACGTCCAGAACGAGGACTACGTGAGGACGGCGCGCGCGAAAGGAGTGGCGCCGCGGACCGTGGACACGCGGCACATCCTCCGCAACGCGATGCTGCCGATAGCGACGATCATCGGTCTCCAGACGGGGCTGCTGCTCTCGGGCGCCGTCCTCACCGAGACGGTGTTCGCCTACCCCGGGATCGGCACCTGGCTCGTCGAGGCGATCAAGGCGCGCAACTACCCCGTGCTCCAGGGCGGGATCCTCTTCATCGCGCTCGTCTTCGTCCTCGTCAATCTGCTCGTCGACCTCTCGTACGCGCTGCTCAACCCGAGGATCCGACTCTCGTGAGCATCGCGGAGCTCGAAGCGAGGGAGATTGCGCTCGAGCCGGGCCAGGGCGGTCTGTGGCGCGACGCCTGGCGACGCCTGCGGCGCAACCCTGGCGCGCTCATCGGCTTCACGCTGGTCGGGCTCTTCGTGGTCGTCGCGCTGTTCGCGTCGGTGATCGCTCCGGAGGACCCGCGCTTCGGCGACCTCTCGCGGCTCGGCGGCAGTTGCTGCCCCGGCCCTTCCTTCGACCACTGGTTCGGGGTCGATCAGCAGGGCCGGGACGTGCTCTCTCGCATCGTCTTCGGCGCTCGCTTCTCGCTCCTGATCGGGGTGGTCTCGGTCGCGGTCGGCCTCTCGCTCGGCCTCGTGCTCGGCTCGATCGCCGGCTACATGGGTGGGATCGTCGACGGGATCATCATGCGGCTCACCGATATCATGCTCTCGATTCCCGGCCTCCTCCTCGCGATCGGGATCGTCGCCATGCTCGGCCCCGGACTCTTCCAGATCATGATCGCCGTGGGCGCGACGCAGGTGCCGATCTTCGCCCGGCTGATGCGCGGCTCGATCCTGGCGCAACGCGAGAACGACTTCGTGCTGGCGGCGCGCGCGATCGGCGTGCCGCGCAGGTCCATCCTCGCCTCGCACATCCTCCCGAACGCGATCTCCCCCGTGATCGTGCAGGGGACGCTCGCGCTCGCCACGGCGATCATCGACGTCGCCGGTCTCGGGTTCCTCGGACTGGGCCCGCAGGATCCCTCGACGCCCGAGTGGGGGACGATGCTGACCGATACGACGCGCTACCTCCAGACCGCGCCGCATCTGGCGATCATCCCGGGCGTCGCGATCATCATCTCGGTGCTCGGCTTCAACCTGATCGGCGACGGGCTGCGCGAGGCGCTCGACCCGAAGCTCCGGGGCCGGGGGTAACAACACGTGACCGGCGAACCCCTCCTCTCGGTCGAGGACCTGCACGTCCGCTTCGGCACCGAGCGTGGGCTCGTCTACGCCGTCAACGGTGTCTCGTTCGAGATCTCGGCAGGCGAGACGCTCGGGATCGTCGGCGAGTCCGGCTGCGGCAAGAGCGTCACCTCGCTCGCGATCCTGGGCATCCTCAGCCGCAATGCCCGCGTCACGAACGGCCGCGCGATGTTCGCCGGCCGCGACCTGCTGACGCTGAACGACGAGCAGCTACGCTCGATCCGCGGCCGCGAGATCGCGATGATCTTCCAGGATCCGATGACGTCGTTGAACCCGGTATTGACGATCGGGAGGCAGATCCGCGAGGCGCTCGAGACCCACTTCGGGATGGATCGAGGGCAGGCGGACCTGCGGTCGACGGAGCTGCTCGACCAGGTCGGCATCCCCAGCGCGAAGCTGCGGTTGAAGGACTATCCGCACCAGTTCTCGGGCGGGATGAGGCAGCGCGCGATGATCGCGATCGCCCTCGCATGCGAGCCGAAGCTCCTGATCGCGGACGAGCCGACGACCGCGCTCGACGTGACGATCCAGGCGCAGATCCTGCAGCTGCTCCGTGATCTCGTCTCGGAGCGCGACACGGCCCTGATCCTGATCACGCACGATCTCGGCGTCGTCGCCGGCATGTGCGAGCGCGTCAACGTGATGTACGCCGGCATGTTCATGGAGACGGGCAGCGCCGACGCCCTCTTCGCGCGACCGCGCCATCCGTACACGCTCGGGCTGCTCCAGAGCGTGCCCCGGCTGGACGCGGGCCGGCGCCAGCAGCTCCAGCCGATCCCGGGCGCGCCGCGCAACATGCTCAGCCCACCTGCGGAGTGCCCGTTCGCACCGCGCTGCCGCTTCGAGGTCGAAGAGTCGCGCCAGGCAGTACCGCCGCTCGAGGAGCTCGAGAGCGGGCACCACGTCCGCTGCTTCAACCCCGTGCCGGCGGAGGAGTGGCAGCGCACGCGGGTCGGTGGGGCTGCTTGAGCGAGAACGGCACCCCGCTCGTCGACGTGGACGAGCTGAGGGTCTGGTTCCCGATTCGCAGCGGGGTCGTGCTCGACCGGCACGTCGGCGACGTCAAGGCGGTCGACGGGGTCTCGCTCCAGATCCGGCGCGGAGAGACACTCGGGCTCGTCGGCGAGTCCGGCTGCGGCAAGTCCACTGTCGGCCGCGCGTTGCTGAGGCTCTACGAGCCGACCGGCGGCACGATCACGTTCGACGGCCAGGACATCACGCACCTGGGCGAGCGAGAGCTGAGGCCGCTGCGCAAGCGGATGCAGATGATCTTCCAGGATCCGTACGCCTCACTGAACCCGCGTCACTCGGTCGGCCGAATGGTCGGCGAGCCGCTGCGCGTGCACAAGATGGGTGGCAGGAACCTCAACAAGACCGTGCGGGAGTTGCTCGCAACGGTGGGGCTTCCCGCAGACGCGGCGACGCGCTACCCCCACGAGTTCTCCGGTGGCCAGCGCCAGCGGATCGGCCTCGCGCGGGCACTCGCGCTCAACCCGGACTTCATCGTGTGCGACGAGCCGGTCTCCGCGCTCGACGTCTCGATCCAAGCGCAGATCGTCAATCTGCTCGAGCTGCTGCAGACGGAGTTCGACCTCACCTACCTCTTCATCGCCCACGATCTCGCCGTCGTGCGACACATCTCCGATCGGATCGCCGTCATGTACCTCGGCCAGATCATGGAGCTCTCCCCCGGCGACGACCTCTACGACAACCCCCTGCACCCGTACACGATCTCCCTGCTCTCGGCGATCCCGATCCCGGATCCGGAGGTCGAGCGCAAACGCACCTCGATCCTGCTTCAGGGCGACCTGCCGAGCCCCTCGAACCCGCCGCACGCCTGTCGCTTCCACACCCGGTGCCCCTACGTCCAGCCGACCCGCTGTCGCGACGAAGAGCCCGAGCTCCGCCCGGTCGACACGCATCTCGTCAAGTGCCACTTTGCAGAGGAGATCAAGGCCGGGACGCTCCAGCCACAGCAGCGCGAGGTCGTGTTCGAGACCCCGTCGGCGCCCGCGGTGTGGCAGCCTCCCCCGAGCTAGCGCTGTCCCGCAGGATCGACATCCGCTGGAACGATCTCGACGGCTACGGCCACGTCAACCAGGCGATCTACCTCACGTACGGCGAGGAGGCGCTCGATGCGTGGTTCCAGGAACGCCTCGGACTCGACGAGAACCGGGTGTGGGACTACGTCGCCGCGAAGACGACGATCGAGTATCGCTCGGAGCTGCGGATCGGCGACGGCCCCGCAGTCGCGACCGTCGAGCTCCTGCAGCTCGGGACGAAGAGCGTGACGACGCGCACGACCATCGCAGCCGCGAATGGCCGGGTTGCGGCCGAGCTCGAGAACGTCGTTGTCGTGATCGACGGGAAGGGCGGCGCCAGCCGGGCGCTTGGCTCTGCCGAGCGGGCCGCACTCGGCGGCTAGATCGCCATTCCCGCGTACGCAGAGCCACCGGGGGAGTTGATGTAGAGCGAGATGTCCTTGCTCGGCTCCTCCGACTCGAGGACGAGCAGCTGGGCGGTGATGGGGCTCGCGATCTCGTCGTCCACCTCGCGGCCGAGGAACCGCAACCATCGCGTTGCACGTGAGAGGAGACGGCATGAGGGTCGAGCGCGAGATCGTGATCCCTGCCGAGCCCAAGGAGGTCTGGTCGGCGCTGACTGAGGCAAAGCGACTCGAGGAGTGGTTCGCGAACGGCGTCGAGCTCGACGCGGTCGGGGGCGGCTCCGGACGATTTCGGTGGGACGACGGCGAGGAGCGCCAAGCGGTCGTCGTCGAAGCGAGCCGGAACGGCGGTTCGCCTCGACTGGGACGAGAGCCGAGTCGAGATCCGTTACCCGGCAGGCGGTGGCGAAGCATCTGAGCGCTCTGAGGGAGGCCGGTCTCGTCGCCGCGCACCGTAGCGGCCGCGAGACCCGCTATCGCCTGACGCCCGGCCCTCTCACCGAGGTCCTGGCGTGGATGGAGCTGGTCGGGACTGCGTGGGACGAGCGCCTCGAGGCTCTGAGACGCCATCTCGTAGACTCGGGCCGTGGCTGAGACGCTCTCCTGCGGGCTCGACGTCGCCCCGCTCTACGCGGAGCCCGATGACGGTTCGGAGCAGGTAACACAGGCGCTGCGCGGCGAGGCGCTGACCGTCGAGGAGCGGCGGGACGGTTGGGCGCGTGTGACCACGGCGTACGGCTATCCCGGCTGGATCGCGGCAACCGCGCTCTCGCACGCGGCCCCGAACGGTTGGCTCCCCGAGCGGCGGGCGGGCGATCCCGTCGAGGAGGCGCGCGGCTATCTTGGTACGCCGTATCTCTGGGGCGGGATGAGCAAGCACGGGATCGACTGCTCGGGACTCGTGCACATGGCCTATCGTCGTCTGGGCGTGCTCGTGCCTCGCGACGCGGATCAGCAAGAGGGCGCGGCTGAGCTCGTGGCCGAGCCACGGTACGGCGACCTCGTCACGTACGGCCGCGAGCACGCCACCCATATTGCGTTCTGGCTCGGAGACGGTCGGATCCTGCATGCGCCGGGCGGCCGCACGGTGGTCGAGGAGGCCGAACCGCCCACGCTGGTACGGCGCCGACGGCGGTACGTGCGGCTTGCGCCGCCCTGACTCCCGGCCGGGTACCTCGATCGAGCTAAAGGCCGCCGGGCAGCCGGCCGATATCGGGGCCGTGGACGCCGCGGAGCGAAAGGAGATCCTGAGCCGCTACATGGACCACAGTCGCCGGTTCGAGGAGGCTGCAGTTCGGCGCTCCAACGGCACCGCAGAGGTGATCCCGTTCACGGCGCCTCTTCGTGAGCTCGAACAGGAGCCGACGATACGCGAGATCGAGGTGCTCCAGCTCGTCGCCGACGGGCTCGTCAACCGGGAGATCGGCCAGCGGCTCTTCCTCTCGGAGGAGACGGTCAAGAGCCACGTCCGCCACCTGCTCGCGAAGCTCCAGGCCCGATCCCGTGCCCATGCGGTCTCCGTCGGCTTCCGCCGCGGCCTGATCGGCTAGCGGTCTAGCGCCTCGCTGGTACCGAAAAAGCATCGGAGCCGAACCGGGGAGACTCCACGGCCCGACTCCGATGCGCAAGAACGTGCGGCTCGAAGCCTCGATTTATCCACCGTTCCCACAGTCTGTGGACAACTCCCCCTAACGAGGGATGCCGCCCGACTGAGGGAATAGCAGTATTCGACGGCTTCTACCAGCCTTTGAGGCCACCGGCGATTGTGGCCCTCGACACGAGGCGAACGACCGACTTACGCATATCACGACTCCTCATTCGGGGACTAACGGCAAGACGCAGGTTATACCCCGATTGGGGGAGAAAGCAAGGTTTGATGCAGGTTCGTGAATGATCGGGGAGGATCAACTCGCGACCGACGCGACGCGTATTCGTTTCTTCGCCGTCGTCTTGAGCGCCGTAAGCGTTTCCACGCTGGTCGCGATCGTGACGTTCTTCAGCGACATGGGCGACCTGTGGATCGTCGCAACATTGGCGATCGTGGCGGCGCTCGCCGAGAGAAGCACGGTACGCATCGGGAAAGACACCGAACAATCGATCTCCCTAGTCCCAACGCTGTTCGCCGCCGTCTTGTTCGGCCCTCTGCCAGCGGTGGTTGTGGCGATGGGCTCGATGCTCGGAGACATCACACGACCGGAGGCCCGCAGAGTCGATAACTCTCATCTCCGCCTCGCCATCTACACGAGTAGCCGCATCATCACGGGAGCTCTAGCGGGTCTGGTTGCCCTATCGCTGGGTTCGCCCGACTCTCGGATACTAAGCGAGATAGCTCTAGCAACGGTTCTCGCCGCGCTCGTGGCTGAGACTGTCGATATGGCTATCGCATCGGCCACGCTACAACTGCGTGGACGACAACGCAGCGTGGCAGTAATTCGCACCTTCGCTCCAATACTCGCACTTTCAGTCGCTCTGTGCACGCCGGTTGTTGCCTTGCTGGCGTACGCATATCAGGAGGTGTCACCGTGGACGCTACCCCTCTTTCTCGTTCCAGCCGTTGCAGCTCAGAGGCTCTTCGGGCTGTATCAGGAACAGCGCGAGCTTGCGGATGATCTTTCTGGGGCCAATGAACGCCTCGAACGGGCCAACTTGTCCTTCGCCGCGGGACTCGTCGCCGTCCTTGATGCGCGAGATCGCTATACGGCCGGCCATTCGATGGCGGTAGCGGTCTACTCCCGTGACATCGCTCGTCGTATGACGCTATCTGAGGATGACATCCAGAAAGTCTACCTCTGCGGGCTCGTCCATGACATCGGAAAGATCGGATTGCCATCGGGTCTGCTCGAAAAGCCAGGAGCGCTAACCTTGGACGAACGCCGACGCATGCAAGAGCATTCTGAGATTGGAGAGCGTATCCTTGCGGAGGTAGAAAACTATGCTGAGATCGCCACGATCGTGAGGCATCACCACGAGCGCGTAGATGGCCAAGGCTATCCAGACGGGCTATCCGAAGAGGACCTACCAACACTCTCTCGCATCATTGCCGTTGCGGATGCCTATGACGCCATGACCTCCGATAGACCATATCGAGAAGCCATGCCGAGCCGAGTGGCGAGGCTAAGACTCGCACAAGCAGTCGGTTCTCAGTTTGACACAACGGTAGTTGCTGCGTTCGAAGCACTACTTGCCACCGCTGATGATGCCTATCGAATGGGGTCACGTCAAAGTCGGGTCGTTGTCGGCAGCAACATCCGTCAAACGGATCCGTCGTTCGTTGCCTCCGGGGCAGCATGATCGCGTCCGATCTGAACTGCCCGCAGCGCTGCCGCCGTACGTGAATCGACTCCAAGCTTCTCAAAGATGTGGCGTACGTGAACCTTGACTGTTGCCAGACTAATGAAAAGCTGTTGCGCTATCTGAGCGTTAGTCATCCCAAATCCAAGCAACGAGAGCACTTCTTTCTCGCGAGGCGACAGTGCCAACACAGAATGAGTAGCGGTGACGTTCTGCATCACCTGATCCCCGCTCAGAGTCAAAATGAGCGCGATGTCCTCGTGTGCGTTCTTCTCCTGCAGCAAACAAGTAAGCAGTTCAGGGCAACCCCTGTAGGCCGCGACAAACGACTCAATCATTCCTGTGCCTATTGCCGTTCGAAGCGCCTCGAGCGCCTCGAGCAACGCAACGTCGGATCGCCCGAGGCGAAGGTTCGCTACGGCACGTGCGGCTGGAACACATATCTTCGTCTCAGACGCTCCTGACATCTTGTCCGCCGTGAGGGCCAACTCGAAAGCTTTGCCAGCGTCGCCTGCACCAGCCCGCGCGAGCGCGTGACTCGCAAGTAACTCTGAGGCCAGAGAATTGGTGAGCCCGTGTGTATGAGGTGACTCAGAGAACACGGGTTGGAAGGATCCTTGCGCGATGAAAGTTCTCGCGCGTAAGCAACGGCAAATTATCACGGCGGTACGGTCGCCCGTCTTGGTGGCGAGCTGCTCGGCCTTCGCCAGTTGTTCTTGTGCCTCATCGAAGTATCGCTGACCCGCACGGCTCAGGGCTCGGACGCAGAGAGCATAGGGAATGACGAAGTTGAGCCTCGAACGCTCAGCGTCGCTCAGTTGCTCATCCGTAAGGCTCAGCGCCTCTTCGCACTTACCACATGCCGCGAGAACATAGCCGAAAACATTCCGAAACGAACACCGAGCGAGCGGATCGTCGACAAGATGAAGCAACTGGCGTGCAGCTCGGCCGGCATCCAGATCGACGCGCAAAGCGTAACGCGTCTGCAGATTGAGAATCCGACCAGCCAGCACGACGCGCTCCTGAGGAAGAAGGTCACTCGATGATTCGAGCGTCTTTGATAGCTCGACCGCGCCTGGAACCTCGAGTTCAATCGCTGCTACCAGCTCTCCCATCAAAGCGACCCGACCCAGTTCCTCTGAAGAACTGGCCTTCTTGGCCCGGCGATAGAAAGCCAACGACTCTTGTTCGCGGGACGCCGCGTGTGCAGCGCGACCCGCAACAATAAGCGCTCGCGCCGCAGTATGACCGCTCGCGTTAGCCGATCCAGCCGCCGCCTCCGCAAGCACCTCTGAAGCATAGTAATGGCCCTCGCGGAATGCCAACTCAGCTCCTGTGAGCCCCACGATAGGGTCGGTAACAGCTGCGTCACCGCGGGATATCCATCGTCGGAGGGTTTCAGTACGACCGAGCGTCAGCAGCTCAGGCAAAGAGGCTGCGAGCAGTCGGGGAAGGAGCGGCGGTAGCTCGAATCGTGCGATGAGATGAAATGCCTCGTCCCACGATCCCCGTTCGAGAAAATGTCTGAAGGCTCGTTCCACAAGCGTCTCACGCAACTGAACAGACTCTTGAAGAAGCTTTTCCTCGAGAAAGTGTCGGAGTAGCGGGTGAATCTCGATTAAGTCGCCTTCCCGTTCGGTCAGGAATCCATGCTGGGTGCCGACTTCGATGACGCTAGTCCCTCGGCTAGAACCGAGCATTCTCATGATCGTCGCACGCCGGGTAGGCGTCATAAGTGCGATCTCCCAAAGACCTCGCCGAGTCGGTTCGTTGATACGGTAGTAGAGTTCATCCGCGAAGAAGCGGTACAAAGCGCTCGCCATTGGCGGCCCCTTAGAGGACGAGGGTGAAATCGCGGCGAGCGCCAGTACAGCAGGCCATCCCTCGGTTACCTCGAGAAGTTCAGGGTGGACGCGACTAGGCGATGCAAGCAACGCCGCGGCTTCATCGTAAGTCATCGCGAGCGCATCTCGGCCATATTCGGCGATTTCCCCGTAGAGAATGCGACGTGCAGACGCCCAGGCTGGCCGCTCACGGGTTAGCAATAGAAGATTGACGGAACTGCTCAGAAGAAATGTTTCGACGAATCGCTCAGGAGCGGCGACGCCAGCGATCTCCTGATAATCGTCGATTACCAGCCATGACTTCTCTGGCCACGGTGTTAGATCGTCAGCAAGAACCTCGGCCAAGACATCGATCTCCACGTGAGGATTCGGAGTGATCGGTAACCTCTCGCTCAAGATCCGTCCGATCTCCGGATGAGCGCTGGAAACTGCACGATGGAGCCCCATG
>JANDLU010000053.1 GCA_024330215.1 Candidatus Gaiellasilicea maunaloa
CTAAGTCGTTCGCCGACCGCTCCGAAAGACGGCCAGGCCGAACTTAGTGTTGTTACAACACAAGCTCCGATTTTGAGCAACGAGGGCCCGACCGTTCGCGTCCCGCTCGGCACGCTCGTCGGCGCCCGCTCCGGCGACAAGGGCGGCAACGCCACGCTCGGCGTCTGGGCCCGCACCGACGAGGTCTTTGCCTGGCTGGAGCGCCACCTGACGTGCGAACGCTTGCAGGAGCTCATTCCGGAGGCCGGAGGGTGCGAGATCCGGCCGTGGGTGCTCCCGAACCTGCGCTCGCTCGGGTTCACGCTCGTCGGCTTCCTCGGCAAGGGTGTCGCCGCGAACCTGCGGCTCGACGGCCAGGCCAAGGGCCTCGGCGAGTATCTGCGAGCAAAGCATGTCGACGCACCGGCGGCGCTCGTCGCCGCCCAACGAGAGAGGTGACCCCGTGAGCCGGACAGAGCAAGCGCATCGCTACAGCGAGACGGAGGAGCAACAGGCGCTGCGCGGCGCGGTCGCCGACGTCGCCGCGAAGTACGGGAGCGGCTACTGGCTCGAGAAGGCCAGGGCGAACGAGCGGACGATCGAGCTCTGGGCCGAGGCCGGCGCGCTCGGCTACCTCGGGGCCAACATCCCAGAGGAGTACGGCGGTGGCGGAGGTGGGATCGCCGAGCTCGCGATCGTCTGCGAGGAGCTCGCCGCGGCAGGCTGCCCGCTGCTGATGATCGTCGTCTCCCCGGCCATCGCCGGCACGATCATCGCCCGTAGCGGGACCGACGAGCAGAAGACGGCGTGGCTGCCCGGCCTCGCCGAGGGCACCGCGAAGCTCGCGTTCGCGATCACCGAGCCGGACGCCGGCACGAACTCCCACAACCTCGCCACGGTCGCGCGCCGCGACAACGGCGGCTGGATCCTGAACGGCCGCAAGACCTACATCTCAGGCGTCGACGAGTCGGACGCGGTGCTCGTGGTCGGCCGTACCGATGATGAGCAAACGGGAAAGCTCCGACCCGCGCTCTTCATCGTCCCGCGCGACACGCCTGGCTTCGATTGGAAGCCGATCGAGATGGACGTGATCGCGCCCGAGGAGCAGTTCGCCTGCTTCTTCGACGACGTGGAGCTTCCGGCCGAGGCGCTCGTCGGCGGCGATGTCGCCGGGCTCGACCAGCTCTTCGCCGGCTTGAATCCGGAGCGGATCACGATCGCCGCCTACGCGAACGGGATCGCCCGCTACGCGCTCGAGAAGGCGGTGGCCTACGCGAACGAGCGGCAGGTGTGGGACGTCCCGATCGGCGCGCACCAGGGCGTCTCGCATCCGCTTGCCGAGGCCGCGATCCAGGTCGAGCTGGCCCGTCTCGTCACGAGCAAGGCAGCCGCGCTCCACGACGCCGGCGAAGCGCGTGCGGCGGGGGAGGCGGCGAACATGGCGAAGCTCGCCTCGGCCGACGCCGCCCTTCTGACGCTCGACCGGGCGATCCAGGCCCACGGCGGCAACGGTCTCGCGAGCGAATACGACCTCGCCGCCTACTGGGGCGTGCTCCGCGTCGCCCGGATCGCGCCCGTCAGCCGCGAGATGATCCTCAACTACGTCGCCCAGCACACGCTCGGGCTGCCCCGCTCGTACTAGAAAGGAGATAACGTGGCCATCGCCTTCGCCCACCTCTACGACCTTGTCGGTCGCTGGGCGGCCGAGACGCCCGAGCGGACGGCGCTCGAGTTCGGCGAGTCCCGCTGGACCTGGCGAGAGCTCGATGAGCGCAGCCGCCGCTCGGCCGGCGCGCTCCGGGCCGCAGGCGTGCAACCGGGCGATCGCGTCGCGTTCCTCGAAAAGAACCATCCGGCCTGCCTCGAGACCACGTTCGCGGCCACCCTCTGCGGCGCCGTGAACGCCGTGGTCAATTTCCGTCTCTCTCCGAGCGAGATCGCCGACGTGATCGACGACTCCCGCGCCACAGTGCTCTTCGTCGGCGCCGAGCTCGTGGACGGACTCGAGCAGGTGCGCGACCGGCTGGAGACGGTCGAGCGCGTGGTGATCGTGGGGGGCGATGCGGACGAGTACGAGTCGTGGCTCGCGCGTGCTGAGCCGATCGAGGCTGCCGTTCTCGGCGACCCCGACGATTGCTGCCTCCAGCTCTACACCTCCGGCACGACCGGACTCCCGAAGGGCGCCATGCTTACGCACCGCGGGATCGCAGCACATACGACCGCGGTCGCGGAGGAGTTCTCGATGACCGCTGAGAGCGTGAGCGTCGTCGCGATGCCGCTGTTTCACGTCGGCGGAATCTGTTACGCGTTTGTCAGCCTGCTCGCCGGTGCCCGGACGCTCCTCGTTCGCGAGCCGATCCCAGACGCGATCTTCGACCTCGCCGAGCGCGAGCAGGCGACGCACGGCTTCTTCGTGCCGGCGCTCTTCGCCGCGTTCATGCAGACCCCGGAACGAGCTCGCGAGGCGCTGTCCGGGATGGAATGCCTGGTCTATGGCGCCTCGCCGATGCCGCTGCCGTTGCTCGAGCGCTGCCTCGAGCTGCTGCCTGTCGACTTCCACCAGGTGTACGGGATGACCGAGATGGCGGGCGTGATCAGCGCTCTCGGTCCGGAGGAGCACCGCAACGCGGAGCGGCGCGACCTGCTCGTCTCGGCAGGACGACCGATTCGCGACGCGGAGGTGAAGGTCGTCGACGCCGTCACCCTGGAGGACGTGCCGCTCGGCGAGGTCGGCGAGCTCTGGATCCGCTCGCCGCAGGTGATGGCCGGGTACTGGGACAAGCCGGATGCAACCGCGCAGGTGCTGGAGCTCGACGGCTGGTATCGCACCGGCGACGTCGGAATCGTCGACGGCGACGGCTACCTCTTCATCCAAGACCGGGTCAAGGACATGATCATCTCGGGCGGCGAGAACATCTACGCCGCCGAGGTCGAGCGCGCCGCGATCGAGCATCCGGCGGTCGCGGACGTCGCCGTGATCGGGATTCCGGACGACCGTTGGGGTGAGGCCGTCAAGGCGGTCGTCGTCCCGGCCGAAGGCGCGGAGGTCGACGCGGACGAGCTGATCGCGTTCTGCCGCGCGCGGCTCGCCCACTACAAGTGCCCGACCTCGGTCGACCTCGTCGAGATGCTGCCCCGAAACATGACGGGCAAGGTGCTCAAGCGGGAGCTGCGAGATCCCTACTGGGCCGGACGGGAGCGGCCGATATGAATGCGCTCCACTTCGAGGAGTTCGAGCTCGGGCGCCAGTGGACGACCCAGGGTCGTACGGTCACCGAGGCGGACGTCGTCGCGTTCGCGGCGCTCTCGGGAGACGCGAACCCGCTGCACGTCGATGCCGAGTACGCGCGCACGACGCCGTTCGGAGAGCGGATCGCCCACGGAGTGCTCGGGCTCTCGATCGCGACGGGCCTGATCAGCAAGCTCGGGATCATCGAGGGGACGACGATCGCCTTTCTAGGGCTGGAATGGAGCTTCAAGGCACCGATCGTCTTCGGCGACACGATCACCGTCCGCTACCGCGTCGCCGACAAGCGCGAGACCTCGAAGCCCGACCGCGGGATCGTGAGCTTCGTGGCGCAGCTCGTCAATCAGCGGGGCGAGGTCGTTCAGGAGGGCAAGCAGACGCTGCTGATGCGGCGCAGGTGAGCGGCTGTTAATCCGGACGTAATCCGGCGGGACTAGCCTGGAGGAGATGGCCCCGAAAGCAGCGTCTCGCGCGGATGCAGGCTCCGCAGAGCACCAGGGCGCGCCCGGGCGCGTCTCCGGCGCCGTGGCCGGGCTGCTCGCGGTCGGCGTCACGCTCGGAGTCGCCGAGCTCGTCGCGGGACTGCTGTCGGGCGGCCGATCGTTCGTCGTCGCGCTCGGCGATGTCGTCATCGGCCTCGTGCCCGGCTGGCTCGAGCGGGCCGTCATCTCCACGCTCGGCAGCAACGACAAGCCGTTCCTGATCCTCAACATCGTCGTCGTCTCCGGACTGCTCGGCGCCGCGCTCGGGATCCTGAGCGTGCGGCGATTCCTCGTCGGCGCGGGCGGCATCGCCGTCATGACCGCCGTCGGTGTCGCCGCGTCCCTGTCCGATCCCCAGACGGACGTGGCAGGCCCGCTCGTCGCCGGCGTCGCAGCCGCCGCCGGGGGCATCCTGGCGCTCTGGGCGCTGCTGCGGGCAGCCCGGCCGAGTGGAGTCGCGATGTCGACACCGGCGCTCCGCGATCCACCCCGTGATCCAGCAGCTCGCGATCCGGCAGCGGGGGGCCTCGTCGACCGCAAGCACCTGCTCGGGGCCGCCGCCGCCGCCGTCGTCGTGGCCGGCGCCGGAGCCTTCGGCGGGCGCGTGCTTGCGGCCAGGAAGCGGGTCGAGGCGATCCGGCAGGCGATCCGCATCCCCCGGCCGGCCCGTCGCGCGCCGCCGGCCCCGGCCGGCGCGGCCCTGGACATCCCCGGGCTGACGCCGCTGTACGTTCCGAACAACGACTTCTACCGGATCGATACCGCTTTGCTCGTGCCGCAGGTCGATCCGGCGAGCTGGTCTCTCGAAGTGAAGGGCAGGGTCGACCGGCCCTTCACCCTCTCCTACGCCGAGTTGATGGCGATCCCCCATATCGAAGCGGACGTGACGCTCTCGTGTGTCTCCAACGAGATCGGCGGGGGCCTCGTCGGCAACGCTCGCTGGCAGGGCGTGTTGCTGGCCGACCTCCTCGCGCGCGCCGGCATCCAGCGGGGGGCGACGCAGGTGATCGGTCGATCGGTCGACGGGTTCACCGCCGGCTTCCCGACGCAGGTGGCGCTGGACGGAAGGGACGCGATGGTCGCGGTGGCGATGAACGGCGAGCCGCTGCCGGCGGCGCATGGGTTCCCTGCCCGGCTGGTCGTGCCCGGCCTGTACGGCTACGTCTCGGCGACGAAGTGGCTCACCGCGATCGAGCTGACGAGCTTCGACGAGGTCGACGGCTACTGGATCCCGCGCGGCTGGGACAAGGAAGCGCCGATCAAGACGCAATCCCGGATCGAGGTCGCCTCGAGCCAGGTGATTGCGGGTGTTGCGTGGGCGCCAACTCGCGGGATCGAGCGCGTCGAGGTTCGCATCGACGGCGGGCCGTGGCAGCAGGCGACGCTCGCGGCGGCGCTCGGCGACGACTGCTGGCGGCAGTGGTTCCACCCCTGGGAGAGGTCGCCGGGGCGCTACGTGATCGCCGTGCGTGCGACGGACGGAACGGGCGAGACGCAGACGGCCGAGCGGACGGACATCGCCCCCAACGGAGCGAGCGGTCACCACACCATCCAGGTCGACATCGTCTAGACCGACCGCGCCGTCAGTCGTGCACGACGCGGTAGCGCAGATGCGTGACGCCTTCGCAGCCGCGTCGGCCTGGGCGCGGCTCTCTGCGGTGAGCGAGACCTGACGCGGATCGACCGGTCCATCCTTGAAGTACGCCACCTCGGCGTGCCGCATCAGGTAGAGCCGCCGCCTCACTCGTACTTGGCCAAGTAACGCGGGTTCGAGATGCGCAGCTTCTCCGCGACGTGCTCCTTCAGGAGGGCGACGGCGTTCTCGGGGACGTCGCCGGCCCGGATCCGCCGGGCCAGCTCCCAGTCGTCCTTGCGTGTGGCGCTCGTAGCCGCAAGCTCGCGCTCGGCGATCCCGAGCCCGTTGATCGCGACGAGCGTCCGGAACTTGAGCCGGTGGTTCTCGAGCGTGGGGAGGATCTCCGCCTGGAGGAACTCCCGTACCGCCTCGGCCAGCTCCTGCGGACTTGGGCGATCGTGTGGGGCGGTCATGCTGCATGGTCGATCAGGTCGAGGAGCTCGTACTCCATCTCGGCGGCGAGACGCCCGAGCACGGCGAGCTCGACCGAGCGCTCCTGACCGTTGAGATGACGGCGCGACTGGGTCAGGCAGCCGGTCGCCCACTTGACGTTGCCGAAGACCTCCCAGACGAGCAGCTCCTCGAGCGCGACCTCGCGTCCGGTCAGCTCGGCGTAGCGCTCGAGGTAAGGCTCGGCATGGGCGATCCCGCCGAGCCGCCGCTCGTCGGCCCCGAAGCGCCACGCGCGGACGAGCGGCCAGGCGAGATCCTCGACCGGGTCGGCGAGGTGCGCGAACTCCCAGTCGAGTACGGCTACGAGCCCGTGCTCGTCCACCGCGAGGTTGCCGACTCGCCAGTCGCCGTGGGAGACGACGGGCACCCGGTGCGTCGGCAGCCGCTCACGCACCCAGAGGAGGCCGAACTCGATCGCGGGATGCGGCTCGCCGACCGAGTCGAGCTCCTCGTAGAAGCGCGAGACGGCGTCGTCCTGCTCGAGGAACGGCACTCGCTCGCGCGGGACCGCATGGATCCTCGCGAGCTCCTCGGCGAGCTGAAGGTCGAGTCCGGGCGGCGGATTCTTGACGATGCGGCGGCCGATCGTCTCGCCGTGAACCCGCTCCATCACGAACGCCTCGCGCCCTTCCACCTCGCCGAGGTAGGCGATCGGCTCGGGAACCTTGACGCCCGCCTCGTGGGCCGCGCGGACAACCTCGAACTCCTGCTCGAGTGAGAGTGTGGACCGATGGATCACGCCGCCGGCTGCGCGCCGGATCAGGAGCTCGCGGCCGCCCGCATCGACCGCCCACGCTTCCTTCGAGGCGCCTCCAGCCAGCAGCACCGCCCGCTCGACCGGCTGGCCGAGCGCGGCGGCGAAGGCGTCCTTCACAGCACGAGCTCCGCCATCACCCGGAGCGCCTCGGGCTGCTTGACCTGGAGGACGAGCGTCGAGATCTCCGTCTCGCGCCAGGCCTCGAGCCGCTCGGCGATCCGCTCCTTCGGGCCGACGAGCGCGACCTCGTCGACGAGCTCGTCCGGGACGGCCAGGACCGCCTCGCCCTTCTGCCCGCCCAGGTAGAGCTCCTGAATCCGAGCCGCGGCCTCCTCGAAGCCGTAGCGCTGGGCGAGCGTGTTGTAGAAGTTCTGGCCACGGGCGCCCATGCCGCCGACGTAGAGCGCGAGCATCGGCTTCAGCAGATCGCGGCACATCTGGACGTCGTCGCCTACGACAACCGGGCAGAGCGGGGCCACGTCGAAGCCGTTCGGCGCGTGCTCCAGCGAGGGGCCGTGCACCTCGCGGAAGCGCTGCGGCGAGAAGAAGATCGGGATCCAGCCGTCGGCGATCTCGGCGGCGAGCGCAACGCTCTTCGGGCCGATCACGGCGAGGTAGATCGGGACGTCGCTGCGCAGCGGCTTCACGATCAGCTTCAGCGGCTTGCCGAGCCCGGTCGCGTCGTCGCCGAAGTAGGGGATGTCGTAGTGGGGGCCGTGGTGCTCCACGGTCTCGCGGCGGAGGGCGGAGCGGACGATCTCGACGTACTCGCGCGTGCGCCCGAGCGGCTTGCCCCAGGAGACGCCGTGCCAGCCCTCAACGACCTGCGGCCCAGACATGCCGAGGCCGAGGAGGACCCGCCCGCCGGAGAGGTGGTCGAGGCTCGTGACGGTCATCGCGGTCGCGGCCGGGGTGCGCGCCGGTATCTGCATGATCGCGGTGCCGATCCCGATCTGCTCGGTGGTCGCGGCGATCCAGCTCGCGACGGTGACGGCGTCCGTACCGTACGCCTCCGACGTCCAGGCGGAGTGGAAGCCGAGGCGGTCGGCCTCCTGCGCGAGCGCGACGGCGGTCTTCGGGTCGTCGTAGCCGAGCTGGAGTCCGAGCTTCATCCGCCGATCCTACGCCGTCGTGAGGGAAAACTCTTGCTAGGATACGAACGTATGTTCTGTAGAGAAGCATTCTCGACCCAGGAGAAGTGGCGACGATCTGCAACGGCGTGAAAGGAGCGACGACGAACAGAAAACTCACAACGCAGGCATCCCCGATCGACGATTCCGACCCCCGTGTTCGGGTTCCTCTCTACTCGGTCCAGGAAGCAGCTCGGTACCTCGGTATGCCATACGAAACGTTGAGAGGCTGGATTCGTCCTGACGCCCACAAAGCGCCGCTCGTTACCGCGTTCGCGGCCTCGGGCCAGCAGGCCACGATTCCGTTCATCGGATTCGCTGAAGCGTTTGTGCTCCAGGTGGCGAGGCGGGCGGGGGTTCCTAACAATCGTATTCGGCCAGGCGTTGAGGTCGTTCGGCAAGAACTCGGGATAGAGCACGCGCTCGCGTCGCACCGCCTGTACACGGATGGGGCGGAGCTCCTAATCCAGCGGGCGTCGGAGGAAGCCGATCTGGAAGTGGCTCGCAGAAGGCAGCAACAACTCACAGAAACAGTGCGGGGCCAACTTGCGCTGATCACGTACGCGGGCGACGGCTACGCAAGCCGGCTTCAGTTACCGAACTACGACATCACTGATGTGGTCGTCGACCCGCAGGTTGCATTCGGCTATCCGATCGTCATGAAGTCCGGCGTGCGCGTTAAGGATGTGCTCGACCGGTTTTGGGCCGGAGATGCGGTCGATTCGATCGCATACGACTTCGATCTCCCACGCCCGCAGGTGGAAGACCTCCTACGTGCCGAGACGAGGCCTCCCAGCCGAGCTGCAGCCTGAGTTCTTCACCGATCGGAGTCTTGGCCGTCACGTCGTTCCTGACGCTCTCCGGGCCGTCGGGTTGATTGTCCACACCATGTCCGAGAACTACCCGGAGACGGAACAGCTCGTTGCGGACGTCGAATTGGATTCCTGAGGTCGCTGCTCGGGGTTGGATCATCCTGATGAAAGACGATAAAGTACGCATGAAGCCAGCCGAGCAGCAGGCAGTCATCGAAGCCAATGCAAAGGCATTCGTTGTCACGAACGCTCAACTGCCGGGTGAGGAGCTTGCGGCTCGATTCGTGCAGAATCGGCATCGCATAATTCAGGCTTCGCGCAAGCCTGGGCCGTTCATCTACGGCGTGTACGCAGAGCACTTGAAGCGGCTCTTTCCAGACGCTTAGCGCCGGTTCAGAGCCGAGGCACCATCCCCACGGCGCCCTCGACGCGCGGGCCCGGGACGTTCGGGAAGCGGAACGGCAGCGGCTCGCGGCCCGGCTGGCAGACCCACGCCTGGCCGGTCTCCTCGCTGCGGCCGGCGGCGAGGATCGCAGCGGCGATCTCCTCGGGCTGCAGCAGCGGGAATCCCGCGGCGTCGAGCTCTGCCTGCGCATCCTCGGTCATCGGCGTCCGGACGATTCCGGGGCAGACGAGGTTGATCCGGATCCCACGCGGCTTCAGCACGGGGGCCATGGAACGCGCATAGCCGACGACGGCGTGCTTCGTGAGCACGTAGAGCGGATCGGACTCCATCGGGATCAGGCCGGCAAGCGAGGCGGTGACGAGGAACGCGCTGCCCGCGGCCATTCTCGGCGCGAGCGCCTGGACGCCGAAGACGACGCCGTCGACGTTGACGCCGAGGATCCGCCGATAGTCCTCGAGGGAGCCGTCGCCGGTCGCGAGCACGCCCGCGTTCAGGCAGACGAGGTCAGCGGGCTCGACCGCCTCCCACGCGGCCCGGTCGGCCACGTCGAACCCTTCCACGAGGTCGAGCCCGCGCACGTCCGTCCCCTCCGACTCGAGCAGCGCCACGAGCGCGCGGCCGATCCCGCCCGCGACTCCCGTCACGATCGCGGTCTCAGGGAACAAGCACGACCTTGCCGGTCGAGCGACGCGAGGCGATCAGCTCGTGCGCGGCCTGCGCCTCGGCGAGCGCGAACTCGGCGCCGACGACCGGGCGGATCGAGCCGCGACGCCAGAGCGCGATCAGCTCGCGGGCCTGCTCCTGCACGAGCCGCGGCTCGAAGCCCATGAGGCGGCCGAGGTAGAAGCCCTGGACGCCCACGTTCCGGCCGACGAGCCGCGCCGGATCGACCGGCTCCCAGGCGCCGCCGGCGAAGCCGATCCCGATCGCGACCCCGAGCGGTCGCAGCGCCTTCAGGCACGCCGCGAAGACCGGTCCGCCGACGGGGTCGAACGCCACGTCGACGTCGTCGAGCTCGCCGATCTCGTCGTAGGAGATCGTCGCCTCTGCACCGAGCTCTCGCGCGAGCGCGTGCTTCTCCTCCGAGCCGGCCGCCGCCGTCACGCGCGCTCCCAAGTGGCGGGCGAGCTGGATCGCAGCGGTGCCGACGCCGCCTGCGGCCGCCGTTACGAGCACGTGCGAGCCGGGCCGGATGTGCGCCTGCCTGATGAACGGCAGCCACGCCGTGAGGAACGTCGTCAGGAAGGACGCGCCTTCGGCGTAGCTCGCCTCCTGCGGCAGGTCGAACACCCACTCGTCGTCGACGGCCACCCGCTCCGCGTAGCCGCCGCCCGTCGTCCGCACGAAGGCGAGCACGCGGCGGCCGCCCACATCGCCGGCAACCTCGTTTCCCAAGATGGTCGGCAGCGGCGGCGGCTGCGGGTAGTGCCCGAGCCGGATCAGCACGTCCGCGAAGTTGATCCCGGCCGCGCGCACCTCGACGAGGGACAGTCGCTGGCAATCTTCACTCTGGGACACGTCCGGTTCGGCCACGTCCTCTAGAGACAGGGGGCCGCCCACCTCGTGGAGTACGGCGGCTTTCATCGCCCTGTGAATATGGGCTTTCGCTTTTCCAGGAATGCCGTCACGCCTTCGGCGCCGTCCTCGCTCCCGAGGATGCGCACAAATGCCTGCGCCTCCGCACGGAGCCCCTGCGCGAGCGGGATGTCGCGCGTCTCCGCGGCGAGCTGCTTGACGATGCCCATCGCGAACGGCGAGCGCTCCGAGAGCGTCCGCGCGAGCTCGAGCGCCGCGTCCATCAGCTCCGCGAGCGGGACTGCCCGCTCCACGAGCCCCCATTCGTAGGCCTGCGTGCCGGAGATCGGATCGCCGCTCAGGTTGAGGAGGAGCGCGCGGCCGTGCCCGATCAGCCGCGGCAGCCGCTGGGTGCCGCCGGCGCCGGGGATCAGTCCGAGCTTGATCTCCGGCTGGCCGAGCTGGGCGTCCTCGGCCGCGATCCTGACGTCGCAGGCCATCGCGAGCTCGAGCCCGCCGCCGAGGCAGTAGCCGTGGATCGCGGCGATTACGGGAGTGCGGCCCGCGTCCATCCGCGCGCCGAGCTTCTGGATCCCGCGGGCCGAGCCGCCCTCGGCCGCGTCCACGATCGCGGCGCGCATCGCCGGGAACTCGGAGATGTCGGCGCCGGCGACGAACGCCTTCTCGCCGGCACCGCGGAAGACGAGCGCCCGGATCTCGTCGGAGCGATCGAGGCGGTCGTACTCCTCCTCGAGCTCCTCCACGAGCTGGGCTGAGAGGGCGTTGACGGGTGGGTGGTCGAGCGTGACGATCGCAACCGCGCCGTCCTCCTCGACCTTCACGAGCTCTGGCATCTGGCTCCTTTTGAGTTGATCAACGAGGCCCCATGCGAAGAGCTCCGTCGAGGCGGATCGTCTCGCCGTTCAGGTACTCGTTCTCGACGATGTGCTTGACGAGCGCGGCGAAGTCCTCGGCACGGCCGAGCCGCTTCGGAAACGGGATCTGCGACTCGAGGCTCGCGCGGATGTCGTCGCGCATGGGGCCGAGCATCGGGGTGTCCGACGGCCCCGGCGCGATCGTGACGACGCGGATCCCCTTCGAGGCGAGATCGCGGGCGATCGGCAGCGTCATCCCGGCGACTCCGGCCTTCGAGGCCGAGTAGGCGGCCTGCCCGATCTGCCCGTCGAACGCTGCGTTCGAGGCCGTGTTCACGATCACGCCACGGGTGCCCTCCTCGTCGGGCTCGCCGGCGGCCATCTTCTCCGCCGCGAGGCTGAGCACGTTGAAGGTGCCGATCAGGTTCACCTCGATCACCTTCCGGAAGCGGTCGAGCGGGAAGCCGATCACCCGGGCGCCGCCGCCGATTCCCGCGCAGTTGATCGCCCCGTGCAGCTCTTCGCACGAGTCGACGAGCGCGCGCACCGCGTCGGCGTCGGTGACGTCGGTCTCCGGCAGATCGGCGATCACGACCCGAGCGCCCTCGCGCTCGAGCAGCGCCGCGGTGGCCTCCCCGAGCCCGGAGAGACCGCCGCTGACGAGGAACGTGCGCCCCTCGATCCTCACTGATTCGTTCTCATTGGGCGACAGGCGCCGTCGGAAACTGCTCGCGCAGCGCCGTCTTGCGGAACTTGCCGACGGCCGTCTTCGGGATCTCGTCCACGAAGACGTAGGCGTCCGGGAGACACCACTTAGCGAAGCTCGGCTCGAGGAATGCCCGCAACTCCTCGGGCGTCGCCGACTGCCCCGCCCGGCAGACGCAGACCGCGAGCGGCCGCTCGTCCCATTTCTCGTCGGGAACTCCGATCACCGCCGCCTCGGCGAGCGCGGGATGCGCCATCAGCGCGTTCTCGAGCTCGATCGAGGAGATCCACTCGCCGCCGGACTTGATCACGTCCTTCGAGCGGTCCTTGATGATCACGTAGCCGAGCGGATGGAACGACGCGATGTCGCCGGTCCTGAACCAGCCGTCGTCCGTCCAGCGGTCGGCCTGCTCCGGAGTGTCGTAGTAGCCGCCCGCGACCCACGGGCCGCGCACGTGGAGCTCGCCCATCGCCTCCCCGTCCCACGGAATCTCGTTGCCGTCGTCGTCGATCGCGCGCAGCTCGACGAACGGGAGCGGGAGACCCTGCATCGCGACGATGTCGAGCTGCGTCTCCTCGTCGGCGTCGCGGAGCTCGCCGATGTAGTCGGAGGCGGTCGCGAGCGGGGAGGTCTCGGTCATCCCCCAGCCGTGCACGATCGTCTTCCCGTGCCGCTGGCGGAAGCCGGCGATCATCGAGCGCGGGGGCGCCGTGCCGCCGACCAGCATCGAGTGGAGCGACGAGAGATTCCAGCGATCCGGCTCCTTGTCGAGCATCCCGAGGATTCCCATCCAGATCGTCGGAACGCCGAGGGCGATTGTGACCTTCTGCTGCTCGAAGTCGTCGAGCAGCGTCTCCGGGTCGAGGAACGGGCCGGGGAAGACGAGCTTCGCGCCGACCATCAGGCAGGTGTACGGATAGCCCCAGGCGTTCGCGTGGAACATGGGCACGACCGGGAACATCGTCTCCGCCTCGGTCACGTGCAGGCCGAGCGGCGAGGCGAGCGCCTGCCCGAGCGTGTGCAGGACCGTCGAGCGATGCGAGTAGAGGACGCCCTTCGGCATACCCGTCGTGCCGCTCGTGTAGCACATCGCCGCGGCCGTGTCCTCGTCCAGCTTCGGATCCTCGTAGTCGTCCGCGTTCGCGCCGGCGAGGAGATCCTCGTAGTCGTCCTCGACCACGATCACGTGCTGGACGTCCGTCTTGTCCTTGAACTGATCCCAGAGCGGAAGCAGGCTCTTGTCCACGATCACGACCTTGTCGCCCGCGTGCTTCGCGATGTAGCCGAGGTCGTGCGGGTGGAGTCGCAGGTTGAGCGTGTGGAGGACGTAGCCGGCGCACGAGATTCCGAGATACGCCTCGAGGTGCTGGTAGTGGTTCCAGCAGAGCGTGGCGACCCGGTCGCCCGGCTCGAGCCCGAGGCCCTTCAACGCCACCGCGAGCTGCCGCGCCCGCTTGCCGAAATCGGCGAACGTGTAGGTGTGCCAGCTTCGATCTGGCATCCGGGTCACGATCTCCTGGTGCGGGAAGTACGTCTCCGCCCGCTTGAGGATCGTCGGCAGCGTCAGCTGGAAGTCCATCATCAGGCCCTTCACTTCTGCTTCTCCTTTCCCGCTCCGACGCCGGCAGAGCCGGCATCTCCGCTCTTGGCCGGCTCCGTCGAGCCTACGCCGGTTCCGAAGCTCTGGCGGATCGCGAGATCGCTGTCGTCGACGAGATGGCCGTCCCGCTCGACGTAGCCGTCCTTGCCGCCGACGATCAGCAGAACGAGGTCGTCCTCGCCGACATTGGAGATCCGGCGGGGTGTGGTCGACTCGACGTGGAAGAGTCCGCCGGGGCCGAGCGTCCGCTCCTCGTCCTCGACCTCGACCCTCGCGGTGCCGCTGTGGACGAAGTAGAGCTCGTCCTGGGTGTCGTGGTAGTGGAAGACGCCGGGATAGCCTGGCGGATAGACGATCCCGTTGACGCCGAAGGCGGTGATCCCGAGCGGCCCGCGGATCTTGCGAAAGCCGGGGCCGTCTCCGAGCTCGTCGAGCGAAGAGAAGCTGTGGGTCATCGAGTACTCCTCGGAAGGTCGGTGTAGACGCGCTCGCCCTTGAAGCGGCGAGCCTCTCGGTTCCAGGGGAAGAAGATCGCGTTGCGCCAGGTCATCTGCTCGCCCGTCGGCTCGTCGTTGAGCCATCTTGCCCTGTGGGTGCCGGTGACGATTGCCTCCTCGACGACGCCCTGGGGGCCGATCACGATCGACTGGAGCTCGAAGACGATGTCGGGAAACGCGGTCAGGAGCTCTGTGTAGAAGCGCGCAGCCCCCTCGTGCCCGTGCCAGGAGACGTCGTCCGGATAGACCGTGTAGACGCAGTCCTCGGAGAGGGTCGCGAGCAGGCCCTCGATCGAGCGCGCATCCTCGGCCTTTGAGTGGGCCTTCCAAAGCTCGCGGATCTCGTCGACCTCGGCCGGATCGACCTCCATCCGCATCAGCTCGAGCACTTCCGCTTTGGGTACCGGCATGCGTTCCCTTCCTAGTCGAGGAGCGCGGCGGCGACGACGGCGCGCTGTACGGCCGCGTGGCCGCCGAACGCGTCGAGCCACTGCGCGCGCTTGTAGTAGCGGTGCAGGGGGTGCTCCCAGGTGAAGCCGATCCCGCCGTGCACCTGGATCGAGCGCTCGCACGCGGCGACGGCGGTCTCCGCGCAGAAAGCCTTGGCTGCCGGGACGGCGACGGGAGCCTGCTCGTCGTCTTCGGCGACGCAGAACGCCGCCCAGTAGGCGAGGGAGCGCGCGAGCTCCGTCTCGACATAGGTGTCGGCGAGCGGATGCGAGACGGCCTGGTAGGTGCCGATCTTCTTCCCGAACTGCTCGCGCTCCGAGACGTACTCGATCCCGAGCTCGAGCGCCCGCTGCGCGATCCCGACCGCCTCGAGCGCGAGCGCAGCGAGGAGGCGGAGCCGCACGGGCTCCCACTCACCGTCGACTGCTTCTCCGTCGGAGGAGGTGAGCCGGCCGAGCGGACGCGTCTCGTCCATTGTCGCCAGCGTCTCGCCCTCGGCTGGAACCGACTGCATTCCCTCGGTGAGGACGCGGTCGACGTGGAGCAGGTCCGGCACGAAGCCGTCGACCTCGACCGACCACGCCTGCTCATCGACCTCGGGGAGAGCGGGGAGGACGACCGCGGTCGTCAGGAATGGCCCGGAGTAGAGCGCGCGGCCGGCCTCCTCGAAGAGGATCGCCTCGTCGAGGAACGAGAGCCCGCCGCCGCCGCGCTCCTCCGGAACCGAGACGCCGAGCCAGCCGAGCTCGCGCAGCTCCGCGAGCTGGGCCTCGGGATTCTCCTCGAGGAACGCGCGCGCCTCGCGCCGCAGCTCCTCCTGCTCCTGGGTGAAGGCGAAGTCCATCAGTGGAGACCCACTTACCTCGACCTCGGAAGGCCGAGCACGCGCTCGGCGATGATGTTGCGCAGGATCTCGGAGGTGCCTGCCTCGATCGTGTTGCCACGCGAGCGAAGTTGCTGGTGCTGCCAGTAGCCCCCATTGCGGTCACCACCGCCGAGGATCTGCGCCTCGGGGCCCAGCAGCTCGAGCGCGAGCTTCGTCACGCGCTGATTCGCCTCCGACCACCAGAGCTTCGCGCCCGACCCCTCGGGGCCGGGGATCCCGGTCTTGATCAGCGTCGTCAGCGAGCGGTAGGTCGTGTAGCGAACTGCCTGGAGGCCGATCCACTCGCGGGCGATCGCGTCGCGCTGCACCTCGGTCGCGCCGCGCTCCTTCGCGAGCGCGATCAGCTTGCGGATCTGGCTCTCGAGGGCCGCGGTCAGGGCAAATCCCAGGGTGCCGCGCTCGTGGAGCAGCGTCGTCATCGCCACGGCCCAGCCGTCCCCGACGTCACCGAGGACGTTCTCGACGGGCACCTCCACGTCGGTGAAGAAGATCTCGTTGAACTCGGCCTCGCCGGTGATCTGGCGCAGCGGGCGCACCTCGACGCCCGGCGAGTGCATGTTCACGATCAGGTAGGTCAGCCCTGCGTGCCGCTGCGATTCGGGGTCGCTGCGGGTCACGAGGATGCACCAGTCGGCGATGTGCGCGAACGACGACCAGACCTTCTGGCCGTTGACGACGAAGTGATCGCCGTGCTCGATCGCGCTCGTCCGAACGGCGGAAAGGTCGGATCCGGCGCCCGGCTCGGAGAAGCCCTGGCACCAGATCTCCTCGGTCGAGAGGATCGCCTCCAGCCGCGCCCGCTTCTGCTCCTCGGTGCCGTGCGCGATGATCGTCGGCCCGGCCATCCCGAGCCCGATCACGCCCAGGTGGGAGGGGGCCTCGGCGCGCGCCATCTCCTCGAGGAAGATCGCCTGGTGGCTGTAGGGAGCGCCGGCGCCGCCGTACTCCTTCGGCCAGGTGAGACCCGCGTAGCCGCCCTCATAGAGCTTGCGACTCCAGTCTCGGCCGGCCTCCTCGAAGCGGCCGCGGCGGACCTCGTCGGTCAGGCTCTCCTCGATCCATGCGCGCAGCTCCGCCCGGAACGCGGCCTCCTCCGGCGTGTCCCGCAGGTTCACGGGCTGACTCTAGACGGAACGGGGATCGACGGCACCACGATCTGGGGCACGACGCGAGCTCGAAGCCGTCCGTTCAGGCGACGGCGCGCCGGTCTAGCTCGCGGATCGAGCGACCCCCGGTGAGCGCGAGCGTGATGTCGACCTCCGCCGCGAGCTGGCGGATCACGGCCTCCACACCTGCGGCGCCGCCGACGGCGAGGCCGTAGGCATAGGGGCGGCCGAGCAGAACCGCATCGGCGCCGAGCGCGACTGCCTTCAAGATGTCCGAGCCCGTGCGGATTCCGCTGTCCATCAGCACCGTCGCATCGGCGCCCACAGCCTCGCGCACTTCCACCAGCGCGTCGAGGGCGGCAACCGCGCCGTCCACCTGACGCCCGCCGTGGTTCGAGACGACGATCCCGTCGACGCCGTGCTCGAGCGCGATCCGCGCGTCCTCGGCGGTCAGCACGCCCTTGACGAGGATCGGCAGCTCGGTGCGCTCCCGCAGCCACGCGAGGTCGGCCCAGGTCAGGCCGAGGTTCGAGAAGAGAGAGAGGGCACGTACCGACGCGGTGAGCACGTCGTCCTCCGGCGGTTCCTCGAGCGAGGCGCGGAAGACCGGATCGCTGAAGAACTGCGCCAGCCCCTCGCCCTGGAGGAAGGGCAGATAGCCGTGCGCGAGGTCGCGCGGCCGCCAGCCGAGCATGAGCGTGTCGAGGGTGACGACGATCGCGGTGTAGCCGGCCGCGCCGGCCCGATCGACGATCCTGCCGACGAGCTCCCGATCGTCGAACCAGTAGAGCTGGTACCAGCGCGGCCCGTCTCCGAGCTCGACCGCGACCTCTTCCAGCGAGGTCGAGGCGGCGCTCGAGAGGATCATCGGCACCCCGGTTGCGCGGGCAGCGCGGGCGACGCCGCGCTCGGCGTCGGGATGCGCGATCGAGAGCACGCCGATCGGCGCGAGCAGGAACGGGACCGGCGAGCGCAGACCGAGCACCTCGACCGAGAGGTCGCGCTCGACGTTTCCCGCGAGCATCCGAGGCCGTAGTCGTCGGCGCACGAATGCCTCCAGGTTCGCGCGCATCGTCGCCTCGGAGCCCGCGCCGCCTGCGATGTAGCCGAACGGGCCGGGCTCGAGCGTCTCCCGCGCGCGTGCCTCCCAGTCCTCGGCGGTGACCGGCCACTCGGCGCCGCCGGCGAGGTAGATCGAGCTCTGAACCTGGCTTCCGGCGTCGAGCGGCACTGTGCGAGACTCTATGCCGTGACCGAGCTAGCGATCGAGCCGCAGGTCAAGGAGCGTCGAGCCCAGGTGCGCGCGTTCATGGAGGAGCACATCTACCCGAACGAGGCGGCGCTCGAGCGCGAGGACGAGGCCGCGGATGCGCTGATCGCCGAGCTGCGGGAGCGGGCGAAGGAAGCCGGGATCTGGGCGCCGCATCTCCCGCGCGAGGCCGGCGGAACCGGCTCGGGCTTCATCGAGTACGCGCTCCTGAACGAGGAGATCGGGCGGAGCATGTGGGCGCAGCTCGTCTTCAACTGCCAGGCGCCGGACGCGGGGAATGGCGAGATCCTGCACCTCTTCGGCACCGAGGAGCAGAAGGAGCAGTTCCTCCGGCCGCTGGTCGAGGGGACGGCTCGCTCGTTCTTCTCGATGACCGAGCCCGAGGTATCGGGCGCGGATCCGACGGGGCTCCAGACCACCGCGGTCGCCGACGGCGCCGAGTGGACGATCGACGGACACAAGTGGTTCTCGTCCTCGGCGGAGGGCGCGACGTTCGGGATCGTGATGGCGGTCACCGATCCGGACGCGCCGCCGCACCGGCGGATGAGCCAGATCCTCGTCCCGGCGGACACTCCCGGAGTCGAGGTGGTCCGGCCGATCCCGGTGATGGGACACGAGGGCCGCGGCTGGTCGACCCACTGCGAGGTGCGCTACACCGGCGTGCGCGTGCCGCTCGAGAACGTCCTCGGCGAGCCGGGCGACGGCTTCCGGATCGCGCAGAAGCGGCTCGGGCCAGGCCGGATCCACCACGTCATGCGCTGGCTCGGACAGATGCAGCGCGCCTTCGAGCTGATGTGCTCCTACGCGCTCGAGCGCGAGGTCGGCGGCGGCCCGCTCGCGGAGAAGCAGACCGTCCAGAACTGGATCGCCGACTCGGCCGCTGAGATCCAGGCCTGCCGCCTGATGACGCTCGACGCCGCGCGCAAGCTGGACGACGGCGACGAGGCACGCATCGAGGTCTCGCTGATCAAGTTCTTCGCCGCGGGCGTGCTCCACGACGTGATCGACCGCGCGATCCAGGTTCACGGCGGCCGCGGTCTCACCGATCTGAGCCCGCTCGGCCAGATGTACATCCACGCCCGCGGCGCCCGCATCTACGACGGCCCCGACGAGGTGCACCGGATGGTCGTCGCCCGCCGGATCCTGAAGACGTTCGCCGACGGCGGCGTCTACGTCTTCGACTGACCTTTTCGGACACGGCCGGGGTCAAAGCCCGGACATGTCCCTGCGGGGAGAACCGGAGGCCACGAGCAGGGATTTTCCGGAGCGACCTGTTTGTTTCGAACGTGTCCGGGCTTTGACCCCGGACACGTCCTGAAGTGACGTGTGGCGGCTCAGGCGTCGCCGGCTGGAGTGGTCGAGCGCGCTGTCGCCCACGCCCGCCCTGGAATCGACCTCAGCCGTCGCGATCAGGTAGAGCTGGTCGGGACAGCCGCCGTATGCCCAGCGCGACGGCATCGTCGACATCGTCGAGGCGCACCGGAATCAGTGCGCGCAGGCACCGAACCACGCACCTGCCCGATCCGCCCCCGCCAGCCCATGAGCGAGGTCGGATCCGCCAGCGTTCAGTCCGGCTGCGCGAGCCGGTGGCGACGAGCTCGAGCGTGCTCGCCCTCCCGCGGCTGACCGGTGTACTCGCAGATCACGCGCAGGTCGTGATCCCAATGCCAGAGGACGATTTCGTCTGACAGCTCGGCGCAAGCGGCGATCAGGTAGTCGATGGCGGGCCGGCGGTGGGCACCTCGCGTCGTGGCCGCGAGCTCGCGCTGCACGGCAACGGCACGCCGACTCGACGCATCGTCGAGAGGCAGCCAGTCCAATGCGGTGAAGACGAAGTCCCAGTCACGCTCATACGACTCTCGATCCGCTGCTCCGCCGAGCACCTCGAGGACGACGGGTACGCAGGTCACGATCTCACCGTTCTCGTAACGATCGCTCACGAGCTCGTCGAGATAGCTTCCGCGCCTGCGCCGCTGGGCAATCCAGATTGACGCGTCGGCGAGGTAGAGCGGCACCTCAGGAGCGGTTGGCGCGCATTCGCCTGAGCTCCGTCATCGTGGGCGTACTCAGCTTCCCTTCTCGCAGATACTGCGCTCCGCGCTTGAGCGCCGCGCGGCGGTTCACGTCCCGTAGCGCTCCATTGACCGTCTCCTTGAATCCCGTGGTACCGAGATTGCGTTCCGCCTCACGCAACTGCTCCAGGTCCACCTCGATCGTCGTCTTGTGCATCGCTGACATAGACGCATCAGTATAGCCAGAACGAATCCGATCAGCTATCGGACAGCTCGGCCTCTAGGTCACTGCAGATTGGCGTCCCACCCCGGCGGCAGCTGTGGAAGCGTCCACGCTGTGTCCGGCCGCCAGTCCTCCCAGCCCGTTGGGATCAGGTCCGAGATTCGACCCGCGAGTGCGCGCGCGAGTTCGCGGATTGCATTGCCGTCCTCAGCCGACACAAAGCCGTCACGCACACCCTGCTCGAAGGAGTCGACATCCTTCCATCGCCACTCGCCGGAGGGGGTGACCACGATGTCGAGCTCCTGGTCGAAGCTGTCAAAGCCGAGCCGTGTCCGGCGGAGCGGCTCCTGCAGGTTGATCTGGTATCCGAGGAACTCGTCGTCCGCATCACGCCAGTAGAGGTCGAGCGAGTATCCGGCGCCGAATGGCGTCAACCGCAATGTCCGATTCCGCTGCCATTCGTGCTCGATGAGTGTCCAACCGCTCAGCAGCTCGCTGATGTAGTGCCCGTGTCCATAGGCCTCAGGTCGCATGCACCGAACCCCCCGCACGATCGCGAGGGCAACTCGGTCGGACGTCTCCTCTACGAGCCAGTGCGGGAGTGCCCACCGAATACGGCCGCGATAGATCAGGCGAATGAGGACGGTGTCCGGCACGAACAGTTTGCTTCGGCTAGCTAAGCTAG
>JANDLU010000054.1 GCA_024330215.1 Candidatus Gaiellasilicea maunaloa
ATCGTCTCCGCGATGATCACGAAGGCGTGCAGCTCCCACACGACGACCGTCGTGCGGACGACGAATCCCGAGTATCTCGAGGTCTGGCGCGAAGGCCAGCTCGACGTCGACTTCATCGTCTCCTCCGAGCTCGAGACCGCGCACGCGATCTCGCGGACGATCGGCGTTCCGGCGGCGCGTCAGACAGATGTCTTCGCCGACGGCCAGGTGCAGCTCGTCGAGTTCGACATCGAATCGGGCGCGAGCGCCGAGCTCGTCGGGGTGCCGCTGCGCGACGCGAACCTGCCGAGCGACTCGAAGATCGCGAGCATCATCCGCGGCGAGGAGATGATCCTCCCGGGCGGAGGCGCGGTGATCGAGCCCGGCGACCGGATTGTCGTCATCGGCTCGCCGCAGGCCGCACTCGCCTGGAGCGAGCTGATCGCACCGGGCTCCGGCAAGGTCCGCGACGTCGCCGTGTTCGGCGCCGGCCGGGCGGGAACCGCGATCGCGCGCCAGCTGCTCGAGCAGGGAATCGGCGTGCGCCTGATCGAGGCCGACCGCGAGCGCGCCCGAGTCGTCGCAGACGAGCTCCAGGGCGCGCGCGTCTTCAACGCGACCGGCCTGGATCCGGACTTCCTCGAGCGCGAGCGGATCGGCGACGCTCAGGTCGCGATCTTCGCGATGCGGGACGACATGAAGAACCACTACGCGGCCACGCTGGCGAAGCTGCACGGCATCCGCTTCACGATTGCGATCGTCCACGAGGCCCACGCGATCGAGGTCTTCGAGCGCGCAGGCATCGACGTCACCGTGAACCCGCGCCAGGTCACCGCGGAGGAGATCGTCCGCTTCGCCCACGACCCCCGCACGCAGCAGGTGGCGATGCTCGAAGGCGATCGCTTCGAGGTGCTCGACATCACGACCCGGGCGGGGAGCGAGTACGTCGGCCAGGCCTTCGGGGAGATGCCGATCCGCGGGGCGCTGATCGGGGCGATCGTCCGGAACGGCCAGGCAATCTTTCCCCGCCGCGACGACGTCCTCCGGGCCGGCGACCGAGCGATCATCTTCACCGAGTCGAGGCGCGTGACCGAGGTCGAGCAGGCCCTTTGAGGACTGCTTCAGGTTTGCGGGGCATGTCGAGGCCACGGCTCCTCGCGGTGGACGTGCGCGGCGCGCTCAACCTCGTCGGCGCGCTCACGAAGTACCTCAGCCTCACGACGCTGCTCCCGGCCGCGGTCGCGATCGGCTACGGCGAGCCGCCCTGGCCGTTCCTCTTTGCAGGCGCGATCGCGGGCGGTGTCGGCCTCGGCCTCGAGCGGTCGACCCGAGGCCGGAGCCGGCTTGGTTCCCGAGAGGGGTTTCTCGTGGTCTCGCTGACGTGGCTCGTCGCTGCGGCGCTGGGTGCGCTCCCGTTCCTGCTCTCGGGCGAGCCGCAGCTCGACCGGCCGCTCGACGCCTACTTCGAAGCGATGAGCGGGTTCACGACAACGGGTGCGAGCGTGCTCACGAACGTGGAGGAGATCTCGCGCTCGCTCCTGCTCTGGCGTCAGTTCACGCAGTGGCTCGGCGGCATCGGGATCATCGTCCTCGCCCTCGCCGTTCTCCCGCGGCTGCGCGTCGGCGGCCGCCAGCTACTCGAGTCGGAGATGCCCGGACCGGAGATCGAAAGCCTGAGCACGCGCATCGCCGACACCGCCCGCCGGGTCTGGTGGCTCTACCTCGGTCTCACAATGGCGCTCGTCGCAATCCTCGCCGGCCTCGGGCTCTCGGGCGTGGACGACGAGATGACGCTCTACGAGGCGGTCGCGCACGCGCTGACGACGCTTCCGACCGGCGGGTTCGGGACGCGGCTGACCTCGCTCGAGGAGTTCTCGGCGGCAGCGCAGTGGACGATCGCCCTCTTCATGCTGCTCGCCGGAGCCAACTTCGCGCTCATGTACCAGGCCTTCGTCCGGCGGCGACCGCACGTCTTCGGGCGCGACGAGGAGTTCCGGCTCTACCTGGGCCTGCTCGCACTCGGCTCGGTCGTGATCGGGGTCCAGTTGCTGGCGGACGGAATCGCGACCGGCGAAGCGGGTGTTCGCCACGCCGTCTTCCAGGCGGTCTCGATCATGACGACGACCGGCTTCGCGAGCACCGACTTCGCCACGTGGCCGGTGCTGGCCTCGATGACGCTCGTCGGGCTGATGTTCGTGGGTGGCTCGGCCGGCTCGACCTCGGGCGCCGTCAAGGTCGTCCGGCACCTGCTGCTCGGCAAGATCCTCCGTCGCGAGCTCGACCAGACCGTGCATCCGGAGGTCGTCCTGCCCGTGAGGCTGAACCGACGGGTCGTCGACGAGCGAACGCTGCGCGCCGTGATGAGCTTCATCCTGCTCTACATCGGGATCTTCGTCATCGGCGCCGCCTTGCTCGCGATGGATGCCGCGCGAACGGGGCTCGAGCTGAGCGTCCTGGACGCGGTCGCCGCGGCGGCGACGACGCTCGGCAACGTCGGGCCGGGCTTCGGGATCGCCGGCCCCTACGGCTCGTTCGAGCCCTTCAGCGACTTCTCGACCTTCGTCATGATCGGCCTGATGTGGGTCGGCCGGCTCGAGGTGATCCCGATCGTCGTGCTCGCCTCACGCCACTACTGGAGAACCGTCTAGCGCTTGAGGAGAAGGCGCTTCAGCTCGTCTTCCTTCCCCGGCTCGAGCACCGCGAGCACCTGGTCTCCGGGCCGCAGCACGGTCGAGCTCTCGGCCAGCTCCGAGCGGCCGTTCCGCATCACCGAGATCAGTCGCGCACCCACCGGCAGGGTGAGCCCGGCCAGCCGCTTGCCCGCAGCGGGAGAGTCCCGGTCGATCTGGAGCTCGACGATCTCGAGGTTCTCCTTGCGCAGCTCGAGCAGGTGGACGATCCCGTGCTCGGGCACCTCGTGCTCCACGAGGCCGAGGATGTTCGACGTGGCACAGACGGTCTGCGCGATCCCGAGCAGGTCGAAGTGCTCCTGGTTGCGCGGGTCGTTCACGCGCGCGACGACCTTCGGCACCCGGTAGCCCTCACGCGCGAGCTGGCAGATGATCAGGTTGTCCTCGTCGTCGCCGGTTGCGGCCAGCACGAGCTGCGGCGGGCGGCCGATCCCGGCGAGCTCGAGGATGTGGAGCTCGGTCGCGTCGCCGAGGAGCACCTGGTGCTCGAACTCCTCCTGAAGGCGCTCGAACCGGAGCGGCCGCTGCTCGACGAGCGTCACCTCGTGGCCCATCCGCAGCAGCGAGCGAGCGACGTTTGCCCCCACCTTGCCGCCGCCCGCGACGATCGTGTACATCAGGCGAGCGCCTTCCCGGCCACGCGCACGCGCGCGGCGAGCTCCGAGATCGCGGTCTGCGTCGGGCTCACGGTCTGCATCCCGCGCTTCGCATAGAAATCGGCGCGAGCCGGGTCGAGGACGCGGACAACGACGTGCTCGATCCCGTAGCGCTTCCTCACGACCTGCCCGATCACGAGATTCGTATTGTCCCCGTTCGTCGCGACGACGACCGCGTCGGCCTCGTCGACCCCGGCGCGACGGAGGATCTCCGAGTCCATCCCGTGCCCGATGACGAACCCGCCGGACCAGCCGGCGCCGAGCCGCGTGAGGGCTTCCTCCTTCTCGTCGACCGCGACCACGTCCCAGCCTTCCGCCTGGAACTCTCGAGCGACGGCCGAGCCCACGCGACCACACCCGATCACGAGCAGCTTCATGCCTTCAGGGTACTCTCCGGCGCTCCGTCGATAACACCCTCGTCGAGGACGCCTTGCGGGAACGCGACCACGAGCACCTCGCACGGGGCATTCCGGAGCACGTAGTCCACCGTCGGCGAGAAGAACGCCGACTGGCGCCGCCACCGGGCTGCCGAGCCGAGCACGATCAGGTCGGAGCCGCGCACGGTCGCCTCGGCGACGATCGCCTGGCCGATCGAGCGCGAGCGAACGGTCACCAACTCGACGGCGATCCCGTGCTCCTCGCCGAGCAGCTGTGCCTCCGCGAGGGAGGCCGCCGCCTGGTCTTGACGGTCGAGCAGCTCGGCCTCGAGCTCGAGCTCGAGCGGCACCCGGATCACGTAGACGGCGTCCACGGAGGCGTCCCGTTCCTTCGCGAGCGCGATCGCGGTTGCGGCCATCTCCTCGCCGACCGGGCCGAGCTTCATCGGTACGAGGATCCGCCTGAAGTCGGCCCCCGGCGGCAGTTCCCGCACCGCCTGGTCCTCGAGGAGTCGACGGCCCCGGCGGACGCCGATGTACACCGCCGCACCGAGCGCGAGCCAGATCGGGCCGGCGTAGCGGGCGCCGGGGTGGGTGACGAGCGAGACGACCCAGATCGCGAGGGCGAGACCCGTGCCGACGATCGCGGGCACCGGTACGTCCCGGCCTCGGATCGAAACATTGAGCGGCGCGCGAAACGGCCGCGGCAGATCGGGCTCGGTGAAGCGAAGCCGGATCACGGCGAGCTGAGCGGCGGTGAACGCCAGCAGGATCCCGAAGGAGTAGAGACTCGCGAGGAACGCGACGTCATCCCCGATCAGGCCCGTGCCGATCACGAGCGCGATCGAGATCGCGGCGGCGGCGGCGATCGCCTGCGGCGAGACGAGCGTGCGGCGGTTCAGACGCCCGAACGCGCGCGGGAGCTGGCCGTGCTCGCCGAGCGAATGCGCGAGCCGGGTGAAGCCGGAGATCGAGGTGGTAGCCGCCACGAACAGGACGAGCGCTCCGGTCAGGCCGACGTAGACCCGGAGCCCGCCGGCGAGCCAGCCGGGGAGCGGCCCGCCGAGCGCCTCGACGATCCCGGCAATCGGCGCGCGCAGCCACTCCTCGCCGAGCGCCGTGCTCCCGTTCTCGACCGGGAAGGCGGAGATCCCAACCACGGCGATCAGGGCGGTGATCGCGACCACGAGGCCGATCGCCGAGAAGAGGCTGCGCGGAAGGGTCCTTCCCGGCTCGCGCGTCTCCTCGGCGAGGTTCGCGACCGTCTCGAGCCCCGTGTACGCGAGCAGGGCGAGCGGGAGCGCGAAGGCGATCTCTTCCCAGGCGGGCTCCGTGCCGAGCGAGAGTCCGGTCGTGAGTGCGTCAGGCGAGAAGAGGAGCGCGAGCCCGAGTACGACGAGTAGCAGCTGCGTGGCGAGATCGAGCCCGGCGACGACGATCCCGGCCGTGTAGAGGCGCGAGTGCCGGGCCAGCCGGGTCGCCGCGATCGCGAGAATGACGGCGACGGCGAGCACGACGTCCCAGGGAGAGTCGGCGAGCCCCGGCCTGTCGAGGGCGGCGCCGAGGTAGTGCGGCAGGAAGAGCGTCGAGAGCGCGATCACGATCAGGTAGTCGAGTAGGAGCGCCCAGCCCGTCAGGAAACCGAGCACGTCGTTGAAGGCCCGGCGGACGAAGGTGGCGGCGCCGCCGGTCGCCGGGATCGCCGCCGTGCCCTCGGCGTAGGACAGCGCTACGAGCAGGAAGAACGCACCCGCGGCGAGGAGCACCCAGGGCGTGAAGCCGAGCGCGTAGGCGGCGACGATCCCGAGCGCGAAGTAGAGCGAGGAGGCGATCTCGCCGTAGGCGACCGAGAAGAGCGCCGGTGCGTCGAGCACGCGCTCGAAGCCGCGCAGCTTCCTGGCCACTAGCAGTGCCCTCGGCAAACGGTGTCAGACACGGTGCCAGACACGGTGCCAGAGACGGTGCCAGAGACGGTGCCAGAGACGGTGCCAGACACGGTGTCAGACACGGTGCCAGAGACGATGCCGCGGATTGGGGAGCAGCGGCGCGCTGCTCGTTTGGGAAAATGCACTACTTTCCTCCCTTGCGCATGAGCGTGATTCGTCCGACGCCGAGCGCGACGAAGAGACCGCCGAGGACGAAACCGAGGATGCCGCCGCCGTTCGCCGCGGTCACCGCGATGAGGGCGATCCCGATCCCGACGAAGACGAGCGCCAGCACGAGCACAGCAGTCGCGTAGAGCTTCATCCCTCCTCCGTCGAAGCGGTCACCATCACGCGACAGGTCGCATTCTTGAGGACGTAGTCGACCGTGCCGCCGAAGACGGCGCGCTTGCGACGGCCGATCCCCTTCCGCGGCGCGCCGAGCACGATCAGCTCCGTGCTTCGGCGGGTAGCCTCCTCCACGATCGCTTCACCGGCGCTCCGGCCGCGCACGAGGCGGGGGATCACGGAGACACCGTACGAGTCGCCGATCGCGCGCGCCTCGTCGAGCTCCCGGTTGGCGAGCGCCTCGTCCGCGTCGAGCGAGACGTCGAGCGGCTGGTCGAGCGGGACCTCGAGCACGGTGATCGCCGCGATTTGCGCCCCCCGCTCCGCCGCGAGGCTCGCCGCCACGTCCAGGGCGTCGTCGGAGGCCTGACCCGGCAGGATGGGCACGAGCAGCCGCCGGTACTCGAGCGCGAGCGCCGGCCCGAACGCGACCGGAGCTCGCACGGTCGCTCGCACCGGCTCGCGGAGGACGAGGCGGCGATAGATCGCGTAGCCGACCAGTCCGAGCACGATCCAGCCGAGCCCGGTCCAGCGCGTCGCTTCGTTCTGGACGAGGATGACGACGAACGAGATGGCCGTCGCGAGCCCGCCTACGATTGCGAAGAGCGGCCAGTCCACACCCCGGATGCTCAGGTTGGGGCGAGCGCGGCCGATTTGCTCGTCCTCTGCGGCGGGCAGCATCCGCAGCCGGATGATCGAGGCATGCGCAACCGTGAACGAGAAGGTCGCTCCGAACGAGTAGAGCGTGCCGACGAAGTTCACGTCACCCGGCAGCAGGATCGCGATCGGCGCGATCCCGGCAAACACCACGAGCGCGAGCCACGGGGTCTTGAAGTGCGGGTGCAGGCGGCGGAAGATCTCGGGTAGCTGGCGGTAGGTCGCCATCGAGTAGGTGATCCGCGAAGCGCCGATCACGCCCGCGTTCGTCGCGATGAAGAGGATCGTCGCGGCGAGGACTCCGACGTAGATCTCGGCCCCGTCGAGGATCAGTCCTTCGAGGCCCAGGTTCTGCACGAGCCCGAGCACGGGATCGTTCGCGAACCCTCCTTCCTCCGGCGAGAGCGCGAGCCGTGTGGTGAGCTCGCCGCCGATCCGCTCGACGGGCAGCGCCGAGAGGGCGACGAATGGAAGGGTGAAGAAGATCCCGAAGACGGCGAGCGCCACGAGCTTGTAGGCGTTCGGGACGCTCCGGACCGGGTCGCGCACCTCCTCGGCGAGATTCGACACCGTCTCGACCCCGGTGTAGGCCAGCATCGCGACCGGCACCGCGAGCGCCAGGTTCGACCACGTCGGCGCCACGCCCCAGTGGACGTTGTCGACGAGCCGCTCCGGACTGAGCACGAGCGCGATCCCGACGAGGACGAGCAGTACCTGCGTCGCGAGATCGAGGACCGCGAGCGTGACAGAGAGCTTGGCAGCCTCCGCGACGCCGACCACGTTCAGCGCCACGAGCACAAGGATCACGATCGCGCCGCCGACGATGTCCCAGGGATTCGTCCGCAGCGGCTCCCAGAAGATCGCGAGGTAGTGAGGGACGAAGAATGCCGAGACGGCGACCGTGACGACGTAGACGAGCATCTGCGCCCAGGCCGCGGTGAACGAGACGAGCTCGTCGAACGCGTGCCGCGCGAAGCTGGCCGAGCCTCCCGCCTCCGGATAGCGAACGGTCCCCTCGCTGTAGGTGGCGGCGGTACAGGCGAAGATCACGCCCGCGACGATGAAGACGATGGGGGTCAGCCCGAGCGCGTAGACGGCCGTGAGACCGAGCGCGTAGTAGATCGACGAGCCGACGTTGCCATATGCGGTGGCGAAGAGCGCGGGCGTGCCGAGGACACGCTCGAGCTCGACCTGCCGTCTGCGTCGGCTGGGCACCGGCGGAGTCTAGAGATCCGCCCGGCGACGCTACACTCGTCGAGTCGTCTCTGCGCCTTCAAGGCCAAGGAGGTCTGACGAAATGGCCAGAACCCTGGTCGCAATGTTCATCCTTGCTCTCGCCTCCGCCGCCTGCGCCTCGGGCTCGGCGGGGAACGCCTACTTCCCGCTCGGTGCCGGCAACCGCTGGACGCTCGAGGCCGAGGATGGCGGTCGTCCCGCCACGATCTCGATCGCCCAAGCGTCCTCGGACGTGCTCGTGCTTCGTGGTCTGCCCGGCACTCGCGAGCTGCATGTCCGCACGGTCGGTCGCACCATCGAAGCCTGGGACGACGGCCAACACCGCTGGGAGGCACTCTTGAGGCTCGGCGCCCGGGCGGGCACGAAGTACACGGTCAACCTCTCCGGGCTTTCGCTCTGGCGCAACGTCCAGGTGACGGTGGCCTCGCGAACGGCGGTCGTCCACGACGCCCGCGACCGGACATTTCGGAACTGCGTGCGGCTCACCTTCCGCTATCCGAAGGGGCTCGTCGACGCCGGCCTCGAGGAGCTCGTCTTCGCCCCGGAGGTCGGAATCGTCCGCACGTCCGTGCAGACGATTGCCGGTCCGCGGGTCAGCGTGCTCCGCTCCTACCGACTTACCTAGGGTCTTCGCGCGAAATGGGCAGCCGCTCTTGCGGATGCCCATTCTGCGCCAAATAGGAAGGGCGCCGGCCGGAGCCGACGCCCTTCGCTCTCGGGTCGAGCCCGCCGGGCTCAGTCCTGCTTGCCGACCACGCTCACGGCCGCCGGGGTCGTGACCGTGCGGGGCTCGCACGTGAGCACCTGGACGTTCTGGATGTACCAGCCGTCGATCGCACCGCAACCGTCCATCCCGAAGTCGAACCGGATCTGGATCGTGTCGCCCGCGGCGACGCCGAGCTTCCCCAGGTCGATGTGCGACTGACCCCAGGTGCCGGTGACCTGGCCGCCGTCGGTGCCGCTGAACGCCTCCTCGCCGGCGAGGGGGTTCGTGTTCCCCGCGTCAGCGGTCACGAGGGTCGTGTTCGGCCCATTGAAGAGGAACGCCGACGCCGGCACGACCGTGAACGGGCCGCCGTTGACGCTGATCTTCACGTTCCCGCCGTCGAAGCCGAACTCGGTGGCGATGTAGTGGTCGAACACCATCCGCATCGTCGTGCCTCCCCTCGTCGGGAGGTTGATCGACGCGCTCGTCATGCTCATGGAGCCGGAGACGTCGCCTCCGTTTGCGTCGCACTGCCCGTCGAGGTCCTCGGCGAAGGCCGCCGTACCCTTGCGGCCGCCCGGCAGATCCGAGGTCTCGACCCAGTTCGTCCCCTTCCAACCGGCGTACACGCCCACGTTCGCGAGCGTCCAGTTGTCGAGGTCATGACCGAACGTGGTCTTACTCGGGTCGACCTTCCTCGTCCTGCCTTCGCAGACGTGCGGGACGTTCTGCGAGAGGAGCGGCTGGAAGTTGCACTGCGCCGTCGGGTCCTTGCGGAGCTCGACGGCCGCGATCATCGCCGTCACCGACGCACAGTCGGCCGACGAGATGATCTCGCCCGAGTTGCCCGCCGGTGCGCCCGTGCTGAGACCGTTCAGCGACTGGCCGATGAGATCGGTGCACGAGGCCTCGAGCGCGTCGGCGTGATCGGCGAAGTCGGTCGTCGGCGTCTGGTAGACGGACTGCGCCCGCCAGTAGAGGTGCGACGCCTTGACGAGGCCGATTCCGGCGACCGTCTGGCCGTTGTAGGTGCCGCCGTCGACGAGCAGGGCGTAGCCGTGGTTCGGCACGCCCGAGTTCGTGTGGACGCCGCCGCCGTCGCTCGTGTCGCACTGGTACTCCGCGTCCGAGACCTTGCCCGGGTCGGAGAGGCACGTCGGCTCCCACATGTCGCGGATCGCGCCGCCGAAGGCCGGGTCGTCCTCACCGCTCAACCACCGGTACGAGTCCTCGGCCGGTACGGCACCGGACTTCACCTTGAGGGTGACGTTCGCCCCACCGGCCGCGATGTAGCCCTTGAGCAGGTCCCCGTGCTCGTTCGAGATCCCGAGCGTCGAGATCGTGATCGCCGGGTCGTCGCCGACCATCCCGAACGGGCCGCGGCCGAGCGTGTTCGCGATCGCGACGCCGATCGCGCCATTCGCCTGCGAGTTCTTCGTCTTGTCCACGAACGGGCAGGTTCCGCGGTCGATGAGCGCGATCTTCCCGGCCAGCGTGGCCGCGTTCACGAACGGCGTCTCGCAGCCGTCAGAGGTCACGCCGACGCCGTCGTCGACGAGAGCGAGATCGCCTGTCACGCCGGCTGCCGTCAGCGGAGGCCCGAAGGAAGCCGCTCCCGCCTCGCAGGTGCCCGGCGTCGGCGTGTTGATCACGAGCACGGGAATCGGCGTCGTGTAGATCGAACAGGCTCCCACCGTGCGCTTCCCGCCCGGCGAGTCGATGCCGGTGCCGTTGACGAGGTCGACGACCTCACCCCAGATATCCGAATACGACTCGTTCAGGGCGCCCGGCTGCCACTGGTAGATGAGGTCATGCGTGTAGTCCGTGTATGCGTGCCCCCATTCGTGGGCGACCGTGTCGTCGCCCGTGACGCCGCTGCAGTAGTTCGTGGTGACACCGTTCCAGTTCGCGTTCGGACACGCGATCGTCGGGTCGTTGTTGACCGAGTTCATGGTCGCGCCGTTGCCGTCGTACGAGTCGCGGCCGAAGGCGCCGAAGAAGAGGTTGTACGTCTGGCCGGAGTGGAGGACGATGTTCTGCTGGTCCTCGTCGAGGAGACCCGGGAACGGGTCGCCTTCCTTCCAGACCAGATTGGCCGGATCGAACGCCTCCTCGAAGAGCTGCCGGTTGAGGGCGTCGGGCGCAACCGAGTAGCGGTTGACGATCTTCCCTGCGTGCGCGTGCACGTAGACGAGCTCGCGGATCGAGCCGCCGTTCCCTACCTCGACCTCGTAGACGAGCTGGTTCTCGCCGTCCACGCCTCGGATCAGGCCCTGGCGGTAGACTAAGAGCTTCGTCGAGGCGACGCGGAGATTGCTCGTGTCCGCCGCCCGGCCGGTTGCGTCAACGGTCGGTGGGTTCGCGACCACGGCCGCGATCGCTCGGCGGGCCGCCTGCCCGGCGCTCAGCCTCGGGACGATGCTGACGTTGGCCGTGTCCGGAACGATCGTTCCGTTGACCGCGGTCAGATGCCCCTCACGGTCGACATGTGCTCGAACGATGCCGCCGAAGACGGGAATGCCCTTCTGAACCTGCCGGTACGAGACCCGGCGGGCGCCGTGCGAGTCCTCCTCGAGGGAGGTGGGAATCAGCTCCGCATCCGCGTTCGCGACGCCGAAGAGGGCGCCGTACTCGTCGAGGAAGGCATGGGCCTTGCTCTGCGCCCCACTCGTCCTCGCCGGTAGCAGGTCACCGTTCTGCCCCGCCTGCACGAAGCTGACGGCTTTCGTGCCGTCGTCCGTGCTGATCGAGACCGAGCCTCGCGCGTTCGCCTTCAACTTCGCGACCAGCGCGGGGTCGGGCCCGTTGCCGCTCGCTGCTGTCGTGCCTCCACTCGCTGCGCCGCCAACGGCTGCTGTCATCAGGCCGAGCAGCACCAGGAACGCGCCCATGCGGGCTATTCGCCGGAAATCTCTCACGATCGCTTCTCTCCCCCAGGATCGTTCACCCGGCCGCCCGAGAATGGGCGGCCCCACTCAAGCCGCCCGATCCTACCCGAGGTTCGGCGAGGCCGACGCGTTGGGCGGCGGAGCCGGCAACAGACGACCGGCCCCGCCCTCGCGCGACGCGCAGCCGCTTCCGCGGCTGCGCTACCTACCCGTGAATCGAGATGAGGAGCGGGATGATCAGGATCGCGACGATGTTCGCAATCTTGATCATCGGGTTGATCGCCGGCCCCGCCGTATCCTTGTAGGGGTCGCCGACGGTGTCGCCGGTGACCGATGCGGCGTGCGCGTCTGAGCCCTTGCCGCCGAAAGCGCCGTCCTCGATCAGCTTCTTCGCGTTGTCCCAGGCGCCGCCGCCCGAGGTCATCGCGATCGCGAGGAAGAGTCCGGTCACGATCGTGCCGATCAGCAGCCCGCCGAGTGCCTCGGGGCTGATGATCCCCACTGCGATCGGGATCGCGACGGGAATCAGGGCCGGCAGGAGCATCTTCCGGATCGCCGACTTGGCCACGATGTCCACCGCGCGGCTGTAGTCCGGGCGCTGGGTGCCTTCCATGATCCCGGGCATCTCGGCGAACTGGCGGCGCACCTCGACGACGACCTCGCCGCCGACGCGGCCGACCGCGGTCATCGCGAGCGCGGCGAAGAGGAACGGCATCAGCCCGCCGAGGAAGAGTCCCGCGATCACGTAGGGGTCGGAGAGGTTGAAGACGATGTTGAGGCCCGCGTCGGCGAGACCGCGCGTGTACTCGTCGAAGAGGATGAGAGCGGCGAGCCCGGCCGAGCCGATCGCGTACCCCTTCGTCACGGCCTTCGTCGTGTTGCCGACGGCGTCGAGCGCATCCGTGATCGTGCGCACCGACTCGTCCAGATGCGCCATCTCTGCGATCCCACCGGCGTTGTCCGTAACCGGACCGAACGCGTCGAGCGCGACGATCAGGCCCGCCATCGAGAGCTGCGCCATCACGGCGATCGCGATCCCGTAGAGGCCCTCGCGGCCGCCGCCCGCGATCTCATAGGCGGCCACGATCCCGGCCGCGATCACGAGCACCGGCGCCGCGGTCGCGCGCATCCCCACGGCGAGACCCTCGATGATGTTGGTCGCGTGGCCGGTCTGCGAGGCCCTCGAGATCGACTTGACCGGATTCCAGCGGCTCCCGGTGTAGAACTCGGTGATCGCGACGAGCAGGAACGTGATCACGAGGCCGACGAGCGCGGAGCCGTAGAGCTCGCCGAAGGTGAAGTTACCGTCGTCGAAGGCCAGCGTGACGGGGATGAAGCCGAGCGCCGAGAGCACGGTCGCGACGAGCACGCTCTTGTAGAGCGCGTTGATGATCGAGCCGTTCGGCGCGACGCGGGCGAAGTAGACGCCGATCACGGAGGCGAGGATCGAGATCCCGCCGAGCGCGAGCGGATAGAGCGGCAGGTTTCCGAGCGGGAAGGCCGTCCCGAGCAGCATCACGGCGACCGCGGTGACCGCGTAGGTCTCGAAGAGGTCGGCGGCCATCCCGGCGCAGTCGCCGACGTTGTCGCCCACGTTGTCGGCGATCACGGCTGGGTTGCGCGGATCGTCCTCCGGGATTCCGGCCTCGATCTTGCCGACGAGGTCGGCGCCGACGTCGGCCGCCTTCGTGAAGATGCCGCCGCCGAGACGCGCGAAGACCGAGATCAGCGAGCCGCCGAAAGCGAGGCCGATCAGGTCGTCGATGGCCGAGTCCTGGCTGTTGTCGAGGATACTCGTGAGGATTCCGTAGTAGCCGGCGACCCCGAGCAGGCCGAGCCCGACGACGAGCAGACCCGCCACCGAGCCGGCGCGGAAGGCGACGTTGAACGCCGGCCGCAGTCCTGACTTCGCCGCCTCGGCGGTGCGCGTGTTCGCGCGCACGGCCACGTTCATCCCGATGAAGCCGGCCGCCGAGGAGAGGAGCGCCCCGACCGCGAAGCCGATCGCGGTTCCCCAGCCGAGCTCGTTGTAGAACCCGAGCAGCAGGAACGGCACGAGGGCCACGCCGGCGATCGTGATGTACTGCCGCCGCAGGTAGGCCGCGGCCCCCTCCTGCACGGCGCGCGAGATCTCCTGCATCCGCTCCGAGCCCGCCGGCTGGCGCAGCAACCAGAGCGTGAAGTAGATCCCGAAGCCGACCGCGACGCCCGCGCAGATCAGCGCGAAGAGCACCGCGTGGTCATTGAAGAAGTTCATCCATCCTCCGTCTATTACCCCGTCACAAAGTGAGCGCCGAGCTGTCTCGGCGCGGGGGATTATCTATCACAAGCCCGGACGGTGCAGCTAGCCTCGGACGGGGACTTCCACCTGCTCGGCGTAGATCTGCTCGAGCGTCGCGCCCTCCTCGAAGCGGGCGATCTGCCGCTCGGCCGCGTTCCGCTCGGGGATCGCGAGGTACGGAGTCGCGCCGATCTCGTCGGCGACCGGCGCCACCCACTCGAGCAGCCGCTCGAGCCGCTCGCGGGCAGGGACGACGTCGCCGCGGTCGAGATCGATCAGCCGGCCGGAGAGCCCGTACCGGATCGCACGCCAGAGGTTCTCCTCGATCAGGCGATGCGGCTGCACGGCGGGCGGATGCCCTGCGAGCGGCTCGCCCTCGTCGTGCGCGCGCGCGATCCGCGCGGCGAGCGAGGCGGCGAGCGCGGCGAGCGCGGTCGCCTCGCCGGCGTCGGGCTGGGCGTCGCAGATCCGGATCTCGACGGTCGGGATCGCGAGGTGCGGCCTCACGCTCCACCAGAGCTGGGTGTGCTCGTCGATCGAGCCTGTCGCGTAGAGGAAGCGGACGTAGTCCTCGTACTCCTGCCACGACGCGAACGCGTCCGGGACGCCGCAGCGCGGGAAGAAGCGGGTGAAGACCTGCGTCCGCGCCGAATGAAGCCCCGTGTTGACGCGGTCGTGGAAGGGCGAGCTCGCCGAGAGCGCGAGCAGCTCCGGCAGGAACGTGCGAAGCCCGTTGACGACGGCGATCGCGCGATCGGCGCCGCGGATCCCGACGTGGACGTGGAGCCCGAAGCTGTTGTTGCGCCAGACGACGTAGCGGAGGAGCTCGTCGTTTCTGCGGTAGTGCGGCGTGTCGATGATCCGCTGCTCCTGCCACGGCGCCCACGGATGGGTGCCGGTTGCCCCGAGCGCGAGCCCCAGCGGCTCGACGAGCGCCTGGAGCTGGCCGCGCCGCTCGAGGAGCGCGCTCGGGATCTCGGCGAACGTCTCGCAGCGCCCGGTCTTCACCTCGACCTCCGAGGCGATCAGCTCGCCCACGAGGTTCGGCTCGAGGGCCGTCCCCTGCGCTTGGGCCTTGACGTCCTCGAAGCGGTTGACGAGGTCGAGGCTCGCGGGGTCGAGAAGCGCGAACTCCTCCTCGACGGCGACGGTGAAATCGGTGCCGCCGTCGAACGCTGCCCGCGCGTTCCGGAGCAGCTCGTCGGGCGGGATTCGCTGCTCGTCACCCATTTCTGGCCGGAGGGTAGTGGAATGGCTCCAGCAGGCGGCGCGCCACCCCGGCCCAGCTCCAGCGCGCGAGGACGGCCTGGCGCGCGGCCCCCGAGAGGGCGGCGCGATCGGCTTCGGGGAGCGCCAGCAGCTCGTTCAGCTTGCGTGCGAGCTCGCCGGCGTCGCCGGTCTCGAAGCTCGCGAGGTGACGAAACCGCGGCGGATACTCCCGCTCCAGTCCTTCGGCGATCTCGGCGAGCCCCGAATGGCGCGCGACGAGCGGCGGCGAGCCGGCGGCGGCGGCCTCGGCCGCGACCATCCCGAACGCCTCCGGGAAGATCGAGGGGACGACGGTCGCGTGGGCGAGCGGCAGCAGGTGGACGAGGTGGCGGTGCTCTAGCGGCCCGATGAAGAGGGTTCGCGTGCCGGCGAGCCGTTCCAGCTCCTCGCGATAGTCGCCGAAGCCGACGATCACCGCCCGCGCCTCGACCTCGCGGAGCGCGTCGAGCAGGACGTGAACGCCCTTGTTGTAGAGCAGCTTGCCGAAGTAGACAACCGTGGGCTCGTCTCCGGCGAGGAACTCCGAGAGCCGCTCGGCGTTGCCCTCGTCGGGCAGCCGTTCGCTCGCGTTGCCGGGGTTGGGCGGATCGCGGCGGGCCTCCGCGACGAGCCCAGCAAGCGCCTCGGTGCGCGCACGTGGCCGCCAGTCGTCGACGTCGACCCCGGGCGGAACCTCGTGGACCCGCTCGACGTGACCGACCACGTCTTCGAGCACCTCGCGGATATGGCTCGAGCCGACGAAGACGGCCTGCGCTCGCTCCAGCGAATGTCTCCCCCACGCCGCGAGCTCCGGCCGGCCGCGCAGCACGTACTCGAGCTCGGAGCCGTGCGCCTTGACCGCGAACGGTGCGCCCGCCGCCGCGCCGACGGGGCCGCCGAGCAGGACGTGGTTGCAGAAGACGACCTCCGCGGGGAGGTGCTCCCGCAGAGCGGCGGCGTTCGCCTCGACCCAGCGCTCGAGCTCCTCGCGGCTGCAGTCCTGGACGAGCTTCACCTCGTAGCCCTCGTAGCGATCGAGCACGAAGACGGGCAGGAGGCCGTCAACGTCGGATCGCTCCGCTTTCGCGACGCCGAGGTCGTAGAGCTCCGGGCACGGCTCCTGGCTGAACACCGTGACGTCGTGGCCCGCGTTCGACCACTCCCGCGCCAGCGCCCGCGTATAGACGTTCGAGCCGGTGCCGCCGAGCAGGTACCCGTGCCAGAGGAGGATGCGCATTGCCGCTCATCCTGCCTCTCGCGTCAACCCTCCGCGCGGGACATGTCCGGGCTCTGACCCCCGACACGTCCACCAGGAACGTGTCCGAGCGAGCCAAAACGGTGCGCTTGCAGAGGATCTCCGCTCACATAACCTCCGCGAGGGACATGGCCGGGGTCAAAGCCCGGACGTGTCCGTCAGGTCAGGTGGAAGTAGAGCGCGTAGAGCAATTCGACCGCCGGGTTCGAGGCGTGGACGGCCACGTCTGTCGGCACGTCGAGGAGCGCCTCGGAGTAGTTGAAGACGATCTTGACACCAGCCTCGATCAGGTCGTCCGCGGCCTGCTGGGCGCCGTCGGCGGGGACTGCGATCACGCCGACGATGATGTTGCGGTCCCGCACGGTGTCGGCCAGCTGCGCGTACGGCGTCACTGCGAGGCTGCCGATCGAGCGACCGACCTTGTCGGGATCGGTGTCGAAGACTGCGGCGATGTTGATCCCGTGCTCGGCGAAGATCGGCGAGCTCGCGATCGCCTGGCCGAGCCGCCCCGCGCCGATCAGCGCGATGTTGTGCTGCCCTTGCGTGCGAAGGATCTTGCGGATCTCGCCGAGCAGCGAGTCGATGTTGTAGCCAACCCCGCGTTTCCCGAACTTGCCGAATCCGGAGAGGTCGCGGCGGATCTGGGTGGCGTTGATGTTCGTGTAGTCGGAGATCTCCTGCGAGGAGATCCGCTCCTTGCCCATCTTCTTCGCCTGCGTCAGCACCTGCAGGTACCGGCTCAGGCGCGCGGCCACCCCCACCGTCAGACGTTCCGCCAACTCTCGTGCTCCTTCGTTTGTAACAGTGAGTCACATGATGCCAGCCACCCCTGCGTGCCGAAGGAGGAACTGTCAGCGCGGCCGCTCTCCCAAGCGGTGACGCAGCGCTTCCGGCTGGACGAAGTAGGTGAACGCCCGCACCCCGTCGATCTCGATCACCGGGATCGACTCGCGATACCGCGCCTCGAGCTCGGCGTCGCCGGTGATGTCGATCGTCGCGAACTCCTCGCCGCACACGGCTACGACATTCTCGCGCGCCGCGTCGCAGAGATGGCATCCGGACGCCGTGTAGATCACGACCCTGGCGCTCGTTCCCATGGCTAGAGATTGTCGGCGCAGCCGAGAATCTTTACGGATACAGGCCGCGCGTGATCGTCGCCTCGGCGACGCGCCGAACCGCGATCCCGTAGGCGGCCATGCGCATGCTCGTCCGATGCTGCTCGCGCGTCTCCCAGGTCTCGCGGAACGCGCGGGTGACGATGTCGTTCAGGCGCGCGTTCACCTCCTCCTCCTTCCAGAAGTACTCCTGGAGGCCCTGCACCCACTCGAAGTAGGAGACGACGACTCCGCCTGCGTTCGCGAGCACGTCCGGAAGCACGACGATTCCGCGCTCCTCGAGGATCTCGTCCGCGCCCGGCGTGACCGGGCCGTTCGCGCCCTCGCAGACGATTCGCGCCTGCACCTGCGCGGCGTTCTCGGCCGTGATCACCTGCTCGAGCGCGCACGGCGCGAGCACGTCGCACTCCAGCAGGATCAGCTCCTCGTTCGTGATCGACTCCGCGTCGCGGAAGCCGTCGAAGCTGCCTCTCTCGGCCTTGTAGGCGAGCGCCGAGGGGATGTCGAGTCCCGTGGCGTTGTGGATCCCACCCTGCGAATCGGAGATCGCGATCACGCTCGCGCCTTCCTCCCCGAGCATCCGCGCGAGGTGACCGCCGACGTTGCCGGCGCCCTGAACCGCGACGCGCAGGCCGTCGATCGAGCGCGACTCCTCGCGCAGAACCTCCTCGATGCAGTAGAGCGCGCCGCGCGCGGTCGCCTCCAGGCGCCCGAGCGAGCCGCCGATCGCGAGGGGCTTGCCGGTGACGACGCCGAGCACGGAATGGCCCTTGTTCATCGAGTACGTGTCGAAGATCCAGGCCATCACGCTGGCATCCGTGCCGACATCGGGCGCCGGGATGTCCTTCTCCGGGCCGATCTCGTTGATGATCTCGCTCGTGAAGCGGCGCGTCATCCGTTCGAGCTCGCGCCGCGAGAGGAGCTTCGGGTCGACGACGACTCCGCCCTTGGCGCCGCCGAACGGCAGCCCCATCAGCGAGCACTTCCACGTCATCCAGATCGAGAGCGCCTTGACCTCGTCGAGAGTCACCGCGGGGTGGTAGCGGATCCCGCCCTTGGACGGGCCGCGCGCGATGTTGTGGGTGACGCGGTAGCCCGTGTAGACGTTGACGCCGCCGTCGTCCAGCCGAACCGGGATCGAGACCTCGACCGACTTCTTGCACAGCTCGAGCACACCGATCAGGTTGGGGTCGATCCCGAACGTCTCGCCGACGCGACGCAACTGCTGCCGCGCGATCTCGTAGGGATTCTCGTGCAGGTGCGTGGGCGCTTCCGCGGTGCTCATCGACTGCCTCCCGGGTCGCTCAGAACTCGATCTCGAGTTCAATGCCGCGCCGGAGTGTACGTCAGCGGATTCGAAAGCGCACGAAGCGGCGCTCGTAGACCCCGTCCGGTGGAATCGCGAGAACGCGGAGCCGATAGGGGCCGCGCGCGAGTCCCCCGCCGTTCGGCCCGCGTCCCGTCAGTCCGAATGCGTAGCTGCCCGGCAGCACGTCGCGGAGGCGCGCGAGCAGGCCGAGCTTCTCGCCGCCGCGCCAGAGCTCGACGTCGAGGCGGGCGAGCGGTCGTAGCTGCGTCCTGCCGGCACGGTTGGTGACGCTGCCGGCGCGGACGCTGAGGACGGCGGGCGCCCGATCGGAGGCGCGGAAACTGGCCGCCGAGAGCCGAATCTGGCCGAGAAGGGGCGCATTCTGGGAGGGGAGCGCCACCGCCCACGGGATCTTCAGGTGCCCGCCGCCACTCACGTCGAGTCGAATCGAGCCGGTGATCGCGCCCAGGTTGCGAGGAACGAACGCGACGCGCGCCGTCAGCACGACCTTTGCCTCCTCCCCCGCCGCGAGCCGAATCCGATCCGGCTTCGCGCGCACCGACACACCGGCGATGCCCTCGACCTCGGCCGCGACTCCGATCGCGAGCCGCCGCGTCGACACGTTCTCGATCGTGACCGTCCGGCGCGACCGCCAGCCCGTCCCTCCGGCTGCGCCGAACCCGATCGCCGCCGGACTCGCCGCGACCTCCGCGGCCGACGCAGCCCCGGGATCGAGGAAGCCGGCTCCTTGCGCGGACGCCGCGGTGCCGACGAACGGTACGGCTGTCCCGACGAGCACTCCCTTCAGCGACGCGGCGTCGAGCTCCGGCCGCGATTGCGCCACGAGAGCCGCTGCACCGCCCGCGAGCGCCGCGGCGGCACTCGTGCCGCTGATCGTCGCGTAGCGGGGACTGCGATCGTCGTTCCGGCCCGCGTCGGAGGTGACGAGCGCGACACCCGGCGCGACGAGCTCGGGCTTGACGCCGCCGCCGAACGCGAGCCCGCGTGAGGAGAACGGCGCCACGCTGTCCGCGCCGGCATTCGGACGCAGTTCGGGGGCACCGAGGGAGACGGTGACGCCGATCCCGCGCGCGAGCGCCTCGCGGACGGCGCGCGCGACCGCGGCGGGCAGACCGACCACCGGCACGGTGAGCCTCTCGTCGAGTCCCAGCGCCCCGGCCGGCACGGGGCTGTCGACGAGCAGCGCCGCGGCGCCCGCAACCGTCGCCCGCCTGCCGACGTCGATCGGGTCGGCGGCGCGTGCGAGCAGGGCAGCGCGGCCGGCGACGATGCTGAAGCCGCCGCGGTCGAAGAAGCGCGCAAGGGGATCGACACGAGCGCCGCTCCGAGCCTCGGCGTCGGGTCGCACGACCTCGAGCGAAAGCCTGCGCTCGGGCGCGACGGAGCCGCCGAGAGGTAGCTCGCGGTCGAGAAGCATCCGCAGCCCGGCACGGATGACGACCCGCGCGGTCGAGTTCCGCCGTCGCTCGTCCGAGGCGCCGACCGTGATAGCCCCGGGCGCTCCACCCGGCCCGCCGACGCTGCCGTATCCAGGACCGGCGGGCCCGTCGTTCCCGGCCGCGACGACGACGAGCGTGTCGAGCGTCGCGGCGCCTGCAACGGCCCGGGCGACAGGGCCGGCGGAGAACGCGGCGAAAGGCTCGGCCACGCCGACCACGGCGACGCGAGCAGCGTCGAGTGCGCTGCCGTCGCTATCCGGATCGACTGCCCGTTCCAGCCCGGCGAGCAGCTGATCGGTCCGCCCGTAGACGGCGAAATCGCCGGCGGCGCTTGGCTGCCAGCCGGCGATCCTGATCGGCTGCAGCATCGCCCCAGGGGCGACACCCCGGATCTCACCCCGGCCGACGAGGAGACCCGCGGTCTGCGTCGCGTGGCGCTCG
>JANDLU010000055.1 GCA_024330215.1 Candidatus Gaiellasilicea maunaloa
GCCCATGCGGGATCGCAGGCACCACGCGCACCTACCTCATGCGGAACTCCGGTGAAGCGGACGCGGATCGGCCGGCCGTCGAACGTGTCACCCCCCTCGAAGACGCCGACATCGCCCGAGAACGAGCCGAGCACCGGCGGGTCGAGCAAGCCCGGCCGGCGGCTGTCGGCCCAGTAGATCGACCACTGTCGCGTCGTCGCGTCGAAGAAGCGGAACGACATGCCGACGAAGCCGCCGCCGTGGTCGGTGCGGAACTCGTCTTCGTTTCCGTGCCCGTCGAGGATCTTCCAGGCGCGAGACGCGGCCTCGAACTCCTCCTACTCGTCCGACCCGGCGAGGCGCTCGCGCAGCCGCCGGTTGTGGACCGTCCATTCGCCCAGCCAGAAGTCGAAGTCGCCGATGTTGCTCATCGAAAGCCCTCCATTCGTTGACGCCGCGAGCCTAGAGCCCAAATAGGGCGGTTTCAGCCCTCTATCGCTGCTTGAATCTCCGCATGGCCTCGCCCACCTCTCGCCTGCTCGAGCTGCTCGAGCTCCTCCAGGCGCGCCCGCTCACGACCGGCCGCGAGGTCGCCGATCTGCTCGGGATCGACGCGCGCACGGTGCGGCGCTACATCGGCATCCTCCAGGAGCTCGGGATCCCGGTCGAAGGGCAGCGCGGTGTCGGCGGCGGCTACAGGATCCGGCCGGGCTACCGGCTGCCGCCGCTGATGCTGAGCGACGAGGAGGCGGTCGTGGTCGTGCTGGGGCTCCTTGCGACCCGCCGATCCGGGCCGGACGGCGCGTCCGCGGCCGTTGACGGCGCGCTCGCGAAGATCAACCGCGTGCTGCCGTCGACGCTCCGCAGGCAGGTCGAAGCGCTCGAGGAGACACTCGCGTTCACGGCCGCGACGGGCGGCGCCCCCGCCGACTCCGCCGCGGTGCTCTTGCTCGCCGACGTGATTCGCCGGCGCCGCCGGCTCCGCACCGCCTATCGCTCTTTCTCAGGGGAGGAGTCCGAGCGCGAGCTCAGCCCGCACGGTCTCGTCGTCCACTCCGGGCGCTGGTACCTCGCCGCCTACGACCACCTTCGGAACGATCTGCGCACGTTCCGGGTCGACCGGATGTGGCGCATCGAGCTCGCCGACGGCGCGGCAGTCTCGCCGCCGGAGGGATTCGGCGCCGTTACGCACGTGACCCGCTCGCTCGCCGGCGTACCGTGGAGGTGGTCGGTCGAGGTTCTGCTCGACCTGCCGATCGACCAGGCCGTGCGACGCATTCCCGTGACGCTCGCCGAGCTCGTCGGCGATCCTGGGGGCACGCTCGTGCGGATGCGCGTCGACTCGCTCGACTGGATGGCAACCCTCCTCGCCGGCCTCGGCTGCGACTTCGCGATCCACCGGCCGGACGAGCTGCGGGCGAGCGTGCGCGCCCTGGCCGAGCGGCTCACCGCGCAGGTGTGACGTGACGTGAGCAGCTCGGCCCCGAGCTGAGCATTGCAGAACGCGTTCATTCATGGGAACATGCGTTCGTGATGGCTCCGCTCGGGACGAGGAACTTCCGGCTCCTCCTCGCCGCCACGGCCACGTCGACGCTCGGCAGCTCCTTCGCGACGGTCGCTCTCGCCTTCGCCGTCTTGGAGACGACGAGCTCGGTCGCCGCAGTCGGATTCGTTCTAGCAGCGACCCGATTGCCCCTGCTTCTCTTCGTGCTCGTCGGTGGCGTCGTCGGCGACCGGCTGCCGCGGCGCGCCGTCATGATCGGCTCGGATCTCGCTCGCTTCCTGAGTCAAGGAGTTGCCGCAGCCCTCCTCTTGATCGGGCAAGCGCAGCTCTGGCATCTGCTCGTCCTCTTCGGGCTCGGTGGGGTGGCACAGGCCTTCTTCGGCCCGGCGTCCGTGGGGCTCGTGCCTCAGGTCGCGGCGCCAGAGCACCTACAGCCGGCGAACGCTCTCCTCGACCTTGCGCGGAACAGCGCAGCGCTCGTCGGCCAGATCGCCGGCGGAGTCCTGGTCGCCGCCTTCGGCGCAGGAATCGCGCTCGCGATCGACTCGGCGTCGTTCCTCATCAGCGCCCTGGCAATCATGTCGATCGAGATCAAGGGGACGGTTGTCGTGCGCCCAGCGATCGCCTTCATTCGTGACCTCCGCGAAGGCTGGAGCGAGTTCCGATCGCGGACCTGGCTGTGGGTCGGAACGATGCATGTTGCGCTTCTGAACGCGTTCGCGCTTGTCGGTTTCTTTGCGCTTGGCCCGATTGTCGCCGAGCGGGCGCTCGGCGGCGCCGCGGCCTGGGGGTTCATCGGCGCCGGCTTCGCAGCGGGGCTGATCGCAGGAAGCGCCGTCGCTGCGCGCTGGCGGCCCGCGCGGCCGCTCGTTGCCGCGTTCGCGGCGATTCTGCTCGCCGCGCCGCAACTCGCTCTCCTTGCTGCAGCCGCCCCGACGATCGCCATCGTCGCTGCAGCGTTCCTCGGCGGCGGACAGGCGAGCTTCTGGGGCGCGCTCTGGCTGACGACGCTGCAGCGGCAGGTTCCGGAGCACGCGCTCTCTCGCGTTGCTGCCTACGGCTCGGTGGGTGGGCTCGTTCTCGCTCCGGTTGGCTACGCCGTCGTCGGCTCGCTCGCCGCGGCCGTCGGGATTGACTGGGTTCTGGCGGGCGGCGCTGCCTGGATCGTCGTCTCGACCCTTGTCGTCGTCGCGTTGCCGAGCATCCGCAACGTGCGGAGCAGCCGAACCGGCGCCGCAACGACTTCGCTCGCGTAGCCGTCCGTCGCGCGGCGGTATCGTCGCGATCGTCGATGTCGGATCAAGCCATCGCACCCGTCTGGCCGCTCGAGACCGAGAGGCTCGTGTTGCGCCCCTTCGGCGAGGATGATCTCGACGCCCTCTTCGCGATCCATTCGGATGCCGAGATTGCGCGCTACCTCTACAACGAACCCCGCAGCCGCGAGGAGGTGCGTGCTCTGCTCAGCAGGAAGATCGACGGCGCGACGGTTTCCAGTGAGGGAGACTGGTTGAGCGCAGCGGTCGTCGTGCGCCAGTCGGGCGAGCTAATCGGAGACTGCAGCCTGCAATGGGTGAGCAAGGCCCACCGCCAGGGTGAGATCGGGTTTGTCTTCAACCGTGCCTATCAGGGCCGCGGCTTCGCGACCGAGGCTGCCCGAGCGGTGCTGGCGGTCGCGTTCGACGATCTGGGACTGCACCGCGTCGTCGGTCGTTTGGAGGCCCGGAACACGGCCTCCGCCCGCGTTCTCGAGCGCCTGGGCATGCGCCGTGAGGCACATCTCATCGAGAACGAGTTCGTCAAAGGTGAGTGGCAGAGCGAGCTCGTTTACGCGTTGCTCCAGTCGGGGTGGCGCGCTCGTCGCTGAAGCTCCAGGACGTCCTGCACGTAGGCTGGAATCCTCGACGAGGAGGAGACGATGGAGCAGCGATCGCTGGGAGGCCAAGGACTACGCGTAAGCGCGCAGGGACTCGGTTGCATGGGGATGTCGGAGTTCTACGGGCCGCCCGCGGAGGAGGCCGGGATCGCGACGATCCATCGTGCGCTCGAGCTCGGCGTGACTTTTCTCGACACGGCCGACATGTACGGACCCTTCACGAACGAGCGACTCGTCGGGCGCGCGATCGCCGGGCGCCGCGACGAGGTCGTGCTCTCGACGAAGTTCGGGAACGTCCGCGGGGAGAACGGCGAGCGGCTCGGGATCCGTGGCGACGCCGACTACGTGCGCGCCGCCTGCGACGCATCGCTCGAGCGGCTCGGAGTCGAGACGATCGACCTCTACTACCAGCACCGCGTCGACCCCGAGACGCCGATCGAGGAGACCGTGGGCGCGATGGCAGAGCTCGTCGAAGCCGGAAAGGTGCGCTACCTCGGTCTCTCCGAGGCGAGCGCGGAGACGATCCGGCGCGCGCACGCTGTCCACCCGATCTCGGCTCTCCAGTCCGAATACTCGCTCTGGACGCGCGACGTCGAGGCCGAGGTGCTGCCGACGCTGCGGGAGCTCGGGATCGGGCTCGTCGCCTATTCGCCGCTCGGCCGCGGCTTCCTGACCGGGGCGATTCGCTCGCAGGCCGACCTGCCGGAGCAGGACTTCCGAGGCGCGCTGCCTCGCTTCGGGGACGAGAACCTGGAGGCGAACCTCCGGCTCGTCGAGCACGTCGAGGCGCTCGCCGAGGCGAAGGGCGTCACCGCCGGCCAGATCGCGCTCGCCTGGGTGCTTTCTCGCGGCGACGACGTCGTCCCGATCCCCGGCACGAAGCGCGTCGCCTACCTCGAGCAGAACGCGGCTGCCGCGGAGGTGGAGCTGACCGGTGAGGATGTCGCCGCTCTCGACGAGGCCTTCCCGCTCGGTGCCGCCGCCGGCGGCCGCTACACGGAGGCGGGCATGAGGGGGATCAACCTCTAGGTTGAGCGTGGTCACTCGTACGCGCTTCGCTCCCAGCCCCACCGGCTCGCTCCACCTCGGCGGTGCCATTTCGGCCGCTGCGAATCGCCGGCGCGGACACTGGTTCCTGCTCCGGATCGACGACACGGACGTGGAGCGCGAGGTGCCGGGCGCCGTCGAGCGGATCGTCGCCGATCTCGAATGGCTCGGAATCGGGTGGGACGAGGGGCCGCTTCGGCAGAGCGGGCGTGCGGAGCGGCACCGCGAGGCGGCGCGGACTGTGGGGAGCGAGGACGTCGAGGGCGCGCTCCGTTTCGGCCGGCTGACGCTGCTCCGGCCGGACGGCAGCCCCACCTATCACCTGGCGAGCGTCGTCGACGACGCCGATTTCGAGATCACGCACGTCGTCCGCGGCTCCGACCATCGCCCGAACAGCGAGCTTCAGCAGAAGCTGGCGCGAGCGCTCGGCTTCGAGCCGCCGGAGTACGTCCACCACGGCTTGCTCCTCGGTGAGGACGGCCGCAAGCTCTCGAAGCGTGGCGAAGCCGTCTCCTCGGTGGAGGATCTACGCCACGCGGGGATCCCCGCGGAGGCGGCGCGTGCATACCTCGACGAGCTCGGCGAGCCGGCGCACGACGTCCACCTCGACCTGCCACGGCTGCGCAGACTCGCGATCGATGCGATCTCCGCGCTCCCCGAGGAGGAGCTGGCAGCCCGCGTCGGCGCGCCGGTCGAGCTGGCGCAGGCGTTGCGCGGCGCACGCGACCTGAATGAGGCCCGCGCCATGGCGCTGACGATCCTCGAGCCGCAGGCGGTGAAGCTTCCGGGCGAGGCGCGGCCGACGCTCGAGCGGTTCTCCGAGCTCCGCGCGAACGGCCTCGACGGGAAGGAGATCGTGCGGGAGCTGAAGGCGGTCGGCGGCGACCTGAAGGCGCTCCGGCTCGCGCTGACCGGCGCCGAGCGCGGCCCGGAGCTCTGGGCCGTAATCGCCGCGCTCCCGCGCGACGAGGCGCTGCGGCGGATCGATGCGGCTCTCTGACACGCTCACGGGCAGCGTCGTGGAACTTCCGCCACCGTCGGCGGGCGAGATTGGGATGTACTTCTGCGGCCCAACTGTTTACGCGCGGGCTCACATCGGCAATGCGCGTCCGTACCTGGTCGGCTCCTGGTATGCGCGCTGGCTCCGCCTGCGCGGTTACAGCGTCAAGCTCGTCCACAACATCACCGACGTCGACGACAAGATTTTCGTGGCTGCGCCTGGTCGCAGCGGCGAGCGCGCCGATAGGGCGACCGCGTGGTACCTCGACGACGTCGGCCGCTTCGGTCTCGACGAGGTCGATGAGTTTCCCAGAGTGACAGCGATGATCGAGCCGATCAAGGATTTCATCGCTGAGCTTCTCGAGCGCGAGTTCGCCTACGCGGTCGGTGGCGATGTCTACTTCCGCGTCTCCAGATCGCCAGAATACGGCGTGCTCTCTGGGCAGCGCCCGGAACAGGTCGAGGAGCAGGAGCCAAATCCTCGCAAGGAAGACCCGCGCGATTTTGCGCTGTGGAAGGCGTCGAAGCCGGAGGAGGACAGGTCTTGGGACTCGTTGTGGGGCAAAGGCCGCCCAGGGTGGCACATCGAGTGCTCGGCGATGGCAGAGAAGCTGTTGGGGCCAGCGTTCGAGATCCACGGCGGTGGGCGAGACATCGTCTTCCCCCACCACGAGAACGAGCTCGCTCAGTCGCGCGCACGCGGTCATGATTTTGCGCGGATCTGGATGCACAACGGGATGCTTCGCTTCACGGGCGAGAAGATGTCGAAGTCGGTCGGGAACGTCGAGACGATCATGGACGTGCTGGACGAATGGGGGCGCGAGGCGGTGCTGCTCTTCTTCCTGACCGCGCACTGGCGCAGCCCGATCGACTTCTCGGCCGAACGGATGGCGTCGGCCCTGGCGCGCGCCGACGGTCTCCGCGAGAGCTTTCGCAATCCGTCTCAGCCGGCGCCGGAAGGATCGTGGGAGCGATTCAAGGAGAGTCTCGACGACGATTTCTCGACGCCCGAGGCGCTGGCGCTCATGCACGAGTGGCGCGACCACGAGCTGCTGCGGCGAGCGCTCGACGTCTTCGGACTGGCTTCGCTCGCCGAGGAGCAGGAGGCGCCCGCCGAGGTCGAGGAGCTGGCGCGTCGCCGGCAGGAGGCACGCGTGGCGCGCGACTTCGTTGAGTCCGATCGGCTTCGCGCTGAGATCGAGGCAGCGGGGTGGGAGGTCCGGGACGAGGCGGACGCCTACCGGCTCGTGCCGAAGGCGTGACGCGCGAGCAGGTGTACGGCCGCCGGCCGGTTCGCGAGGCGCTGTGTGGGCCGCGAGAGGTACTCGAGCTCTGGGCAACGGAGCGGGCTGCCTCGGCAGAGTCCTGGCTTGCGGACGGCCCTCGGCTCCAGGTGAAGCCGGATCGCGAGCTGAGCGACGCCGCCGGTACGCGCGACCATCAGGGCGTGCTCGCGTGGTGCGAGCCGTATCGCTACGCCGATGCCCACGAGCTCGCCGGCGCCGAGACGCCGTTGCTCGCCTGCCTCGACCAGGTCACCGACCCGCGCAACCTCGGCGCCGTCTGCCGGAGCGCTGAGGGCGCGGGGGCGAGCGGGGTGATCGTGCCCGCCCACGGGTCGGCGGGGGTCACCGCGGCCGTCTGCCGCTCGTCGGCCGGCGCGGTCGAGCACCTACCTGTGGCCGTCGTGCCGAACCTCGCGCGCTTCCTGAACGAGATCAAACGCGGCGACCTCTGGATCTATGCCGCGGCGGTGGATGCAGAGGAGGACATGTGGCAAGCGGACCTGTCCGGGGGCCTGGCCCTCGTCTTCGGCGCCGAGGGGAAGGGTGTCCGCCCGCTCGTCCGCCGGGCTTGCGACGGCGCGATCGCGATCCCGCTCGCGGGGAAGGTCGAGTCGCTGAACGTGAGCGTCGCCGCCTCGCTCCTCCTCTACGAGGCGCGGCGGCGGCACAAGGGCTCCAAGTAACAGTCTGTACTTGTGACGGCCTTGCGTCTGGGAGCCTGCCGCGACGCGAACACACGTTCCTAACATATTCGTTCCACTGCAAAGGGGTTGTAACTTGCGCGCGACACTGCTATGTTCCGGCTCAACTTCAGGGTGAGGGTTGGGCGTTCGACACGGAGAACGCATCGTCTCTTTCCCGTTGATCCAGGAGAATCGCGATGTCGCCCCGCACCGCCGCCGCAGTTCAAACCGCACAGAAGGCTCAACGAGAGCTTGAGGATCTCCAGCTCGTGATGAAGGCTCGAAACGGCAGCCAGACCTCGCTCGACGCGCTGATGCGTCGCTACACCAGCTTCGTCCGGCTGAAGGCGAGCTCGTACTTTCTCGCCGGCGGCGAATCGGACGACCTGATCCAGGAGGGGCTGATCGGGCTCTACAAGGCAGTCCGCGACTTCAGGGCCGACAAGGAGACCTCATTCCGCAGCTTCGCCGAGCTGTGCGTGACGCGGCAGATCATCACCGCGATCAAGACAGCGACCCGCTACAAGCACCAGCCGCTGAATCAGTACATCTCCTTCAGCCACACGCCCGCCGGTCAGGACAACGAGGGCGAGTGCACGCTCGGCGATGCGCTCCCAGGCCCGCAGACGAACGACCCCTCTGTGTGCGTCGTCTCGACCCAGGAGCTGCAGAGCCTCGTCTTCGCGCTCGGCACCGGACTCTCGAGCCTCGAGGCGGACGCGCTGCGCTGCTACCTCGAGGGGCTCTCCTATGAGGAGATGGGCGACGAGCTGGGCTGCGACTGCAAGACGATCGACAACGCCCTGCAGCGGGTCAAGCGCAAGATCCTCGCCCACCAGAAGACGCGGGAAGTCCTGAACTAGCGCGAGTACCATGCCGGGCGTCGCCGGAGTAGCTCAGTGGTAGAGCAGCGGTTTTGTAAGCCGCGTGTCGCGGGTTCGACTCCCGCCTCCGGCTCCAGACGAGTGAAGCCCCGTCTCCCGACCGTGCCGAGGGCGGGGCTTCGTCATGCCGGGGAGCTAGCGCCGCGAGAGCGCGTTCGACCCGAGCAGCAGGATCGCAGAGCCGACGACCGCGAGCAGGCCGAAGACGATCCAGCCGAAGCTGCTCACCGCGCGGCCCTAGTCGTCGGAGCTGCTGCCGACGAGGCAGCCCGCCGCCAAAGACTGCCCCGGAGGGGGCGGCTGCGGAGCCGAGTTCCCCCGGAACATCGCGATCACGCCGAAGTTCTCCTGGTCGCCGAGGATCACCGACTGGCCGCCGACCGAGGCGAGCTCGCCGCCGAGCCGGCAATGCAGCGCGCGCGAGCGGTTCGCGCGCTTGTAGACCCAGCCGAGCTGGGCGAGCTCAGGGGCGGAGAGGTCGGTCGTCAGCGGCGCGACGAGATCGCCGCCCACGAATGGAAGCCGCGCAAAGGTGGTCACGCTCGTCAGCTTGGCCCCCATCGCCTGGACGACCTCCTGCTGGCGCTCGCCGCGGGTGAGGTCGTTCTCGGCCGGGTCGAGCCGGTTCTCGCGGATGCGCGAATAGATCAGCGCCCGCTTGCCGCTCATGTGCTGCTCGCCCTTCTCGAAGCGCCAGCCCTCCCACTGCTGGCAGCGCGCCTCGGTCGCGTACGGGCAGTCGAACCGGTTCGAGAGGATCGGCTTCGGCACCGTCACGTCGATCCCGCCGAGCGCGTCGATCACGGTCCGGAAGTCGTCGAAGTCGACGAGCATGACGTGATTTGCCTCGAGCCCGGTCAGTGCGGCGATCGTCTCCATCGCGAGCGCCGGGCCGCCGAGTTGGAAGGCGGCATTGATCTTGTTCGCTCCGTGGCCGGGGATCTCGACGCGCAGATCGCGCGGGATCGAGAGGAAGGCCAGCCGGTGCCGGCTCGGATCGGTGCGCACGACCAGGATCGAGTCGGAACGGCTCGCGTCCGAGCGGGCAGCCGTCCGGTCGCCGTCGGTGCCGAGGAGGAGCAACAGGGTTGGCTTCGAGAGCAGCGGCCCCTCTTGTCGCGCAAGCCCCGACTCGACCGCCTTCGGCAGCCGCGCGTTCGCATCGGTGACGCCCTCGCGGAAGGAGAGGTAGCTCGCGACGCCCCAAGCGGCGACGACGAGAACGAGCAGTAGGAGCGTCACGCCGATCCGCCGCCCCCAGCGCGGTCGCCGCGCCTTCACGCCGCCGCGCCCGCCCCGCCGGCCGTCCGCAGAGCCCTGTGAGGGGCGGGCCGGGCTCGGAACCTTGCCCTTGGCGCGGCCGCCCTTGTAGAGGCGGTACGGCTTCTCTTCCTCGGGCATCCGGCCGGGTATGGTAGCCGCGGCCCCGTGAGACGCCCTGTGTCAACCTCGAACGCTCGCGCGTTCCTCGGGCGTCGCTCGCCGTGCCCGGCCGGAGGGGACAGTACGCGTAGTACGGCCCCGGAGAGCCGGGTGCTGCGAGCGACGTCAGGCGCCGGCGGAGCCTGGCTCTGCCAGGCGGGAGCGGGCGCCGGCGAGGGGCGCGCGTGAGCAGTCAGCGCGTCATCGGCGTCGATCTCGGCGGCACGAAGATCCTCGCCGGAGTGCTCGACCGGGACGGCTCGATCCTCGAGGCGCGCGAGGTGCCGACGCCGACGGAATCGCAGGCCGAGCTCGTGGAAGGGATTGCCGGTGCGGTGGAGAAGCTGCTCGGGCCCGGGATCGCGGCGCTCGGACTCGGGATTCCGTCCGTGCTCGCTGCCGACGGCCGCTCGCTCGACTCGAACAACATCCCGCTTGCCGGGATCGCGCTCGCGGAGGTGCTCGGGGAGCGCCTCGGCCTTCCTGCGGCGGTGGAGAACGACGCGAACGCCGCGGCGCTCGCCGAATGGCGCCTCGGCGCCGGTCGCGAGGTGGCTGCACTGGTCATGCTCACGCTCGGAACGGGCGTCGGCGGCGGGGTCGTGCTCGAGAGCGGCCTCTACCGAGGCTGGGCGGAGCTCGGTCACGTCGTCGTCGTGGCCGACGGGCCTCCCTGTCAGGGCAACTGCACCGGCCGCGGCCATCTCGAGGCCGTCGCCTCGGGCAACGCCGCCGACCGCGCTGCGGAGGCGCTGTGGGGCGCAGGATCGACCGCGGAGCAGCTCGTGGACCGGGCGCGAGCGGGAGCCGGGGAGGCGGTGGAGGCGCTGGCGCTGATCGGTCGCCGGCTCGGCGCCGCGATCGGCTCGTTCGTGAACATCTTCGGCGTCCGCCTCGTCGTCGTCGGCGGCGGTTTTGGTGTCGCGGCGGCCGACTTCCTCTTCGAGGCGGCGCTCGAGACGGCGCGCCGGGAGGCGCTCCCGCCGGGTCGCGACCTGCGGATCGTGGCGGCGGAGCTCGGGAGCAAGGCGGGGCTCGTCGGCGCGGGTCTCGTCGCGTTCGAGGCGCTCGACGGAACGCGGTAAGCGTGCTCGCGGTCTGCGCGACCCCGATCGGGAACCTGGAGGACGTGACACTTCGTGTGCTTCGCGAGCTCGCGGAGGCCGATGTCGTCCTCTGCGAGGACACGCGGCATACGAGGGGCCTCCTCGACCGGCACGGGATCCGCGCGCGGCTGCTCAGCTACCACCGGCACAACGAGGCGACGCGCGTCGGCGAGCTGGTCCCTCGTCTCGAGGCCGGCGAGCGGATCGCGCTCGTCAGCGACGCGGGCCTGCCGGGGATCAACGATCCGGGCGCCCGGCTGATCGCGGCGGCGCTCGAGGCGGGGGTGCGGGTCACGGTGCTGCCGGGGCCATCGGCAGTCGAGACCGCGCTCGTCGCGAGCGGGCTCGCGGGCGAGCGGTATCTCTTTGTCGGCTACCTGCCGCGCGGAGAGAAGGCGCTGGCGGCGTTCTGGGCCGAGCTCGATCGATCCGCCGAGCCGGTGGTCGCGTTCGAGTCGCCGCAGCGGCTGCCCGCGACCTTGCGCAGCCTCGCGGCGGCGCTCCCCGCGCGACGGGTGGCGGTGTGCCGGGAGCTGACGAAGCGCTTCGAGGAGGTGGCCCGCGGAACTGCAACCGAGCTGCTCGGGCGGTTCGCGGACGCGGCCAAGGGCGAGGTCACGCTGGTCATCGGCGGGGAGGTCGCGAAGGTTGACGAGACCCCCGCGCTCGAGGCCGTGAGGGAGCTCGTGGGAGCCGGCGTGCCGAGGAGGCAGGCGGCAGCGCTCGTCGCGCGTCTCTTGTCACTCTCTCGCAACACTTTGTATCGAAAGTCGTTGCAAAGCGACTGAGGGACGCGGCTAGCGTGGACGGGACTTGCCCTCCACGAATCGAAAGCAGGTGGCGCATGCGTCGCATCCTCGCCGCCGCGGTCGCCCTCGCGACGCTCGTCGCAGTCCCGTCCGCGGGTGCCTGGACCTGGCCGCTCGACGGCCCGATCCTCCGTCCGTTCTCGTTCGGAGCCGACCCCTACGCGGGCGGCCAGCATCGCGGAGTCGACATCGGCGCGGCGGTCGAGACTGCGGTTCACGCCCCTGCCTCCGGCACGGTCTCGTTCGTCGGCTCCGTTCCGAACGGCGGCCGCGCGGTCACGATCCAGACCGCCGACGGCTACGCCGTGACGCTGTTGCAGCTCGGTTCCGTGGAGGTGGCTCGCGGCGCGGTCGTCGAGGAGGGTGAGAAGGTCGGCGTTGTCGGCGAGAGCGCCGACGCGACTACCACGCAGCCTCACGTGCACCTGGGCGTTAGGCTCGCCTCCGACTCCGACGGCTACGTCGATCCGCTCGGGTTCCTCCCTGCCCGAGCCGGCGCCCCGGTCCCTGCGCAGCCCCCGCCGTCCCCGGAGCCTGCTCCTGCTCCGCAGCCCGCTTCGGTCGTCCCCTCGCCGGCAATCGTGACCGCGGAGGTACCCGAGCCCGAGCCGACGTCCGGAACCTCGGCGCCCGCGTCCGCCGTGGGCGAGCCGATCGCTGCCGAGCCGTTTGCCACTGCCGAGCCGTCCGCCGCCGAGCCGGTCGTCGAATCCGCTACGACCGAGGCACTTCCAATCGCGGCAGCGACTGTTGAGCTCGATCCCCCGACCGCCGAACCGCTTCCCGCCGAGCGGCCCAGCGATGTGGTCGCCGGATTGAATTCAGCCCCGATGGAGGGCGATGGCAAGCGCCCGCTCGGCCCGGGAGCTCGCGTTCCCGCGCTGGCACCGGCCGACATCCGCCCGCGGGCGGCCCGACCGGAGAGGCGTACAGCGACGCCGCGCTCGGCCTCCGCGGCTTCGGGCGCCGCGGTCGTCGACAGCGGTCGTCGGCCGGCTCTCTCCGTCGAGGGCGTCGCGCCATCGCAGAAAGCGGCACGTCGGCCCGAGCTCGTCCGCGCGGCGGCTGGTCGGCCGCCACCAGCCGGGCTCGTCGACGAAGGCGCCCGTGCGCCAGCGAATCGCGCGGATAGTCGCGATCGACCCATCGCCGTGAGGATCCGTGACACGCCATTCGTCCACGCAGTCTCGAAGCCGCCCGAAAGTGGCAGCGGGCGCCGGCTGTTCCTGCCGGCATTCGCCTTGCTCGGACTTGCAGCGTTGTTCGTTACCGCCGGGGTAGCCCGTCGCCGTCGAGGGGAGCCGCAAGTGGCCACTCGTATCATGGGCGTCCGTGAGCCGGAGCCCGCAGTTGAAGATCCTCGTCGCGGTGGCGTGGCCGTACGCGAACGGCCCGCGCCATCTCGGGCACGTCGCGGGGTTCGGCGTCCCGTCCGACACCTACGCCCGCTATCACCGACTGCGGGGCAACGACGTTCTGATGGTGAGTGGCACCGACGAGAACGGTACGCCGATCATGGTCGCCGCGGATCAAGCCGGAGTCACTCCACGTGAGCTCGCCGACCGCAACAACGAGATCATCCGGGACGATCTCCGTCGGCTCGGCCTCTCGTACGACCTGTTCACGCGCACGACGACTCGGAACCATCACGAGGTGGTCCGGGACGTCTTTCGGACGCTCTACGAGCAGGGCTTCATCTTCGAGCAGACAACCATCGGGGCGATCTCCGCCGCGACCGGCCGGACGCTTCCCGACCGCTATATCGAGGGGACGTGCCCGATCTGCGGCTTTCGCGAGGCGCGGGGAGATCAGTGCGACAATTGTGGCAATCAGCTCGATCCGGCTGACCTGATCGAGCCCCGATCGAAGATCGACGGTGCGCCACCGGTCTTCAAGGAGACCTCGCACCTCTTTCTCGACCTGCCGGCGTTCGCCGATCAGCTCGTCTCATGGATCTCCGCTCAAGAGCACTGGCGACCTAATGTGCGCCGGTTCTCGCTCGAGCTCGCGAAGAACCTCAAACCGCGCGCAGCCACGCGCGACCTGGACTGGGGCGTCCGCGTCCCGGTCGCGGGTTATGAGGAGCGGGAGGACAAGAGGATCTACGTGTGGGTCGACGCGGTCGTCGGCTACCTGTCCGCCGCCGTGGAGTGGGCGCGCAATCGCGGGACCCCCGACGCCTGGCGTGACTGGTGGCAGAACCCGGACGCGCGTCACGCGTACTTCATGGGAAAGGACAACATCGTCTTCCACAGCGTGAACTGGCCCGCGCAGTTGATGGGCTATCGAGACATCGGCCCGCTCGGCGCCGGTAAGGGCGCCCTCGAGCTTCCGGACGACATCGCGAGCTCCGAGTACCTGACCATGGAGGGGCAGCAGTTCAGCACGAGCCGCGGGGTCGTGATCCATGTGGGTGACTTCCTCAGTCGCTACGACCCCGACCCCCTCCGCTACTTCCTGACGGCGGCCGGCCCGGAGACCCAAGACGCCGACTTCACCTGGGCCGAGTTTGTCCGCCGTAACAACGACGAGCTCGTTGCGAACTGGGGCAACCTCGTCAACCGGACGCTCACCAGCGCCTACCGGAACTTCGGCGTCGTGCCCGAACCCGGCGAGCTGACGGAAGCGGACGAGGCCGTGCTCACCGCTATCGAGGGCGGTTTCGACACGGTCGGGGCGCTGATCGAGCAGACGCGGTTCAGAGCCGCGCTCGCCGAGACCATGCGGCTCGCCTCGCTCGTGAATCAGTACGTCACTGCACAGGCTCCGTGGGCGACGATCAAGGACGATCGCGACCGGGCGGGCACCGTCCTCTACGTCGTCCTCCGCGCAATCGACAACCTCAAGCTCCTCTTCACGCCGTTCCTCCCCTTTAGCTCGCAGACGCTGCACGAGCTCCTCGGCTACGAGGACGTGATCGCAGGCGAGCTCCGGTATGAGGAGGTCGTCGAAGGAGACGACCCTCCCTATCTCGTCATGACCGGCGACTACGACACGTGGGCGGGCCGCTGGGAGCCGAGCGCCCTTCCTGCCGGACGGGCGCTGCCCGAGCCGAGGCCGCTCTTCCGGAAGCTCGACCCGGCGCAGGTTGTAGCGGACGAGCTCGAGCGCATGCGGCGGGCCGGCGGCGCGTGATCGACACGCACGCGCACCTCGACGGGTGCGACGGGCCCGTCGGGGAGCTGCTCGCCCGGGCTCACGCAGCCGGAGTCACGCGCGTGATCACGATCGGGACCGGGATCGAGTCGTGCCTGACCGCGCTGAGGCTGGCCGCCGAGCATGCTGGCGTCTACGCGGCTCTCGGGATCGATCCGCACCAGGCCGGCGGCGAGGAGGCGGATCGGGTCGGCGAGCTCCGCAAGCTGCTTGCCCATCGAAAGGCGGTCGCCGTCGGCGAGACCGGCCTCGACAACTTCCACGACTTCGCCTCCCCGGCGGAGCAGCTTCGGCTCTTCGACGCCCAGATCGAGCTCGCGACCGAGCTGAGCCTCCCGCTCGTGATCCACTCCCGCGACGCCGACGAGCAGACCGGAGCGGCCCTAGCCCGTTTCGAAGGCACTGTCGTCCTCCACTGCTTCTCCTCGGCGGGCCTCCTGCCCGCTGCCCTCGAGCGCGGCTACTACGTCTCCTTTGCCGGCAACGTCACCTACCCGAAGGCGGCGGAGCTCCGCGAGGCTGCCGCTCGCGTTCCGGCCGAGCGCATCCTCGCCGAAACCGACAGCCCCTATCTCGCGCCGCAGCCGTTTCGCGGCGGACCGAACGAGCCCGCATACGTGATCCACACCGTCGCCGCTCTCGCCGAGGCGCGCGACGAGGACGTCGACGAGCTGGCCGCGCGGATCGACGCGAACGCAACCGCGGCCTTCGGGCTCTGAACACCGGTGGCGGTCGTCCCCAAGAAGCGGCTCGGCCAGCACTTCCTCGTCGACGAGAACATCCTCGGCGTGATCGGTCGCCTCGCCGAGCTGGAGCCGGACGACGTCGTGCTCGAGATCGGGCCCGGCCTCGGCGTGCTCACCCGCTACCTCGCCGAGCGGGTCGGCCACGTCCACGCGGTCGAGCTCGACCGCTCGCTCGAGCCGCACCTCGCACCCCTCGCCGGCAGCACCGTCGAGATCCACTGGGGCGACGCGCTCGCGCTCGATCTCGCGGCGTTCCGCCCCGCCCCTACGAAGCTCGTCGCGAACCTGCCGTACAACGTCGCGACGCCGATCGTCGCGGAGAGCCTCGACGGGCTGCCCAGCCTCGAGCTCTGGTGCGTGATGGTGCAGCGCGAGGTCGCCGATCGTTTCTTCGCGTCGCCCTCGACGAAGGCGTACGGCGCCGTCTCGGTGCTCGTCCAGCTCGCCGCTCGCAAGACCGGCTCTCACTCGGTCGCGCGCACCGTCTTTCGGCCACCGCCCAATGTCGACTCCGCGCTCGTAGCGTTCAGGCGTCTGCCCCTACCCACCGACTTCCGCCGGCTCAAGCAGGTGATCGAGGCGGCGTTCGCCCACAGGCGCAAGACGCTGCCGAACTCGCTCGCGCTCGCCGGAATCGCATCCCGCGACCAGGCCGTCGGCGCGCTCGCAATCCTCGGCCGCAACGCCAACGTCCGGGCCGAGGAGCTCGAGCCGGCGGAGTTCGTCGATCTGACGACCGCGTTGTGATGCGCGCATCTGCGTCCGCGAAGCTGAACCTCGCGCTCGTCGTCGGCCCGACCCGCGAGGACGGCAAGCACGAGGTGGCGACGGTGCTACAGCGGATCGATCTCGGCGACCGCGTCGCGCTGTCGGCCGCACCGAGGCTCACGGTCGAGGGCTACGCGGACGACACGATCGTCCGACACGCGCTCGAGGAGCTCGCCGCCACGGCGGGGGTCGAGGCGCGCTGGCGGGCCACGATCACGAAGCGGATTCCGGTCGCGGCGGGTCTCGGAGGCGGCAGCTCGGACGCTGCGACCGCGTTGCGACTCGCGAACGACACCCTCGCCCAGCCCCTGCCGGCGGCCGAGCTCCGCGCCATTGCGGCGCGTCTCGGAGCCGACGTCCCGTTCTTCCTCGAGAGCGGGCCGCAGCTCGGTCGCGGCGACGGCTCCGAGCTCTCGCTCCTCGAGCTGCCGCAGGACTACTGGGCGCTGCTCGTCCTGCCGGACGGCATCGAGAAGGAATCGACCGCCGCCGTCTATCGCCGCTTCGACGAGCGCGACGGCGCGAGCGGCTGGGAGGAACGGCTGGCGAGGCTCGAAACCGCGCTCGCGAGCGTTGCGAGGCCGCGCGACCTCGCGGCGCTGCCGCCGAACGACCTCGCCACCTCGCCGCTTGTCGCCGAGCTCGCCCGACTAGGCGCCTTCCGGGCCGACGTCTCGGGAGCCGGGCCGGCCGTCTACGGTCTCTTCCTGCACCGCCGCCACGCCGAGGCGGCACGCCGAATGCTCCGCGGCGCCGGCCGCACCTGGCTCGCCGTCCCGACCTGGTACGGCTGACCCGCTTCTCGGCCGTCTTACTCGCTACCTTCTGAGGAATGGAGACCCACGCCACGATCGAGCAAGGCCACAGCCGGCTCGGATCGGCACTCCGAGCGAACCGCCTGCGGCTCGTCCTCGGGATCGTGCTCGTCGAGGGTCTGCTCGTCCTCTTCGACGCGATTCCCTGGTGGACCGTGCTGCTACTCGCCGCGCTCGCGCTCGCGCTCTACCTCGGCATCGGTCGCGGGAGCACGCAGCAGGCCGTGCGCGAGGGGAGCTGGATCGGCGCAGTCTCCCAGCTCGCGGTCGTCCTGGTTCCCGCCGTCGCGCTCGTCGTCACGACCGTGATCGTGGTCGCGATCGTCGTTGCCGCGATCGCCGCGCTCGCGCTGCTCCTGCGCGATCGGCGCTAGCCGCAGTGCACCCCGCCTATACTCGGGCCGTAGCCGTGGGGTGTAGCCAAGCGGTAAGGCAGCGGGTTTTGGTCCCGCGATCCCAGGTTCGAATCCTGGCACCCCAGCCATTCCACCTGTGCCCGTGACCGAGAGCAAGCTCGCAGCAGTCGTGATGGCCGGCGGGCGCGGGACGCGCATGCGCTCGGCCGTCCCGAAGCACCTGCATTCGATTCTCGGCCGGCGGATGGTCGACTGGGTACTCGAGGCGGCCCGGCCGCTCGGGCCGGCGCGGCTGCTCGTGATCGCCTCGCCGGAGACGCGCGACGCATTCGGCCAGGTCGAGGTCGTGGTGCAGGAACGGGCTCTTGGCACCGGCGACGCCGTTCGCGCCACCCGCAGCGCCCTCGACGGCGAGGTCGACCACGTGCTGGTTCTCTCCGGCGACACGCCGCTCCTGACCGCCGACCTGCTGGCGCAGCTCCTCGAGGCCCATGGCCGCGCGGACGCCGGCGCGACGGTCCTCTCCTTCGAGCCCGCCGACCCGCGAGCCTATGGTCGCATCGTGCGCGACGAGCGGGGCGGCGTCCAGGCGATCGTCGAGGCCGGCGACGCGACGCCCGAGCAGCTCGAGCTGCGCGAATGCAATTCCTCGATCTACGTCTTCCGCGCCGAGCAGCTCTGGCCGGCGCTCGAACGGCTCGCGCCGCACAACGCCCAGGGCGAGCTCTATCTCACCGACGCCGTGGTCGCCCTCGTCGAGGGCGGCGAGCGCGTCGCAGCACACATCGCGAGCGATCCCGCCGAGACAGAGGGCGTGAACACGCGTGTCGAGCTCGCCGCCGCGGCCGCCGTGCTGCGCGACCGGATCAACCTCGCCCACATGCTCTCGGGGGTCACGATCGCCGACCCCACCTCGACGTGGATCGAGCCGACCGTCGAGCTCGAGCCGGATGCCGTCGTTCACCCGTTCACGATCCTGCGCGGGGCGACGCGGATCGCCGCCGGCGCCGAGATCGGCCCCCAGGCAGTCGTGCTCGACGCGGAGGTCGGCGCGGACGCGACCGTCGGGCCGTTCTGTTACCTTCGCCCCGGAACGGTGCTGTCCGCTCACGCGAAGGCAGGCACCTTCGTCGAGATCAAGAAGTCAGTGATCGGGGAAGGCTCGAAGGTGCCCCATCTCTCCTACATCGGGGACGCGGAGATCGGGAAGGACACGAACATCGGCGCAGGCTCGATCACCGCGAACTTCCCCCACCGGTCCGGCGAGCCCAAGGGCAAGACGGCGATCGGCGACAACGCCCGCGTCGCGGTCGACACGATGTTCGTGGCTCCGGTCACGATCGGCGACGGCGTCTGGACGGCGCCCGGGACCGTGGTCACCGACGACGTCCCCGACGGCGCGCTCGTCGGGTTCGCCCCGCGCCAGACGATCAAGGAAGGTCGTGGTGGAAAGCGGGACCGTTGAGCAGTCGCTCCCGGGCCTCGAGGTTCCGACGCCCCGGCCGAGCGTGACCGTCGGCCACGCGCTTCCGCTGACGCCGCAGAAGCGGCTGATGGTGGTTGCGGGCCGCTCCCACGGCGAGCTCGCCCAGCGGATGGCCGAGCAGCTCGAGCTCGAGCTCGGCGGGGTGGAGCTGGCCACCTTCCCGAACGGCGAGACCTACTGCCGCTACCTGGAGTCGATCCGCGGCGCGGACCTCTTCATCATTCAGACGGGTTGCGACCCGGTCGACCGCAACCTGATGGAGCTGCTGATGATGATCCAGGCGGCTCGGCTGGCCTCAGCGAAGCGGATCACTGCGGTCATGCCGCTCTATCCGTACGCGCGCCAGGATCGCAAGGCGAAGCCGCGCGAGCCCATCTCCGGTCGCCTCGTCGCCGACATGCTCCAGCTCGCCGGCGCCGACCGGGTGCTGACGATGGACCTCCACGCGGGCCAGATCCAGGGCTTCTTCACGATCCCCGTCGATCACATGACCGCGCTTCCGCTCTTCGCGCGCCACTTCCGCGACATCGGCCTGACCGGCGACGGCGTCGTCTCGGTCTCCCCGGACGCGGGCCGGGCGAAGCTTGCGGTTCGGTTCGCGGAGATGATCGAGGCGAACTTCGCGATCATGCACAAGACCCGGCCGACGCACGACACCGTCGAGGTGACCGCGATCACCGGCCGCGTTCGCGACAAGGTCGCGATCGTCGGCGACGACGTGATCATGACCGGCGGCACCCTGCTCGCGAACGTGCTGGCGCTCAAGGAGCACGGCGTCAAGGACGTGTGGGTCTTTGCGACGCACGGACTGTTCTGCAGCGACGCGCTCGAGCGCTTCGCCGAATCGGAGATCACCGGCATCGTCGTCACGGACACAGTGCCGATCGACCCGCGGCGGCGGCCGCCGAACCTCACCGTGCTGAGCGTGTCCGGTCTCCTCGCGCAGACGATCATGCACGTCTTCTCCGACGAGTCGGTCTCAGCCATCTTCGGAGGCGAGAACCAGCTCTTCTAG
>JANDLU010000056.1 GCA_024330215.1 Candidatus Gaiellasilicea maunaloa
CACCGTTCGCCGCGAGGACAGAGGACCCTTCCTCAAGACCAACAAAGCACTATTAGTTCCGGGCTGGTACATCGAGCGCTACCCACACGCCGTCGCAGCGATCGTTGAGGGAGGTCACGAAATCGCACACCACGGGTACCTTCACGAATACCCGAGGGACCAGACGCGTAAAAGCGAGCTCTACTGGCTCGAGCGCGGGGCCGCCGTGATCGCCGACTTCACGGGCAAGCGGCCGGTCGGGTGGCGCGGCCCATGGGCTGGGTCTACGGCCAACTCCACCGAGCTGCTCGTTCAGGAGTGGTACCTCTACGACTCGACGCTGATGGCGGACAGCCAGCCGTACCCTGATCTCGTCCGCGGCGGGTGATCTCGTCGAGCTCCCCACCGATATCACGCTCGACGACTGGCCGCACTACGCCCACGTGCCGGACCTCGCATACCTCATCCCGCCCAAGGCGCGGTCGCAGGCGCAGCAGGTGTTTAAGGAGGAGTTCGCCGCCGCTGGAGACACGGCGGCTTCTTCACGACGACGTAGCACCCGTTTGGTCAGACCGGCTTGCGCGGCTCGAAGCCGTTGCGCAACTCATCGAGTAATGCAGAGCAGAGGCGACGTCTGGTTCGCGACGATGGAAGAGATCGCGACGCACGTTCGCCGCTGCATCGACGACGGGAGCTGCAAACCGCGGTCTGTCTCCATGCCGTACTACGCGGAACCCATACCTGAACTCAAGAATGAGCACATGAACACCGACCAGACGGGGAAGACGTGGACTGGAGCAACCCGGTGCCCTTCCACAGGGTTGGCGCTGCGGAGACTTCATCTTCGTTGGAGGACAGATCTCCGCGGACTCCGAAGGGCAGACGGTCGGGGTCGGAGACATCCAGACGCAAACCCGCAACGTCTTCCGCTCTATTGAGCACGTCCTCGCAGAGGCCGGAGCGTCGATGAGAGACGTCGTCAAGCTCAACACGTCTTACGTCAACGACGCGGTCGGGCACGAGCTCCGAGAGTACTGGGAGAAGATGACGAGGGTACGCATGGAGTTCTTCGACGACCCAGGCCCTTGCGGCACCGGCGTACGCGTCGTCGGCCACGCTCACCCGGATCTCCTGATCGAGGTCGAGGCCATCGCCTACCTGCCTTCGACCGCCGCGACCCCGCCCCCGGCGGCGTAGCCAACGTGCCCACCACCCGGGCACCACTCTATGACGACGCACGGATCGAGCAGCTCTTCAGCGACGCTGGGCTCGATGCGCTCGTCGTACGCTCCGGGCAGAACGTCTCGTATCTTCGGGCCTTCGCTTTCCCGGCACTCTGGGCAGGCTTCAGGATTTCGCCCATAGCCCCCGCGGTGCGATCGTCGCCCGGTTCCCGGGGCCGGTGGCAACGCTGATCGTCAGCCGGATCGCTGCCCCGCTCGCACGGCGGGCGACCTGGGTCGACGACATTCGCGAGTTCACAGAGTATGCCGAGGACCCGTATCTGCTCCTGGCGGGCATTCTGCGGGAACGTGGGTTTGCCGACGGGAGGATTGGGGTCGCGAAATGCTCACTGTCACGCACTGGGAGACGCTCGTCAGCGAGCTCCCACGCGCAGAGTTCGTCGAGTGCACGGACCTCCTCGAGCGCCTGCGGAACATCAAGACACCAGAAGAGATCAGCATCCTGCGAAACGCCGTCCACGCACAGGACGAGGCGCACCTCGACGTCTTCCGCTCTGCACGACCGGGCGACACAGAGCGCGAACTGCACGCGCGTATGCTCGAAGCTCTCGCCCGCCATGGCGCCGAGAGCGCGCACGGGATGATGCAGTCGAGCCGGAACCCTGTCGTCTATGGCGGGGAGAGCGACGTCGAAGTGATGCTCGGGGACCTGATCCGCACGGACTACGTCTCGTATCACGACGGCTACGCGGCGAACCTGTCGCGAATGGCGGTCATGGGCGACGCCTCGCCAGCCCACGAAGCAATGTACGCACTTCTCGTGAGCGTTCACCGCGAAACAATCGCCGAGACGCTCAGACCCGGCATCAAGGCGTCCGAGGTCTACAACTTCGTCCGCGACCGCTTCGTCGCCGAAGGCTTTCCCGCAGTGGCGTCGCTAGTCGGCCACAGCATCGGCGTCTGGTGGCATCAAGAGGAACCGATGCTGATCCCGATTGAAGACCGAACGCTTGAGCCCGCCATGGTGATTTGTCTCGAGCCGATACTCGACGGCTACTGGCACGTACAGGACGAGCTGCTTATCACGGACACGGCTTGCGAGCTCCTGTCCGATGGGCTCAGCACAGACGAGCTGTTCCAGCTGGCCGTGTGAGCTCTCATCGAGGAACCGTCCCGAGGAGGAGATGGACAAACGAAACCTTGGAAGCGGGCTAGAGGTTTCGGCGATTGGGCTCGGCTGTATGCCGCTGAGCTTCGGCTACGGGCCGACGCCCGCAAAGCAGCCCATGATCGCGCTGATCCGCGCGGCCGTCGAAAGGGGTGTGACGTTCTTCGACACCGCGCAGGTCTACGGCCCGTTCACGAACGAGGCGCTTGTCGGAGAGGCGCTGGCCCCGGTTCGCGAGCAGGTTGTCATCGCGACCAAGTTCGGCTACGCGATCGATGCCGGGCGGCCCGCAGAGATTGACAGTCGCCCGGAAGCGATCAAACTGAGCATCGAGGGGTCGCTCAAGCGGCTCGGCGTCGAGTCGATTGATCTTCTGTACCAGCACCGCGTCGATCCTGACGTGCCGATCGAAGACGTGTCGGGAACCGTAGGTGAGCTGATTCACGACGGGAAGGTCAAACACTTCGGCCTCTCCGAAGCCAGCCCGAACACGATCCGTCGCGCACATGCAGTTCAGGCGGTCACTGCGGTCCAGAGCGAGTACTCGCTCTGGTGGCGAGCACCCGAAGCGGAGCTGTTGCCGACCCTTGAAGAGCTCGGGATCGGCTTCGTGCCGTTCAGCCCCTTGGGAAGGGGATTCTTGACTGGAACGATCGACGAGACCACGACGTTCGACAGCTCCGACCTCCGTTACGCCATCCCACGGTTCACGCCGGAGGCTCGCAAGGCGAATCGCGCTTTGGTCGATCTCATCGCCCACGTCGCTGACCGCAAGCACGCGACACCTGCGCAGATCGCCCTCGCGTGGCTGCTCGCTCAAAGATCTTGGATTGTCCCGATCCCCGCCACAACGAAGCTAGAGCGCTTGGAGGAGAACCTTCGCGCTGCGGTCGTCGAGCTCACCCCCACGGACATCGGCGAAATCGACATTGCGCTCTCTCAAATCCGCGTGCACGGCGCCAGATACCCGGAGAACCTGGAGCGAAGGACAGGCCTCTGAAAAAGCGCCGGGCAACCCCCGTGCGACGGCGACGCTTGCTGCGCGCCATAACGCAGGCTGAGCTCGACCGAGCCGAGCGACTCAAGGTACGAGGTAGCGCCGCGCGGTGTCACGGCTGATGCCAGCCCGTTGCCACGTCGGCCGCCGTCACCTCCGACGCCGCCCCGCGCGCGGCGCCCCACAACGAGCGCGAGCGGCGGCCCGGAGATCCCCTTCGGCAGCAGCCTCGAGCCCTCCGCCGCAGGAGCGAGAAGGTAGATGTCCAGCAGGAGGGGTCGGGCCCGACAATCGCGGCGTCCGAAACTGACGTACCCGCGGATTAAAAATTGTCGCCTTATACGGCAACGCCAATGTCATATTTGCAGGTGTTTCTCAAGCCGACGCGCGGACTCGAACCGCGGACCCCTTCATTACGAGGGAAGGACAAGTGAGGAACGCGCGTCCACTCGCGGGCACGCAAAGGCACGTTCTCGCTGGAAACTGAGCAGTTCTTCAGGCACGCAGTGGACGCGCGTGCCCGCTTGTGCCCGACCTGACGTACCCGTTTTGTACCCGCTGGATCGCCTGCGGCGGTCGAGCCGAGGCGAGGGGCAACGGGGCACCCCGAGGCGGTCGTGCACGTGTCATTGGCTGCACCGTGGGCCGTTCAGCCAGTCGTAAACCGATAACCCATCCGCGCCGCAGTGATGAACTCCGGCGAGAAGCGCTTGCCCTGTGCCACATCGACTCCACCGAACCCGGGGCAGTGCGGGGTGTCAACGAAAGCGGGTCAACCAGGCAGGCTCAAGCTCAAGTCGGTCTTCAAATTCGACGTGAAGTGCGACATGTCGTCGGCCAAGAATGCGTAGATCACCCCACTTGTTGCCAGTTCTGTCTCGTGAGACGCTGGTAGAGGACTTCGGTCTGGGCGTTTTTTGAAGCGCTGCGACTAGGTCCTGCTGCGCATTGTCACCCGGCGGAGCCGGGCTGCAAGCAACCGCGCGGCAGCTCGGCGCGAGTCAAACCCCATCTAGCGAGTAGCAGTCTCGGACGTACGACGCCGCGAAGGGATGCCGGCCAGCGCAAGGGTGAAGGCCGTGTCCCGAGAACGGGAGGGCGCCGAATCCGCTCTCTCATGAGAGATTCCGGCCACGGGTATGGAGCGTCTGTGGAGCCTGGGCCATTGTTTCGGGTCTTAACTGCGCAATCTCCAGCATGCGCTGGGTATGGAGCTGTTTATGGAGCTCCCAGGTCCAGAATGGGCGACCAGGCCCCGCGTGTCAGTCAGCGGTGCTGGCACGTCCGCGTGCCAGTAGCGTGAGGACAACCTCGCGTGACGGGGTCACGACGTCCGAGAGAGCGCCGGCGGCGAACGCGCCGACGAGGGTGTCGGCCGCCGATTGGGCTGCAACGACGAGGTGCTGCTCGTCGTCGCGCCGGACGCGTAGCCCAAGGCTTGCGACCGCGGCCGCACTCTGCTTCGCCGAGCCGGCCGCTCGTACGGCCTCACGGTCCAGCCCGCCGGCGTATTCGTCGAGAATCGCCGCAGCGTACGCGGCAGCCTCAGCGGCGAATGGACGGAGCCGCTCCAGGCTATGGAGGCCTTTTTGCCGTCCTTCCTCGCCAGCGTGGCGAAGTGTCGCTTCGAACCAATCAAAGACAGCTCGGTCAGCGAGACGGTAGGCGCGCTCGACTTCCGTGCGGCGGTCCCCGCAGGTTCCTGCCAACGGTGCGACGGCGCGATCGACGTGCGCTGCTGCGCCGGGAGGGAGACGATCGAGGACGGTGGCGACGAACCAGCCGAGGACGAGCGAGGCGTCGTCCGGTGCGTCGAGCGCGAGCACAACCGGAGCCGACAGGATGTGTCGCAGTCGGGACCCGCGCGCGGCGTCCCAGAGGACGTCGAGAATTCGAGCCGGCGTCTCCTCGCCGAAGGCGGCTCGGAATAGCGCCTGGTCGCGGTAGGCGGTCGCGACGCGCAGCTGGAACCGAATCGCGTATTCCTCGGCCGTCGGCGTGTGCTCGAGCTCGTCGGCAACGACGCCCCAGGCCTGGATGTAGCTCATGAGGCGCGCTCCGCGGCGCGGCCCAACGCGATCGAAAAGGAGGTCGACGAACGGCCGTCCGCTCTCGTCCGCTCTGGGCCTCCGGACAAGAAGCCGAACGTCCGCCATGACGCGGAAACTATCATTTTTGCGAGTCGCGTCTCGATCGCGCTAGGATCGCAACGTGTGGGCTGACAACGAGACCCGGATCGACCTGCTCGGATTCGAGTTCCTCGTCGACGAGCTGCTGCTGATCCTGCGCGACCCGCGCCTCCTGCCGGTCACTGTTGGCGTGGCCGGTGACTGGGGCTCCGGCAAGAGCAGCTTGATCGGCATGGCCGAGGAGGCCTTGGCCGCGGACGAGAAGTTCCTGACCGTCTCGTTCAGCCCCTGGCGCTTTGAGGACTACGAGGACGTGAAGACGGCGCTCATGGCGTCGGTCATCGGCGCAGTGCAGGAGCGCGCGCAGACTGACGCGACCTTCGCCGAGAAGGCCGGCAAGCGGCTCGGCGGAATGGTGCGGCGGGTGAACATGCTCGGGGCGGCGAAGCTCCTCGGGCGGCTGGCGTTGCTCTCTCACGGCGCGGACGTGCCGCCGGAGATGGCCGCCTTGTCGGACGCGCAGCTGCTGAAGCCGGCGCAGGTGGAGGAGGAGGACGAGACAGAGGCGCCCGACCGACTCCACTCGATCGCCGAGTTCCGCACCGAGTTCGAGGCGCTGATGGCCGACCTCGACGATTTGCAGGCGCTGGTCGTGTTTATCGACGACCTCGACCGCTGCCTGCCCGACTCGATCGTCGACACCTTCGAGGCGATCCGTCTCTTCCTGCACGTGCCGAAGACCGCCTACGTGATCGCCGCCGACCAACGCATCGTCCAGGCGGCGATCGAGGCCCGCTACCCGGCCAACCGCGAAGGCGACGAAACGCTCGGCGTCGACTACCTGGAGAAGATCATCCAGATCTCGGTCAACATCCCGCCGCTTTCGGAGCCGGAGGCCGAGACGTACATCAACCTGCTTCTTGCCGAGCTCTATCTCGACGCCGGACCGCTCGAGCGGCTGCAAGCCGCGGCGCAGGAGCGCCGGAAGAGCGAGCAGTTGACGGTGGTCATGAACTGGGGCATCGCGCGCGAGATCCTCGACTCGCCACCCGACGGCCTCGAGGCGGCGTTCGCGCTCGCGAACCAGATCTCGCCGGTCCTCGCACGCGGTCTGCGCGGGAATCCGCGCCAGCTGAAGCGGTTCCTGAACATCTTGAGCGTCCGCCGTCGCGCCGCGGGCGGGCGAGGGATCGAGCTCGACCCCGCTGTGTTGTCCAAGCTGATGATCCTCGAGCAGCTGCACCTGAAGGACTTCGCACAGCTGTTCGCGTGGCAGATCGACCAGCAGGGAAAGCCCGTCGAGCTAAAGCTGGCCGAGTCGCTCGCCGCAACCGACAAGAAGCCGAAGGGCATGAGCGACGAGGCGGCGACGTGGGCGGCACAGCCTCATATCGGCCCCTGGCTTCGGCTCGAACCGGCGCTCGCCGATGTCGACCTCGCACCGTACTTCTATTTCTCGCGCGACCGCCTCTCGCCGGCGGCGCCCGCCGCGCGGCTGCCGGCGGCGCTGCAAGAGCTGCTCGGACGCCTCGAGCACGCCGTCGCAGCGACGCGGCGGACAGCGATCGAGGAGGGCGTCGACCTCGGCGCCGCCGAGATGGTGCAGGTGTTCGACGTCCTGCTCGAACGCGGCTCGCGCGATCCGCGCGGCCACGCGGTCGACAGCGCGATCGAGATCGCGGCGCGGAAGTCCGAGCTCGTCGGACGGCTCGCCTCTGCGCTCGACGAGCTCCCGCCGGCGAGTGTGCCCCTGCAGCTGCCGGCGAAGCTGGTCGCCGCGATCGACCCGCATCCACCGGAGCTGACGCAGCTCCTCGAGCGGTGGCGAACGTCGGGGTCGGGTGGGCTCAAGCGCGCCGCCGCAGAGGCGCTGGGGGCGGCCGCTGATGGGTACCTCGACCGACTATGGCGGCGGCCAAGGCGGCGCGTGGACGCCGTTCAAGCGCGCGGCGACGAGCTATGCCAAGCACGGCGGCCGCAGCCGCGCCGAGCGGGTGGTCGCCCGCCACGTCGGCACCCTCGGCGGTGCCGCCGGCGCGACCCGGTCGGCGCGAGCCGGGATCGCCGGAGCGGCCAACTTCGCCGGCCTCCTCGCCGGCATCGCCCGTGACGGGCTGACGCCAACCCTCCGCGACGCTGGCCTCGGCGAGCTCGTCGGCCGTGGCCGCTTCGACGTCGTCCGCGCGCTGGTCGACGTGATCGCCGGCGCCGGCAGCGACCTCGAAGGCCAGGCGGCGCGGGCGGCGGCGCTCGACGTGATCGACGAGCTGTTCGCCGACGCCGAGGCATACGACGAGCTCGCCGACCTCACCCTCGACGCCGACGGGCTGGTGCGGGCGCTCGAGGCCTTCATCGCCTACTACATCTACAACCGCCTGTTGCCCCAGATCGACGAACGCCTGACGCGCTACGCCGACGCCGCCCGCGCCGAGCGACTGGACGGTGACTTGCGGCAGCTGATCCGGGCCCAGGTCCGCATCCGGCTACGCGACGTCGACCCGCTCGCCGTCGACTGGTCAGGAGCCGAGGGACGGCGCCTGATCGAGTCAGCGCTGCGGAGCGTCTACGGCGTCTTGGAGGACCTCGAGGAATGACCAGCTTCCACCTCCGTACCGCGCGCGACCAGCCGCTGCCGACCGACGCCGATGCGTTCGTCCTCGACTGGTTCGGCGGTGCCCACCCCCAGCGCTCGACGGTGTCGGCAACGACCGACCTCCTCCACGGCTTGGCCCCGACTCCAGCTGCGCGCGACCTGTTTCGCCTCGGCGGCGCGGTCTACTGCGTCGACAAGGTCGCCCGCCGCGACCGGACAGCGGACGCGTGGACGCGTGAGCTCGACCTCGCCGCCCCGATCACGACGCGGTCCGACTGGCAGACGGCGCGGCCGGCGCTCACCGAGGCGCTCGCGTTCTTGAGTGGCGACCGCTGGAAGCTGCGCTTCCGCGCCGGGGGCGAGGGCGTAAGCGGCGAGACTCGCGTGCGCCCGCCCGACGCGATCTGTCTCTTCTCGGGAGGCCTCGACTCGCTGGCCGGGGCGATCGACCTCCTCGAGGAAGGTCGAGACGTAATCCTCGTCGGCCACTTCGAGAGCGGCTTCGTCGGCGGCGTCCAGGAGACGCTTGCCCGAGAGCTACGGCGCAACTATCGCGATCGTGTTCGTCTGCGGCAGCTCCGGCTGGGACCCGCGAAGCCGAACCGCCTGCAGGCGCGCCCACTTCCTAGCGAGAAGGAGCGCGAGGTCACGACGCGGGCGCGGTCATTCCTGTTCATCGCCGCCGGACTCGCCGTCGCTAGTGCTTTCGGCGAGGTGCCGCTCTACATGCCGGAGAACGGCTTCATCGGCATCAACGTCCCCTTCGTCGCCTCGCGCGCCGGCAGCTTGAGCACCCGGACGACCCACCCCTACTTCATGGCGCAACTCAAGGACGCGCTAGACGCGCTCGGAATCGGCAACGAGATTGTCAACCCGTTTCGTCTCAAGACGAAAGGCGAGGCGCTTGCCGAGTGCCGCAACCCTAAGCTGCTCGCGGCACTGGTCGACCAGTCGATCTCCTGCGCGCACCCGGAGTCGGCGCGCTGGGACAGGCTGCCGCCGTCGAACTGCGGCTACTGCTTCCCGTGCTTGATCCGACGAGGAGCCCTCCACAGCATCAGCCTCGACGCCGGCGCCAGCTACCGTCACGACGCACTGACCGAGGCCGACCTGCTCGAGGAGGAATCCGATCGCGGCGCCGACCTGCGCGCCCTGGTGCGCGGGCTCGCGCGCGACCCGCACCGGACCGATGTACTCCGCAACGGAGCGGTCCCCGCGGACGACGCCGCCGCCTTCGACGCGGTCTACCGCCGCGGCAGGGACGAGTTTTCGTCCTGGATCACCGCCGGCGCGCGACAGGAGCTGCTTGACGCGCTCGCTGCCGGAGGGGACCGCGGCTGAGCCTGTTCGTCGACAGCCACTGCCACATCGACCGCTTCGACGACCCGCCGGCGGTACTCGACGCCGCCGAACGCGCCGGCGTGGTCACCATCGCCGTCACCGAGCTGCCGTCGCGCTTCCAGATGCTGCAGACGCAACTGCGCGGGCGCGAGCGCGTCCGCGTCGCACTCGGCTTCCACCCGCTCGTCGTGCCACGCGACCTCGCCCACGAGCTGGCTCTGTTCCGGCGCATGCTCGAGCGGACCGACTACATCGGAGAGGTCGGGCTCGACCACTCGCAGCAAGGGCGCGACTCGGCACGACGACAACGGAAGGTCTTCGAGCGGATCCTGGCGCTCCCCGAGATCGGCAAGAAGGTGCTGACGGTGCACTCGAGAGGCGCCGAGAAGGAGACAATCGAGCTGCTGGCCGCCGCGGGGGCGACCGCGATCTTGCACTGGTATTCGGGCCCGCTCAGGGCGATCGAAAGGGCGCTCGAGGCCGGGCTCTACTTCTCGGTCAACCCAGCCATGCTGGGCAGCAAGAACGGAGGCCGCATCATCGCCGCCTTGCCGCACGAGCGGGTCGTCACGGAGACCGATGCCCCCTACACGAAGGTTGGCGGGCGGCCTTCCGAACCGCGCGACGTGCCGACGGTCGTCCTGGAACTCGCCCACAGGTGGGGACTGACGCCCGACGAAGCGCGCGATTCGATCTTCACGACTATGTCCGCGATCCACAGCAGCGCGACAACAGTGTCGGCCGAGACGGCCTAATCAGCAGACGCCGCGAGCGGCGGAGATGGGGAGGCGCTCGCCAGTGAGACGGCTGGGTCGTAAGCGTGCAGCTCCTGTCCGTGCTCGCGGAGCCACCGCGCCTGCTCCTGCCAGCCCGGTCGAACCGACTCGAGCAGTCGCCAGAACGGTCTCCGGTGACTCGGCTCGCGAAGGTGGCAGAGCTCGTGCACGACGACGTACTCGAGCACGTCGTCGGGTCCAAGCAGCAGCCGCCAAGAGAACGAGAGGTTGCCGCGACGCGAGCACGAGCCCCAGCGCGTGCGCGGGTCGCGGATGCCGATCGCCTGGTACTCGTATCCGAGCCGCTCGGCCGCCCGCCGCACGACATCCGCTATTCGACGGCGCGCCTCGCGGCGGTACCAACGCTCGACGGCCGCCGCCGCATTCTCGTCGGGGCCGAAGACAACCAGACGATCGCCCTCCAGCATCGCGATCGCGCGTCGTCCGTTACGGCGCTCGATCGGAAGCTCGCGGCCTGCGAGCCAGACGGTACCGGCGCGTCCGAGGCCAAGCTGGGGAGGCCGCTCGCTGATCGCGCGCGCCTCGGCGATCTTGGTCTCGACCCAACTGCGCTTGTCCTCGAGGAAGGCGTCGACGTCTCCGGCGCCGAGGCCGCGGGGAACGATCACCTCCAGCGGTCGGCGTGGCCCGACGATGATCCGTAAGGTCTTCGCCCGCCGCGATTCGCGGACACGCACGATCAACGTCTGGTCCCCGATGACGAAGCGGTGCGGCCTCCGATCCCGTAGCTGCGGCGGCGACACCTTCCGGACACCGGCGCGGCCTGCCGCACTCATGCTGTCGTCGACTCCCTGGCTGTCGCGACGGTCATCAGCTCGTCGAGGAACGCCGGCGTGACGAACGATCGCGTCTGCTCGTCGGCCAGCAGCGTCCGCATGGCCTCGCCGCGGATGTCGCGACGGACATCGTCGCGCTCGGCCCAGTCGCTCACGGTCGCGTGCTTGGCCACAGCTTCGTCGAGCCGCCGCGCCAGGTCGACAAGAGCGTCGTCGCCGAGACCCGCCGGCGCCTGGGCACGCGTCAGGCTCAAGAATCCTTGCGCGCGCTCGGATAGGCCGAGCGCCTCGTGGGCCTCCTTCTCGGCGGCCCAGTCGCCGACGAGATCCTCGAGCAGGCTGAGCATGTCGGCGTCGGCTTCCTCCTTCTGGCGGCGGATGCGCTCGAGCCGCTCGGCCAGCGAGCGCGCAACGGGATCCTTGTCGCCGCCACGGGCGCGGATCTCGTACTCGATTGCCGCCTCGACCTCGGCCGCCTTCTCCTCCGGCGACCCCGGCGCCTCCTCGAGGCGCTGGAGGTACTGGCCGTCGATTCGGTAGATCGGGAGGTCGCGTCTGAGCCGCTCGACCGCAACCGCCTCCTGGACGAGCGCATGAGTGTGCGGGCGGTACTCGCGAATGTCGAAGTCGCTGTCGCGATCGTCGAGCCTCGCCCCGCGCCGCCACAGCGCCCGCACGCGCACCAGACGGCGGTAGTCGTCGAGGTGAGGCAGCAGCGCGGGGTCCGGCGCTAGCGTCTCGTAGGCCGACTGGGCGGCCTGGAAGCGCTGCTCGAACGACTCGGCGGCTGCCTTGTCGCCCATGAATCGCCGCAGCAGCCACATCATCTGCTCGTACTCGTCGTCATTACCCGGCATGCCGGCGACCAGCGCGAGCGCCTCGGCGACGAGCGTCGGGAAGCTGTCTTTGAGCGACTGCAGGTCGAGGACGGCCATCTCGACGTCCTCGAGTGAGAACTCGGCGAAGGCGGCCTGGAGGCGGTCAAACACGCCCCAGTAGTCGACGATCACGCCGCGGTCCTTGCCCTTCTCCGGGTAGGGCCGGTTGGTGCGCATGATCGCCTGCAGCAGCTTTGCGCCACGCAACGGCTTGTCGAGGACATCACCTGCTCGACCGGGGCGTCGAAGCCGGTCAAGAGCATGTCGGTGACGATCAACACCTTGAGCGGCGAGTCGTCGTCCTTGAAGGCGTTGATGAACTTCTTGCGCGCCTGCACCTCGCCAAGGTCGAGCTCGGAGTCCTCGTCGCCGACGATGTCCTCCCCACTCGCCTGCGAACCGTGCAGTCGGCGCCACTGCGCGTCGGCCGACCAGCGGCGCAGATGCTCGTTCTCCGGCTTGGCGTCCTCCTTGCCGTGCGGCGTGTAGATGACGGCGAGCTCCTCGGCGGGAACGCCGAGCTCGAGCAGGGCGTCGGCGACAAGCGCACAGGCCTCCCGATCGACGGCGACGAACTGCGCCTTGAAGCCCTGCGGGAAGGTGTGCTCGCGCAAGTAGGCGAGCGCGTCGGCCGCGACCGCGTCAAGGCGGGCCGGCGCCTTGGCCACCACCTTCAGCCGCGCCGCATCGGCCTTGACCTTCTCCCGCTCCTCCTCGGGCAGCTCGTCGACCAGGGCGGCGAATGAGCGATCGAGTTCGTCGCCCTTGAAGTGGGCTAGCTCGAGCAGCCGCGGCTCGTAGACGACCTCGACAGTGGCCTCGTCCTCGATCGCTTCCTTCGGCGAGTAGGCGTCGAAGTAGCTCTCGTACTTGCCGTCGATCTCCGGGGCGAACGCACGCCGAGTCGAGTGGTCGGTCGACTCGATCGGCGTGCCGGTGAAGGCGAACAACTTCGCCTTCGGCAGCGCGCCGCGCATGCGGATCCCGTAGAGGCCCTCCTGCGTGCGGTGCGCCTCGTCGACGAGCGCGATCACGTTGTCGCGGTCGGCCAGCGTCGACGTCTGCTCGTCGAACTTCTGGACGGTGGTGATGATGACACCGCGGGCGTCGGCGACGAGCAGCGAGCCGAGCCGGGTGCGCGTCGTCGCTCGGCTGACTCCCTTGAATTGGCAGGCGGTGAACGTCTCGTTGATTTGGTCGTCGAGGTCGCGGCGGTCGATGACTATGAAGATCGTCGGGTTGTTGAGTCCGACGTTCTTCAGCTTCCGTGCGGCGAAGAGCATGGTCAGGCTCTTGCCGGAGCCCTGGGTGTGCCAGACGATGCCGCGGTCGTGCTCGCCGTCGAGGACGCGCCTTACCAGCTTGTTGGCAGCGCGGAATTGCTGGTAGCGGGCCAGCTTCTTCTTGGTGACGCCACCGCGAGTCTCAAAGACGACGAAATTAGCGGCGACGTCGGCGAGGTTATGCGGGTCAAGCAGCCCCAGCAGTCCGATCTCGAGCTCGCGGTCTTCGCGCTCGGCCGCGGCCGGCTTCTCGTGCGGCCAGGTGTCCTTCCACTCGGCGTAGCTCGAGACTCCGCGAGCGCCGCTCGGTGCGACGCGGAAGCGGAAGCCATTCGTGGCGACGCAGACGGCGGCGTAGCGCTCGAGCTCGGGCGCGTCGGCCCAATAGCCCTCGAAGTCCGAGACGGCCTCCTTCCAGTCCTCGTTGAAGGCCTTGGTCTCGACGAGGCCGAGCGGAATGCCGTTGATCAGACAGGCGACGTCGACGCGCGGCTCGCGGATGGCTCCGGTCTCGAGCGCGAACTCGTCGCTGACGACGTACTCGTTGCGCTCGGGATGCAACCAGTCGACGACGGTGATGTGGCGTGAGCCCTCGTCGGGGTTGAGCGGGATGTCGAAGCCGTCGCGCAACATCTCGAGGAACGACTCTGAGTCCGTGACGCGCCGCAACGCCTCGACGACCTGCAGCGCTTCGGTCTCGCTCAGGTCTTCGTTCAGGGCGCGCAGGGCGTCGACGAGCAGCGGCTCGACAAGTGCCTCGCCCATGCGCCCCTGGCGCAGCTCGTTCATCGCCTTGCGCTCGACCGGACGCCAGCCGATGGCGGCAAGATCGCGGACGATCTTCTCTTGGACGGGCTTCTCGGTGCCGAGCATCAGAGCGCCGTCAACTCTGCGACGGCCGCAACACGGCGCTCCCCCGAGAGGAGTCCGTCGGCGAGGGCGAGTCGCACTGCGGTGGCCGTGTCGACCGCACGCTGAGCTCGCAACATCGCCTCTTGAATCGCATCGAGCCGTGACGCGATCCGCCTTTGCTCGTCGAGCCGGCCGACATGCGGAACTCTGTCTCGAGCAGCGACGCCTGCGTGATGTTCTTCATCGAGTCACTCGTGCCCGTGGCGTGAGTCTCGATGTGATCACGCGCGACCTGCGACGCGAGCGCGTGGACGATGTAGCCAGGGTCAACGGCCGCGGGATCAACGACCAGACGCAATGTCTTGTCGGACAAGCACAGATTCGCGAACGAGCCGTTCACACGGCAGGTGGCACCGACCAACGCCCGCGTATTCGCTCTGCTGATCAATACGTCGCCTTCGCGGATCTGAGCGTGCGGCGGAAAGAATGTCGCATCGACGATCGCTTTCGCCTCGGCGGGTCGGAACTCGCCGGCGCGAATGGCGCTGACCTTCAGTACCCCACGTTCGTCGAGGGTCGGTCGCCTGTTCAACGCCTTCGGGCTCTTTCCGGCCTCGATTTTCACGACAAGGTCAGCCAACCGCGTGGTGTCGAGTGGCACCATCAGCCTTTCCCGAGCCGAGGCAAGCAGCGTTCGCGCTGCGGCCGCCTCCCTCGCTGCCGCCGCGGCTGCCTCGTTTGCCACGTGAAGCGCATCGACGACACGCCGCTGCTCCTCGACGGGCGGCATTGGAAGCTCGTATTCCAGAAGCGCGTCCGGGTGAAGACGCTGCCGCCGATGCCCCATGCCTACCGTCTGCGACCGCAGGTCGGTCCAGACCCGCGGCTGGCAGATCGCGGCACGGAGGAACTCCGGGAGGGCCTGGGTCTCATCGACGTCGAAGGTCGGGTACTCGTTCGAGACGAACGAGCCATCAAGTTCAGGCGGGACGATGGCAAACGCGCCCTCGAAGGCGAAGAGCCTGCTGTAAATGAACTGGTCGGCCTGAACGCGGTATAGCGTTGGCGCGGACGTGGCGGAACCGCTGATCGGCGGCTTAGGAAAGACGCCGCGCCCAAACGAGTAGATCCCGAGATTCGGATATGTCTGGTCGCGATCGACGGTGACCGCAGCACGATTCAAGTGCATCACCTGCCGCAGCTCGACTGTCGTCCACTCACCCGGTGACACTGATCACGCCTCCTCGAGGGACTTCAGGACGTCTTCCAGACGCAAATCGGCTTCAACTCGTTCATGTCGCGCCTCGCGATACGCGGCGATCGCGTCGTCGAGGTCGACAACTTCACCGTTCGCTTCTCCGCCACTCCGGACATAGCGGCGAACGACGAGGTTGTAACGGTGTGCGGCGATGTCCTCGTTGGTCGCCAACCCGGCGAAGCCGTCCTGATGCTCACCGTTGTCGAAGGCGCTGACGACCCGCGCGATCCCGTCTTCGCGGAGGACGTTCTTCGTATCGCGCCGCTCGAACCCCTCGGAGTTGTCGATCATCAGAACGCGTCCGATCCGAGCATCCTGCTTCGCCCTGTTCAAGACCAGCACGCAAGCCGGGATCATTGCCCCGTAGAAAAGGTCGACCGGTAGCTGGACGATCGCCTCGACGAGGTCGGCGTCGATCAGGTCCTTACGCACCGCGAGCTCGGCACCGCCGCGGAAGAAGACGCCGTTTGGCAGCACGACCGCGAGCCGTCCGTTTTCGTTCATCGACGCCACCATGTGCTGCAGAAACGCCATCTCTCCGTGCGACTTCGGCGGCAGGTGCTTGATCCTCCCGAACGGGTCGCCGCCGGCCTTGAAGCGCTCGTGGCCCCAGTTCTTCGACGAGAACGGCGGATTGGCGATCACGACGTCGTACGTCTTGAGCTTCGCGCCCTCGACGAACGCCGGCGTGGCCAGCGTGTCGCCGAGCTTGATCTCGGCCGCGTCGCCGGCGCCGTGGAGCAGCAGTTCATGCGCGCAATCGCCCAGGTCTCCGGGTTCAGCTCCTGGCCGTAGACGAACAGCGAGCGGACGTTCACTCCTTGCGCGGCCGCGCGCGCGAGACACTGCAGCAACAGACCACCCGAGCCACAAGTCGGGTCGTAGATGCGGTCGGCGGTCTGCGGCTCGAGCAGCCCGGACATGAGCTTGCCGACCTCGGCCGGTGTGTAGAACTCGCCGCCGCCCTTGCCGGAAGCGGCTGCGAACTTGGCGATCAGCCACTCGTAGGCCTGACCGAGCATGTCTGTCGAGACGCGGGTGGAGTCGAGCGGCCCGAGCTCGTGGAAGTGTTCGACGATGCGCGCGAGGTCGTCGCTCGGCAGCGCCATTTTGTTGTTGAAGTCGGTCCGCTCGAAGACGCCGGCGAGCTGCTTCGGGTTGGCGCGGCCGATCGCCGCCAGCGCGTCGTTCAGCGCCTTGCCCTGCAGCGCCTCGTCGGTGTCGCGGACGTCATCCCAGGTGTGCCCGGCCGGGACCTGGAGCACGTGGAAGGCGGGGTCGCGCGCGAGCTCGTCCGTGGCAGCCTCGCCGAGCTGCTCGAGAGCGCGCTGCGTCTCCTCCTTGTAGAGATCGGAGCCGCGCTTGAAGAACAGCAAGGCGAGGATGTAGTCCTTCTGGTTCGAGACCTTGTTCCGGAAGAGATCGGCCGCCTGCCAGAGGTGGTCCTCGAGGCGGCGCAGGGTCAGCGGAGCGGACTCGGTTGTGGCCATCAGGTCAATCGTAGGAGGAGCGGGGGCGGCACGGTACGAGCCGTTCCGCTCAGCTGGGCCGCGGGGCGACGACGACCCGTGTCGTCAAGCCGTTCTCGTCGCCGCTGACGTCACTCTCGAGCGCGTCCGGGTTGGTCAGGCGGTGCTCGGGGTCGTAGACGAAGCAGACCAGCGTCTTGCAGTCGGGGTGGCCGCGGTAGTGCGCCTTGTCGATCACTAGCTCGTCGACCACCTTGCGCTGGTCGAGTCGTTCGCGGGTCATCTTCGTCTCGACGACCGTATGCTCGCGCTTGAGGAGGAAGTCCATCCGCGTGCGCGAGCCCCCATAGCTCGGCGCCCACTCCTCGGGGCGGATGTCATCGAAGTGCAGCTGCAGCAAGGCATGCAGAGTGTCTTGGACGTCGTACTCATCATCGATCGTCAACACCGTGCGGCTGTCGTGACGCACCGCAAGCTGGCGGGCGAAGCGCGGGAATCGCCGACAGAGGTTGACGGCCAGCTCGGTCGCGTCGCGCTCGCTGCGGTTCAGCTGCCATCGCGCCGCGTGCGCCGACTCAAGCATGCTCTCGGTCGCACGGCGAACGGCGGTGGCGACGACGGCCGCCCGTGCGGCATCGCCGACCTCGAGCGGCTTGAACAGCGCTCGCTCGAGCAGCCGCCGCTCGAGCTGCGCGATCTGCAGGCGCTCGTCGCTCCCGAGCAGCCGCTCAGCCGTTGCCGGGTGAGCCGTCGACAACCAGATGACGAGAGCAACCTCGTCCACACCGGCCGTGTCGATGTCGGACACCGTGAGCGACATCGACCACGGCACTCCGAGCAAGTCGGCAGCAGCGGCCCCAAGGGCGCGGTGCCAGATGTCGCCGGGCACACGGGCCTCCCCGTCGCGGAGGACGTCGACGAGCCAGGTGCGAAATTTCTCGCCCAACGAACCCGCAGCAGCCCCACGAGCCAGGCCAAGTAGCTCGACCGGTCGGTAGAAGAACGAGGCGCGGTCGGGCGGGAACGGCTCTCGCTCGGCCAGGCGGGCGACGCCTTCAACCCACCTGTCGGTCAGCTCGGAGCTCGCATCGAGCAGGTAGCCTGCGGCGGCCAAGACTGGCGCCTCGCGCCAGCGGGCCACATCGGTGTCGGCGACGGCCGCTGCGACAAGCTCGCGCCGCCACGCGCTCGTCTCGCCCTCTGCGTCCGGGGCCGGTAGGACTTGGGAGGCGAAGGCCGCCTCCGGCGCCGGCCAGCCGGCCTCGCCCACTCGAGCCTCGAGCCGCGCGAGCACATCGGCGACGACGCTGACGACCGCCTCGCTCACAGGAACCAGCGGCTGGCCCGGAGCTTCGTGTTCAACACCGCCGGTGACCAGTCGGGGACGGCGCGGAAGCGGGCGAGTAGGCCGGCGATCAGCTCCGAGTAGTAGATGGTCACCGGCTTCCTCGCCGGCAGCGTCGACTTCCAAGACAGCGAGGTGAACTTGAGGACCTGCTCGGTCAGGTACGCGAGGTCGCGGAAGGTCGACTGCGGATGCAAGCGCACGTGCAGCGGGCGCGGCAGCGGCGCGCCGGGCCGCTTGATCAGGCTCGGTCCGCTCGTCGCCAGCAGCCGCTGGTAGCGGCCGATCTGAACGATCGTGCCGCGCTCGGGGGCGTGCTGACCCTTCGTCGCGCCGGTCCGCAGGCGCTGCCCCTCCTGCGCCAGGTCGCTGATCGCGAACGGGTGGTCGCTACCGACAGTGAGGAACGCGAACTCGACGTTCTGCTCGCCGGCGAGTTCTTCCACGCACTCGGCCATCACATTGGCCAGCTCGATCTTTTTCAGCGGTTTGAACGAGTGGCAGACGATGCGCACCGTGTCGCCGGGACGCCAGCCGTTGCGTTCCTTGATCTCGCGCAGCACCTGCAGCGTCGAGGCGCGGAGCGCGTCGGGATAGTCCTCGTAGGAGCACTCGCGGGAGAGGTTGCTCAACAGATAGTTGCCGTCGCCGCGAAAGACGGTCGTGATGCCAACGAAGCGCTGGCGCTTCTCGAAGCGGCTGCCGGACAGCTCGGCCATCCCGAGCCCTATCACGATCTCGTCGTTGATCGTCAGATCGTGGTCGACCGTCCACGGGATCCCGTTCATCTTCGCGTAGAGCGCGAGAGAGAGGTCCTGGAGGATGTACTGGAGCGCGTTCGGCGGCACCTTGAGCTTGCTCGTGCGCACCTCCTGCGACGGGATGCCGTTGGTGAGCAAGAGCGCCTTCGAGTGCAGGTAGGGGCTACGCACGTCCGGGAACTGGGCATGCTCGTCGAGCAACACGACGATCGCCGCGTCGAACGCCGACTCGCGCTCGAGCGCCTGCTCGATCGTCTGCCGGTAGAGCTCGACCGGCTGGCGCGAGCCCGACTGAAGCCAAGGCACCGGAGCCAAGACGAACTCGGGATTGACCAGCCCGAATGTGCGCACGAAGCCAGAGCCGAACGCGGCCTTGCCGTGAACACGGACGCCGTCCCGGAGCGCGGCAAGGAAAGACTCCGCGTTGCCCTGAACCGTGTCCGGGAAGACCACGAGAAGGCGCGGACTCTTCTTCGGGAACGTTTCGCGACTGAACGGGCCGAAGCTCTCGAGACCAGGCCAGGCGTACATGTGGCGCTTTGTCTTAGAGCCTATCCCGCTTGGAAGGCGTTGTTGTCTGGGCGGCGAAGTCCGATCT
>JANDLU010000057.1 GCA_024330215.1 Candidatus Gaiellasilicea maunaloa
AGGGTGAAGCCCTCCTCGCGCGCCAGCCGCTGCTGAAGCTTGGACATGCAGTCTCTCCCTTGTGCCGGTAGATAGGACACCACTGATATCGCTCGCTGGAAGGGATGCGGTCACCCCCGTTAGGGGTATCCGGGCCGGGTATCGTGCCGGCGAGCTCGAAGCTAGGCGGCGCGCGCGACCTGGCAGCCCAGATAGGTGAACGAGGTGACGAGGTCGCGCACGAACGCCTCCGCGGCCTCCCGGTCCGGGAAGCGGTAAGGGCGGATCCGCTCGGCGTCGCTCGCCTTGCCATAGACCTGTGTGGCGACCACGAACCCCGTCCCGTCGAGGCGCGTGGTGACGCTCGCGACCTGGGCGCCCTCGCGCACGACCTGCCAGCCGGCCGACGCGTCGTCAACGAGAGGAGCCGCAGTCTCCATGTGCTCAGTATCGGCCGCGGGCGGTCCCACACGACCCCCGTCTGGGTGATCTCAGCCGTCCGGGTGTCTCAGACCGTGCAGACGCGGGCGAGCTCTTCGACCGTCGTGATCCCGGCCGCGACCTTCGCGACGCCGTCGTGCCAGAGCGAGCGCATGCCTTCGGCGTGAGCGGCGCGTTCGATCTCCTCCCGGGATGCGTTCTCGGAGGCGAGTTGCTCCAGCCGCGACGTCATCTCGAGCAGCTGGAAGACGCCGATCCGGCCGCGGTAGCCCGTGTTGCCGCACCGGGGGCAGCCAACGCGTCGGCGGAAGGTCGCGCCGGTGAGGCCCGCCACGGTCTCTTCGTCGACATGGAGGGCGCGCAGCTCCTCCGGGCTCGGCTCGTACTCGACGGCGCACTGAGCGCAGAGCTTCCGCGCGAGCCGCTGCGCGAGCACCGCCGAGACCGCGGCTCCGGTGATGAAGGGCTCGACGCCCATCTCGTTCAGTCTCGTCAGCGCAGAGGGAGCGTCGTTCGTGTGCAGCGTCGAGAGCACGAAGTGGCCGGTGAGCGCCGCCTCGATCGAGATGCGCGCGGTCTCGCCGTCGCGGACCTCGCCGACCATGACGACGTCCGGATCGGAGCGGAGGATCGAGCGCAGCGCGGTGGCGAACGTGAGCCCTGCGCGCGGATTGATCTGCACCTGCTTGATCCCCCCGACTCGGTACTCGACCGGGTCCTCGACGGTGATGATGTTGATCTCCGGCCGGTTGATCTCGAGGAGCGCCGCGTACAGCGTCGTCGACTTGCCCGAGCCGGTGGGCCCGGTTACGAGGAGCGCGCCGGTCGGCCGGGAGACGATCCTGCCGAGCTGCTCCCGCATCTCCTCCGACAGGCCGAGCGACTCGAGCGTCGGCACCTCGCGCGACTTGTCGAGCAGGCGCATCGTCACCGTCTCGCCCTCGACCGTCGGCAGCGTCGCGACGCGAATGTCCAACATGCGTCCGGCCGTGGCGGCCGTCATCGTGATGCGGCCGTCTTGCGGCTTGCGCCGCTCGGCGATGTCGAGCTTCGCCAGAACCTTCAGCCGCGTCGTCGCACCCGCCGTGAGTCGCTTCGGGATCCGCTGGGCGACCTTCAGGACGCCGTCGATGCGGTAGCGCACGACGAGCTCATCCTCCTGTGGCTCGACGTGGATGTCGCTCGCGCCGTCCTCGGCCGCCTGGAAGATGATCGAGTTGACGAGCCGAACGAGCGGCGCGTCGGAGATCCCGTCGTCTGCCTCGAGATCGTCCTCATCGCCCGCACCGTCGGCGTCGAGGGCGTCCGTGATGAAGGCCGCGTTCAGCGCCTCCGAGGCACGTGAGAGGCGGCGCAGCTCGGTGAGCACGTCGTTCCTGGCCGCGACGAAGAACTCGATCGGGCGCCGCGTCGCAAGCCGGAGCTCGTCGAGCCCTTGGACGTTCTGGGGATCGGTGATCGCCAGCTTGAGGTTGGCTCCCTCCGCGGCAAAGGGGATCGCGCAGACACGTTCGAGCACCGGCAGCGCAATCGACTTCGACGCCTCGGAGTCGACGCCGGCGACGGCAAGATCGACGAGCGGCAAGTGGTACTGGTCGGCGAGCGTGCGCGCGACCCCGAGCCCGCTCGCGACGCCGACGTCGATCAGTGCCTGCGAGAAACTGCCGTCGGCCGAGAGCGTGCGCGCCTCCTCGAGCTTGTCGGGTGCGAGGAGGCCGGCTTCGGCGATCACTTCGGAGACGAGCTCGCCGTGGCCGCGTGCCTCGTCGTCGGGGCCGGCGGGATCCGCCGGCGCCCCCAGCGGGTCGTCGACCAGGCGAAGCTCGGGACTGTCGACCTTCAGCTTCGGCAGACGCATCAGAGCAACCCCAGGTACGTGTCGAGAATCGCTTCTCCTGCGAACAGCGCGATCAGACCACCGAGAGCCAGGAAAGGCCCGAACGGGATCCCCATCTTCCTGGCCGCTCCACCGTGCCGAGCGAGCAGCACGACTGCCGGCACGAGCGCGCCCAGCATTCCGATCATCAGCGCAACCGGAACGAGGCGCCCGAGCATCGCGCCGAGCAGCAGTGCGAGCTTGACGTCGCCCATTCCCATCCCAGCCGGGTAAGCGAGCGCGGCGGCGAGCAGAAAGCCCGAAGCGCCGAGGCCCGCGAGGAGCCACTCGGGCGAGGGGTGCAAGACGGTCTGGGCCGCCAGGACGGCGGCAGCGGCCGGAAGGACGATCCGGTTCGGAATCACCCGGCGCTCGAGATCGGTGATGGACACGGCCACGAGGGTGGCACAGAAGAAGGCAGCGACTGCTGTCTCCCAGGCGAGACCGAACGCGAGACCGCACATCGCCACGAGCAGCCCGGTGGCGAGCTCGACGAGCGGGTAGCGCCACGGGATCGTGGTCTCACACCCGCGGCAACGGCCACGCAGGAGCGCGTAGGAGACGAGCGGGACGTTGTCGTACCAGGCGAGGGTGGCGCCACAGGCCATGCATGCCGACCGCGGGCTGACGATCGAGCGCTTCAGCGGTACCCGAGCCGCGACGACGTTCAGGAAGCTCCCGACGGCAAGCCCAGGTACTGCGAACACGGCGGCGATGGTGAAGCTCACGGTGCGCTCGGCAGCTCGCGGAACAGCTGGAACGTGTACGGCGTATCGATCGTGGGGAACCAGGGCGGCGGCAGGTAGAGAAGGGTCTCGTCGTAGTTGTAGTACCGGGTGTCGTACGAAGACATGCAGCCGCCGCCGGTAGAGCCGCCGCGGTCGGGGTTCCCGGTCGTCCCGTTCGTGATCGTCGATCCGTAGTAGGTCATCGTGCTGCCGGTGCCGGTCCGCCCCGGCAGGTTGTTGCACTCCCACGCGCGCCACTGATAGAGACGGGCGAGGGACGCTCCGCGCCAGGTGAGCGCGTTGGGAGCCCAGTTCGCGACGTAGACGCTGTTCTGGGCGACCATTCCGAGTACGTCGTCACCGCACGCGCACGCGACGGGGTTGACGTAGCCGATGTTGCCGGCAATCACGATGTCGTCGCCGGAGGCGACCGTGACGCGCCCGTTGACGGTGCTCGGGCCGTCGTTGCCCGAGGCGCCGGGCCCCGAGATGATCACGGTCTTCGTGGCGTAGATCGCGCCGTTCGTCGGCAGCGCGCGAGTCGCCTGGTAGGAGCCAAGTCCACCGCAGATCGGAGTGGCCGCGGCCAGGTCGAACGTCAAGAGCTTGATGCAGGACTGCACGAGGACGGTGCCGGTGGACTGGAAGGTGACGCGCCAGCCGTTGAAGAGCGGGCTGTCGTAATCGTCGAGCAGGATGCCGCCTACGTCCGCGGCGCGCTGGACGTCGACGAGCGCAACCTGCAGGGCTGCGAAGTTCGTGCCCTTCGGCGGCGTCGGGATCGTGGCGCTGTTGAACGTGACGGCACCGTTCAGCAGCGTCGGCGTGCAGGTGATCGCGTTTTCCGCGTAGAGGTTCGCGTAGGCGATCCCGTTGTGGCAGATGTTGTTGGCCGAGTAGATCTTGCCCGTCGTCGTCGCGTCGCTGCCGTACGTGACCGAGGCGTCGGAGAGCATCTGGTAGTCCGCGACCGAGGAGAAGTCGGCGTACGTCTCGATCGAGCGCTGGTCGATCGTGCTCCCGATCTTGCGGCCCGTGGCGACGATCCGAACCGCTTCTGTCGTGTTCCCGACGGATTGCGGCGGCGTGATCTGGAGGTTGTACTCGAAGTTGTCCGAGACCTGACACCAGCGATCCTTCCCGTTCGGCGGCGTCCAGTCGCGACCGTATGCCCATGTCACCGGTGCCGGCTTGGAGCTCGTCGTGCAGGCACCCGTGACGCCGACGACGTTGGCCGTCGCCGTGTCCCGACGGGTGGACTCCCCCGGATGGACGTATTGCAGGTAGTAGATGCGGTTGTCGACGAGCTTGGCGAGGTAGTCGTCGAGCCCGGCCTCCGCGGCCTGGAACGCGAGCTGGCGGTTCGTCGCCGTGCCGCTGCGCTTCGATTCGTCGGTGAGATTCGAGATCAGCCCGGTCCCGAGCACGGCGAGGACGCCCATGGCGAAGACGACGAGCATCATCGCCGCGCCGCGCTCGTCCCGCAGGCATGAAAGGCGCGCAATCATGGCGCAGGCGTCCTCAGCTTGACGCTCGTCTGGTACGTGAACTGGCGCGTGGGCGAGGTCTGGGTGGCCACGACGACCTGGATCCCCACGGTCCGCACCGCCGTCGTACTCGTCGTGGTCGCTCCGCTCGCGTCGAGGTACGTGAACACCGCCGTGGAGGCGAGGGAGTCGGCCTGCTCGATCCATGGCGCCGAGGTGATCGCGGCCGGGTTCATCGTCCACGGATAGCCGTCCGTGTCCGTGCTGGTCGCCGTACGACGCTCGAGCTTGCCGGCCGCGGCCTGGTAGCCGATCCGCCGCAGCCGGAACGGCAGCTGTCGATCCGGGGAGAAGAACTGGATCGCGGTGGCGCTCATGCTCTCGATGGGCGCGACCGTCGCGCTACCGGAATAGGCCTGCCGGAGGTCGGCCGCAAGCGTGTCGACGGCAGCGCGAACCGCAATCTGCACGTCGCTGTTCGATTCCACCTCGCCGCCGATCCGGAGCGTCGTCCCCATCGTCACCGCGAACGCAGCGAAGAGGACGCTGAGCAGAGCCATGGCGACCATCATCTCGGGGAGCGAGAATCCGTCGTCGCGAAGCAGGCGTGTCGTCAGCGGGCGCATCACGGCAGCGACGGGCAAGGGGAGTCACGCAGCAGGATCACAGCGGCGTTCGTCGGGGTCGATGGGGCGTTGACCGACTGTCCCGTCCGGTTGCGGTTCGAACCGGCCACGCAGGTATCGCCGAGGAACGCCTTCACCGTGTAGCCCGACCCGACAGGAACGAAGAAATCGGGGATCCGCGAGCTCGCGTCGACCGGCCCGTTGTAGAAGTACACTGCCGGGTCGCCCGCCTGCCACAACGGCCCGCCGGTGACGCTGACGGTGACGCGCGTGCCGCTCGCGAGGTTCGTGCCGGAACCCGGTGGGCGTTTCTTGATCGTCAGGGAGAGCGTCGTCGTCGCGATGACGCCCGTGTACGTGGCAGTGAGGTCGGACGGGTAGCTGTTCGGGACGTACTGCGACGTCGGCGTGGGCGGGACCGTCGCGATCGGGACCGTGTTCAAGACCGAGACCGTGTAATCGCCCGGCTGGACGGGCTCGCCGGCGATCTTCCAGACCGTCAACTGACCTCCCGAGCAGGTGTAGACGGCGGCGACGGCACCGGGGCAGGCGAAGGAGTCCGTTCCGGGGGTGCCGCTGAGCTGCACCGTCGCCGAGCTGGTCCACGGGATGTCGTCCGTCGTCGTCGCCGTCGACTGCGAGCTCGTCAGGTTGACGTAGACCGTCGAGGGTCGGTAGATCCCGAGCGTCGTCGTCCAGGTCTGAGCAGGGGCGAGCGATACGCGTGCCTGCGGCGAGGTGGGAGTCTGAGCGATGTCGTCGGCCTTCTGGACGACGTATCCCGAGGGAGGCATCACAGTGAGGTTGTAGTAGTCGCTCGAGGTGGGATTCGGGATCAGCGCCGCGAAGCTGACGAGGCCGGTCTGGCTGGTGGTGTCGTTGCGACCGGCGAGCGGGTTGGTAGAGGACAACCCGACCGTCGCGTCGCCGACGCCGGGCAGGGTGCTATCACCGATGTCGACGACCGTGGTATTGATGATCGCGTTGTTGAGCCCGCCGAGTGGCGCCCGCGAGGCCGGCGCGACGTAGGTCGTGCCCTGTGCCAGTTGTCTGCCGTCGCTCGCCCGCTCGATCGTCACCGTCACCTTCTTGTAGTTCGCCTGCGTGGCATAGCTCGTCGGCGCCGGATCGTCGACGTACTCGATGTCGGTCTCGACATTGGCGACGACGCCGCGGATCGTGAGCGGATTCGGGTCGCACGTCCCGGCCGGCGTCGGGCACTTCAGACCCGTCGGGTCAATGTTGCCGGCCGGGTTCCCCAACGTCGTGCCCACGTTGTCGTAACCCCTGGAGCGGATCCATTCCACCTGATCGTTGGCGACCTGCTCCGCGATCGTCTTCTCGCGCGAGAACGTATTCGCGGAGATGGCCGACGTCAGCAGACCGACGAGCGCGATCACGACGACGGCGAAGAGGACGAGCGCGGCGACCGCCTCGATCATCATGAAGCCGCGCTCATCCCGACGAAGCAAGCGCAGCGGGCGCAGAGCGTACGCCGTTGCAGTCCTCATCGTGGGCATCGTCCCGGTGCCTGCGGCATTGCGGCTACGCCCCCTCAGGTAAGCCGTTGCTCATGCCGACCGTGCGCAGCCCGGCGCCGAGCAGGGTGGGAGGATGCGGGCGGGCATCGCCGTTCGACGCCGGCGCCTCATCCTGCTCCGAATCGAAGCGCTGCCGCTTCTCGGCCGCCTCGAGCGCGACCAGGAAGTCATGCTTGTTCGTGGCGGCGCCCGCGGCAACCTCGCGCTCGACCTCGCCGCGCAGGACGAGGTCGATCAGCGAGGCCGCGAAGGTCTGCATCTCGTAGTACTCGCCGGAAGCGATCGCATCGCCGATCTCGTCCGGGCGGTTCTCGCGGATCAGGTCTTGGATCCGCGCATTCGTGACCATCACCTCGACCGCCGGCGTGCGGCCATTGGTCGTCCGGGGCAGCAGCCGCTGGCTGATGACGCCACGCAGGGTGCCGGCGAGAATGGAGCGGATCTGCGGCTGTTTCGCCGCGGGGAAGAACTCGATCATGCGCCCGAGCGTCTCGGCAGCGTCGATCGTATGGAGGGTGGAGAACACGAGGTGGCCCGACTCAGCCGCCTGCAACGCCGTATGCGCGGATTCCGTGTCGCGCAACTCGCCGATCAGGATCACGTCCGGGTCCTGGCGAAGCACGCGGCGCAGCGCCTGCTCGAAGCTGACCGTGTCGATGCCGATCTCGCGCTGATTGACGATGCAGCCGTGGTCGGCGTGGAGAATCTCGATCGGGTCCTCGACGGTCACGATGTGCTGCCTGCGCGTGCGGTTGATGTGGTCGAGCATGGCCGCCAGCGTCGTCGTCTTGCCGGAGCCGGTCGCCCCGGTGACGAGGATCAGCCCACGGTGCTCCGACGCCAGGCGCCGCACGCCGGCCGGAAGACCGAGCTCCTCGAAGCTCGGGATCTCGCTGGGGATCACGCGAAACGCCAACGAGATCTCGCCGCGCTGCCGAAACGCGTTGACGCGGAAGCGCGGCAGGTTCGCGCGCTTGAACGCCGTGTCGAGCTCACCCGTCTGCTCGAACGCCGCCAGCCTTTCCGGAACCGCGGCGCCGACCTCTTGGAGAATCTCCTCGAGCTGGGCGGCGTCGAGCGGCGGGAGGGCCGCGAGCGGCTCGAGCTCGCCGTCGAATCGGATCAGCGGTGGCTGGCCCACCTTCAGGTGGACGTCGCTCGCCCCTCGCCCGACGGCGTTGGCAAGCAGGGTCGTCAAGTCCATGCGGGTCCTTTCGGCAGGAGCGGGAGTCGGCTTGAGCTGGTGCAGCTCAGCCGCGAGCGACCTCGGGCGGGGCAGCTTCATCGGCGGTCGACCGGGGTGTCCCCGACAGTCATCGCGAGGGCGATCCGGCACTCGTCGCCGAGGCATGCGCGCATCGTGAACCGGCGCGCCGAGATACTGTTCCTCCGCATGGCCGCAGGATCGGCCGCAAGCCTGCTGCAGGGCACCCCCGAATGGGGTAACTACCGTCGGCTGGGCCGACTCCGAGGACGTCCCCCTACCGGGGGATGAGCGTGGACTCGGTCGATCCGATGCTTCCTGTGGGCCGCCGCGAGGCGCGCCCAACCACTTCCATGGCAACGTCCAAGACGACATCGCTCACCCTCCAGCCCCAGCATGGCTCCGACCTCGACGCGCCGACAGTCGAGGCGCTCGCCCGGGCCCTCGAGCTGCACGACTACCGGCGCGGCGAGTTCGGAGAAACCGCGGCGCACACGGCGCGCGTCACCCGGCTGGCTCTCGGCCTCGCCGAGCGCGCAGCGCCGGAGCTGCTACTCGATCCCCAACTTGCGTACGGATTCAGACTCCACGACATCGGCATGATCGGGGTCGCGAGCGCCACGCTGGCCAAGCGAAGCGAGCTCACAGCGGCGGAGATCGACGAGATACGCGAGCACCCATGGCTCGGCGAGCGCATCGTCGCCCCCGTTCCGAGCCTGAGCGGCCTCACTCGGGAAGTCATTGCCTGCCACCACGAGCGCTGGGACGGCAGTGGCTATCCTCGCGGCCTCCGCGGCTGTGCGATTCCACTCGCGGCCAGGATCTTCGCGATCGTCGATGCATACGACGCGCTCACGCACGACCAGCCGTATCGCACCGCGCGCGGGATCGACGCGGCTCGCGACGAGATCTTCGCGAGTGCCGGCCGGGACTTCGACCCGGAGCTGGCGCACATCTTCCTCGCTCTCGACGACGTCGGCGAGCCGGCCGAGCTCGCCTTCTCACCGGAATAGTCCGAGCGGGCTACAATGCCGCCCCACGCGGGGGGTGTGCCCGAGCGGCCAAAGGGAACGGGCTGTAAACCCGTCGGCTCAGCCTACGGAGGTTCGAATCCTCCCGCCCCCACCTCGATCTCCACGCTATCGGCAGCCGATCCCGAAGCGCGGCGGAGCGAGCGGCTAGTGTGTCGAGCCTGCCCTCTTAGCTCAGTTGGTAGAGCACCTCCATGGTAAGGAGGGGGTCTCCGGTTCGAGTCCGGAAGAGGGCTTCGGAAACACCTGCAAACGGATAAATTTGGCATTTTCTGTTGCCTGGTCAGGCACGCGCGAGAACGCCAAGGGAACCTAGGGAACACTTCGACCCCCTCCTCAACAACGGCCGGACAAGGTGGATGCGGCCGTCCGTGACGGTACGTCAGGTCACGCCTCCCCGGCGTCGTGGGCGAGCAGGGCGATCTGGACGCGGTTGTTGAACTCGAGCTTCTCGAGCACGCGCGAGACGTGCGACTTGACGGTCGCCACGCTCATGTAGAGCTCGCGGCTGATCTCGGCGTTGGACTTGCCAAGCCCGATCGCTACGGCGACCTCGCGTTCGCGCACGGTGAGGTGGTCGAGCTGCTCGCGGGCGTAGCGCTGGCGGTCGCGGGTCCCGCCGTCGGTCACGTGGCCGATCAGCCGGCGGGTGATCGTCGGGGAGAGCATCGGCTCGCCGGCGACGACGGCCCGCACGGCGCGGACGATGTCGGCCGGCGGCGTGTCCTTCAGCAGGAACCCGCTGGCGCCGGCGCGCAGGGCGCGCAGGACGTCGTCGTCGATGTCGAACGTCGTGAGCACGATGACCTCGGGCGCGTCGTCGTGCGCGCGCAGCAACTCGGTGGCGGCCAGGCCGTCCATCCCGGGCATCCGGATGTCCATCAGCACGACGTCGGGCTGGTGCTCGGCCACCGCGTGTGCGACCTCGCTGCCGTCCGCCGCCTCGCCGACGATCACGATCTCCTCGACGCCCGCGAGCAGCATCGACAGCCCGGCGCGGACGAGCGCGTCGTCGTCGACCACCAGCACGCGGATCTGCTCGCTCACTTCGGCCACGGCAACCAGGCGCGAAGCCGGAAGTCGCCCGCCTCGTCGAGTCCGTGCACGAGATGGCCGCCGGAGAGCGTCACCCGCTCGGCCAGGCCGACGAGGCCGGTCCCCGCCCCCGGGATCTCCGACTCGCCGGCGGCCATGACCGGCGCCCGGTTACGCATCTCGATCGTCAGCCCCTCCCCCGGAGCGCCCTCGACAAGAAGATCCACCGCGGCCGAGGTGGCGTGCTTGCGCGCGTTGGTCAGCGCCTCCTGGACGATCCGCAGCGCGTGGCGACCGATCGCATCAGGGACGGCAGCCATATCCGCGAGACGGATTTCGGCGTGCAGGAGCATCCCGGCGGCGCGTGACTCTTCGAGCAGGCCGGGCAGCGCCACGAGCGTCGGCTGGGGCGGCTGCGGCGCCTCGCCGTCCGAGCCGTCGCGCAGCACGCCGATCACCGCGCGCAGGTCCTCGAGCGCCTGGTGTGCGCTGGCGCGGATCACCGCGGCGGCGCGCGCGACCTCCTCGGGCGGGGCGCTCGGGCGGAACTCCAGCGCGCCGGCGTGCAGGCTCAGCAGCGAGATCCGGTGGGCCAGCACGTCGTGCATCTCGCGCGCGATGCGCGTGCGCTCGGCGTTGCGGGCCTGCTCGAGGCGCAGCTCCTGCTGGGCCTCGGCGTGGCGCACGCGCTCGCGCGCCGACTGGCGCCGCCCGCGGATGAACATGCCCCACGCGACGATGGCAGCGTACGCCAGCGTCTGGATGACGAAGAACGCCAGCGGCGGCAGCGAGTCGTCGTCGGGCTGCACGGCGCGGTAGACCGGAAACACCGCGAGCTGCAGTCCGGCGACGAGGAACGCCAGCTGCCAGCGGCGGTAGGCGGCGACGGTGAACAGGACGATCAAGCCGGCCAGGCCCGCTGAGGACGAGAAAGCCACGATAGGCACCGAGGCCAGACCGAGGCCGAATGGCCAGCGCCGCCGCCACCACAGGGCGAGGCAGAGCGCAGCACCACCAATCACATCGAAGACAAGCAGGGGCCCGTCCAGCCCGCGGCCGACCTGGTCAGCCAGCGCCAACCCGCCTACCGCGGTCGCCAGTAGGAACAGCGAGCAGTCGACGACCCAGTCGCGCCGCGAGCGGCGCGCGGGCGGCTCCTCGTCCTCCTCCGGGACGACGAGCAGGGTGGACAGGAGACGGCGAGCGGTCACGAGGCAAGAGTAGGTGGCGCGGCCGCCCTTGAACACCGTCCGAACGTCGATCCTAACCACCGACTTTCGTCGCTCCAAGAGTCGCCCTGCGGCCGATTGCGGAGACGCGCTTCCTGACCGATCGTGTCGTCGGTGATTGCCATCGATGAACGACTCTCGAAAGAGGTGGGGTAGAAGTGCTCGAAGGGCTCGCACGTCTGATTCTCCGTCACAAGCTTGCCGTGCTCCTGGTGTGGCTCGGCCTGACCGGGTTCGGCGTGTTCTCGGCGAGCCAGGTGTCCGGGCGGTGGCTGGAGCAGATCTCGGTCCCCGGCTACCCCGCGTGGGAGGCGAACCAACGGACGCTCGAGGCGTTCGGCAACGGCGACCGGCCACCCCACGTCGTGGTCTTCCAGGCCGACGGCGACGTCACGAAGGTCGAGGGGCTCCCGCAGGCGATCGACTCGCTCGCGAGGCAGTTCGACACGTTCCGCGTCGGCTCGACGTTCGCAAGCGGCAGCGATGCCTACCTCTCGCAGGACCGGACGACCACCTTCGCGACGTTCTATCTGCCGGGTGCGTCGGGTGTGTCGAGCGTCACGGTCGGGAATCGGCTCGAGGAGCTGCGTGAAGCCGCCAGGGAGGCGGCGCCGCCGGGCGTGACGACGAGCGTGACGGGCATCGAGGCGCTCCACGACTCTCAGGGCGCGGGCTCCGAGGGGTCGGGCGTTCTGATCGAGGCACTGATCGGCGGCGCGGGAGCGCTCCTGATCCTGCTGTTCGTCTTCGGGACTCTTCCGGCGGTCGTGATGCCCCTGCTCGTCGCGCTCGCTTCGATCCTGAACACGTTCACCCTGGTGTGGATCCTCACCTACTTCACGTCGGTTTCCTTGATCGTCCAGTTCCTCGTCGCGCTCGTCGGCCTCGGCGTCGCGATCGACTATGCGCTGCTGATGATCTTCCGCTACCGGGAGGAGTTCCGGCACGGTCGCGATCCCGAGACCGCGCTGGTCGAGACGATGACCCGCGCCGGCCGGCCCGTGATCGTCTCCGGCTCGACGGTGGCGATCGGCCTGCTCTCGATGGTGATCATCCCCGTGCCCTTGATCCGCTCGATCGGGATCGGCGGGATGTTGATCCCGGCCGTCTCGGTGCTCGCCTCGATCACGCTCCTGCCCGCGATGCTGGCGCTGCTCGGCACGCGGATCAACCGAGTCCGTCTGATGCCGCGCCGGATCGTCGAAGGGTCGGACGCGGAAACCGGCTTCTGGTGGCGCTGGTCGCGAGTCGTGCTGCGGCGGCCGGCCGCTGTTGGCACGCTCGGCGCCGCGATCGCGCTCGTGCTCCTGCTCGCCGGCGTCCAGCTCAACCCAGCCAGTCCGCAGGCGCACGCGCTCGCCGGCCCGGCGACCGAGGATGCGGTGATCGGCCTCGACGCGCTGGAGGACGCCGGCATCACGCCCGGCGCGGTCAAACCCTTCGTCGTGCTCGTCGAAGGCGACACCTCGCAGCGCGACGTGGAGGAGGTCGCAGCCGCGGTCGCCCGCACACCGGGGGTTTCGGGCTCGGCGGCGCCGCCCGAGTGGCGCCGGGAGGGGATCGCGCTCGTCGAGGCGTTTCCGTCCGTCGACGGCTCCGCCCGCGCCATTCGCGGAACGATCGCGACGCTGAGGAACGACGTCCTGCCGGGCGTCGAGGCGGCGCTACCGTCCGGCACGGAGGTGACGCTGGCCGGCGACGCCCCGGCCGAACGGGACTTCGTTGACGCCGTCTACGGCAAGTTTCCGTATCTCCTCGCGTTCGTGATCCTGTTGACGTTCGTCCTGCTGACGCGGGCGTTCCGGTCGGTCCTCCTCGCCGTCAAGGCCGTGATCCTGAACCTGGTCTCGGTCGGCGCCGCTTTCGGCATCATCGTCCTGATCTTCCAGAAGGGCTACGGCGCCGAGGAGATCTGGAACGTCTCCGCCACCGACTCGATCAACGCGTGGATCCCGCTGATGATCTTCGCCTTCCTCTACGGCCTCTCGATGGACTACGAGGTCTTCATGATCTCGCGGATCCGAGAGGCGTACGACGAGACCGGCAACACGAACGACGCTGTCGCGCTGGGCCTCGCCCGCACGGGCAAGCTCGTGACGAGCGCGGCGGCCGTGCTGATGTTCGCGTTCTTCGTCCTCTCAACGGGACCGGGGCCCGAGGTCAAGCAGTTCGGGATCGGGCTTGCGGCGGGGATTCTCTTCGACGCGACGGTGATCCGCGCGCTGCTCGTGCCCGCGATCGTTCGGCTTGCGGGCGACTGGAACTGGTGGCTGCCAAAGCCGGTCTCGCGTGCGCTCTTCATCCGAGAGCGGACCCCGGAGGCCGCACCCGAGGCGGCGTAGCTACGACCTCGACGTAGGGGCTCACTCGTGGAGGGGGCCGAACTGATGACTCGCTATGACAGACCATGCGATCTTTACATGGAGCACGAGGACATAGATGTGCACCACCCGGACATGGATACGGCGACGTTCATGCGAGCGAGGCGGGAACGAAGCGGGGCGATGACTCAGCGAACGAAGTGCGCCGCTCGCGCGTTTCGCCGCGCTGAGCGGCCGTGTGGGCGAGGGAACATGGAGGGAACACAAGCCCGACCGCACGCGTCCACGTGCGGGTCAAGTCTCGCCGTCTGATCCTCCCGGCTTGCGGGACTTTCGTGGCCGTGGGTGCCCGCGCGTGCCCGCGCGTCTCTCCTCGGAACCTGAATGGTAAGGAGGGGGTCGACGGTTCGAGTCCGTCAGAGGGCTCTGCAAAGGGCTGCAAATCGGCCGCCCAGGCGCAACGCTCTGTGCTCGGGCGGCTCTCCGAGCAACTCGGTCAGGAGGTCGATCACGTAGTTGGCGATGGCGCCGATGATCGGCTCCTCATCAGCCGCCGTCGGCGCGACGTAGGGCATCTTTCAGCTCCTCGCCCTTCGCGCTGAATGCTGCGACCAACCCGTCGATCTCGCCTCGGATGCAGGCGACTTCATCCGAAGCTCGCGCCGCCGACGACGGATTCAGCGCAAACCACTCGAGGATGTGGCCTCGCGCTTGCGGAACGCCGCCTCGTCGCCCGCCCTCTGCCGTAGGAACGCGCGCCAGTCCGGCGCCGCAGGAGTGCGGATCGAGTCTGGGGCGGCACGTCGAAGAGAAGTGTCAGCGTCGACGTGTGCGGGCACTTTACGCTTCCCACGAGAGGAGAGTCAGATGGCGATGTTGGGAAGGTTGATCGGTCTCGCGAAGACCCCTCAGGGGCGGAGGCTTCTGAACCAGGCTCAGAAGGCTGCACGAGACCCACAGAACCGCGAGCGGCTCCGGGAGGTGCGGAGCCGGTTCGGCAAGGGGAAAACGGCGCCTGCCCAGGATTCTCAGGCAACCGAGGCGCAAAGAGTCCAGAAAGCTGTCAAAGGAGAAACAACTCCGAGAAGCGGAAGCCGCGGTAGCGTTGGTGGGGAGTCTGGTGGTCGTTCCTCGGCCGGCGCCGTAGGTGGAACGGGGAAAGAAGAGAGCCGTCTCTCGGACTCCTCCTAGTTCCCGATCCGCACAGCTGAGTGGCAACCCGGCCGGGTGAGGCTCGTTGTAGAGGGAACGTCAGACCGGAGATCGCATGAGCTCACCGGCGCGAGAAGGCGGCGGGCAACCGGGACGGCTCACCGGGGGCTCTCGACGACCTCTCGAGCTGCCTCGCGGTAGGCCGGGTGTCCCTGCCCTAGAGATCTGCTTCGTCTCGCCGTGCGTCGCCGAACAGGAACCTATCTCGCGTTTCGTCCGTGACGTCCTCGGTGGCACGGCAGCCCGAGGGTATTTCCCGGCCGTGTTCGCGTTCGCCAACCACGGCTGGCGATCCCGTCCGCTGCGTCGTGATTCGGCTAGCTCACCTCGGGCACTGCGGGACAACCCCAGCGTTCGATGTGCCCGAGCAGGGTGCAGCCGTGGGTGATGAGCGGCGCTCCCGGGACGGCGAATTCAGCTGCCGTCCCGGAGACACCTCTGAGTTGCTCTAGCCGACGATGAAGCCGGTACCGCCGACGGCGGCAAGAATCTGAGCCTTCGTCTTGGGCTTATCGAAGGTGAACGGAGCGGGCGCAACCTTGCGGATGTGGCGCATCCAGGCGGCGTGCCGAGCCTCGACCGTCACGATCGTTCCGGCCGCCCCGGCAATCGCTGGCGTTTTGATCAAGGGGACCTGGCCGAGATAGGCCGAAACACCCGTGTCTTCGAGCAGTTGAGCCGTAGCCTCGAACGTCTTCTGGCTCGTGTTGTTGGTGCCCTTGAAGTCGAACTTCGGCTTCGGCACGGCGGCACTCCCCAGCGCCTTCTTCAGAAAGGCAACGTGAACCGCCTCATGCTTGGCGACGACGCTGACGAAGTTACGCGTGTCACCCTTGAAGATGCCCGCGTTCGCCTTCGCTCCCGCATAGAACGCCGCCTCCAGGTACTCGAGGGTGAGCGCGAAGTTGAGGATCGCAACGTCGCTCGCCGGGGTCGCAGCACTCGCAACGCGCGGGATCGCACCAGCGAGAACGCCACCCGCAGCGACCGTGCCCACGCCGACGCCGACCTTCTTCAGGAACGCGGCCCGGGTCTCGGGGCTGAGCTTGTCCGCCGCCTCCTGCAGCGCACCATCGACGTCGAACTCTTCAAGCATTTAATCGCAGACATGGAACTCCTTCCGGAACATGCGGCGGCCTCTTTGATGGACGATCATCAGACCCCCGATAACGCTCCCGCTTGGTGGAGGGTTGCGTTTATCCCTCCACCACGCGTGAGGTGAAACGATTAGGCGCCGTTCGCCTTGAACTTGGCGAAGAGGTCGAGCACCGGCTGGGGGCAGCTCTTGACGAAGCCGGTAGCGAGGACCGCCGCGACGATGTCGGAGGGCTTCTTGCCCGCATCGAAGGCGCTCGGGAACGGCGACTGCCGCGTGATCAGGTTGAGGTAGGCCGCATGGCGGGCCTCGACCGTTGCGATCTGGGCACCGGCCTGGAGGAAGTCGCCCGTGTCGACGTAGCGAATCGCGCCGTCGTAGGCCATCACACCGGTGTTCTCCAGCGTGCGAGCGGTGGCGAGGAAGGTGCCGACGTTCGTCAGGCCCTTGCTGAAGTCGAAGGTGCAGGCCGGGGCCGCCGAGGCGCCGAGAGCAGTCCGCAGGAAGGCCACGTGTGTGACTTCGTGGTCGCGGATCGCGCTCAGGTAGGCGTAGGAGGTGCTACGGATCCGGCCGCCGAAGTCAGCAAGCTGCTTCGCACCCGTGATCGCACCCCGCTTGAACTTACCGTTGCTTCCGGGCACACCCGGCGGAAGCGCCTGGCGACCGCTCCCCAGTGCCTGGACGTAGAAGGACGCCTCCAAATACTCCAGCGTCAACGCGAAGTTCAGGACGTCGACGTCGGTGATCGCCGTCGGGTTGTCATGACCCGCGCGAGCCGTACCTGCGCCGGCGCCCAACAGGACTCCACCACCGACGAGCGCCGCGCCACCGATCCCAGCCTTGCGGAGAAAGGCTCCACGCGTATCCGGCCGCTCAGTCAGGGCCACGGAACGTGTCTGCTTCGACATTCAATCTCTCCCTCGTTTGTCATTGGGTCGAGAACTGATTCGTCAACGACGAGTAATCGGTTCGGGGCAGAGCACGACGTCACGGCCGTAACGCAGCGCCGCACGAGTCAGCCCTCCATCGCGTCCTATTCTGAAGTGGCGACTCTTCGGCCCGGCGCTGAATCCGACAGACTCGTGCCAGTCTTGCACAGCTACTGGAGTACCGCCTGCTTTATGGCGAACCGGATGACGACCTTGTCTCGTCACGACGGCTCCTATCAGCGAAGAGTGTGCGCGGCTCTAAGATCGAAGGACACTGCGCCGAACTACTGACGGTCTTTCAGCCGAAGCTTGAGCCCGATCCCGAGGTAGAACGCCCGCTCCTGCTCGCTCAGGCGGGCGGTGCGCGCGGTACCGCAGCGCTCGGGCTCGATCTTGGCCGCCCGCAGCGCCTCAAGCGCTTCGGCATCCGGCCGCTTCGTGCGCGTGCTCACCTCGTCGAGCGTAGAAGCCTGGAGTTCTCGAGCTTCTCGTTCAACAGCATTGTCGCAGCGACGAGTCCCAGATCATCGGGCGGACGCCCGTCATCCAGAAGACGGTCGATGAGCTCGCGCAGCGTCGTGATGTCACGAGCGAGCGCCACCTCCTCGTCGAGACGTGCCATACCTCCACGAATGGCCCTATCCCAAATGCGCCAAACTTCGCTCCGCGCCCGTTCGCGCTAGTCGCTGTCCGCTACTGAAGTGGAACGCGCGGGTCTCGAGCGCGGGCGATGGCCTCGACCTCATCGTCCTTGTCGACGATCTCGAAATGTTCGTGTTTCTCGACCACGCGCTCGATGTCAGGAAAGACGTGCCCCGGCGCCACCAGGAACCTGTCGCTCTGAGCGCGCACAGCCTCGTAATCTTCGAGCGAAAGGGGTATGCGGGTCTCACAATCCCTGTTCGAGCACTCGCACAGGAAGCCGAACGGGCCGGGCCCATGGAGCGTGGCAACGAGCCCCCTTATCCGCTCATTCACTTCCCGGAAGAGGGCCTCGTTCTCGACAAGTCGCCGCTTTTGCTCGTCCACCCTTACGAGCCTAGTGGATGCGGCGGTAGGAAACGAGATCTGGCGCTGCCCCGCGGCAGCAATTCATCCGCCACAGACGGGGCGAAGCGTCCGGCACGCGGACGACGAGCAAACGTCCCCCACCGCCGGAGGCAGCAGGCACTCCGACTCGCGGAGCCCGTGACCCGCAGGAGCTCCAGATCGCCCATGTGGCCGGCGAGGGTCTATCGAATCGCGAAATCGGCCTACAGCTTTACCACTCGCACCGAACCGTTGGCTCGCACTCGCCGCCGAGCGGCGTTTCGCAGTGCTGACCCACCGTATGCGCGAGGGAACATGGCGGGAGCACAAGCCAAACCTCGCCCGTCCACGCGCGGATCAGGCGCCGCCGTCTGATCCTCCCGGTTTACGGCCTTGCGTGGCCGTAGATGCCCGCGCGTGCCCGCGGTCCCTCCCCGGAACCTGAATGGTAAGGAGGGGGTCGACGGTTCGAGTCCGTCAGAGGGCTTCGCGAAAGTCCCTGCTAAACGGTGATTCCTCGTGTCTGCGTTGCAAACGGCTGTTCCTCGCGGGCACTCGCGGGGTCTTTCTGACGTTCGCACGACGTTCGCGCGAGACTGGCGTATTTGGCTTGAGCAAGGCGATTCTGATCCGGTTTGACCCCTTCTTTCAGCGAGAGGCGGGCGCGGTGGCAGGCCGAGCTCGAAGCCGACGACGACACCCTGGACGGCCGATCGCAGACGACTTCCTCTCGATCGGCCCGAACGGCTTCGTGCTCGACAAGTACGAAATGGCTCGGCCGGCACGTCCACTTCACCTACCACGCCCTGAATGTCAGCGAGATGGACATTCGCTTCTACAACACCACGCGATCGTTCGCACGATCCAGCGGAACAGCGCCAGCTACAAGGATCAAAGGGTCGAGCTCGCCGTCCCGCGGAGGGGCTCGCGATAGTGCCTGCTGCATGTCCTACGACCCGCGAGCACGTGCGGCGTCGCGGTCGCCGCCGTCCGGCAAGGTCGGCTGGTCGGTGGGATAGACGCCGACCGCGAATCCGTACATCGTCTCGCCCGACCGCGGCAGCCGGTCGAACTCCGTTACGAGCTCCGCCATCCGCTCCCAGAACGCCGACGCTTGCGGTTCCGAGATGCGGGCGTGCCGGATGAAGCCCCACAGTTTCCCGGCTCGGTATGCGGCGTCCGACTCCCGAGCGGCGACTTCGAAGTCGTTGAAGTCGAGAGGGAGGTCGTCGCCGTCCGGGCTCTGCTCGATCCCGACATAGAACATCCGCGCGGTGCGGCCGTAGAACCGCTCGTCGATCGCGCGCACCCGGCGAGTCCTCACCACCTGCAGGAGTCCGGCTTCGGTGAGCACCTTGACGTGGTGGGCAACCGTGCTCTTCGGCCGCTCGACCGCGACCGCCAGCTCGGTCACCGTCGCAGCCCGCTCGTGGAGCAGACCCAAGATCGCGGTGCGGAGCGGATGGCTGAGCGCCTTCACCTGCGAGGCCTGCGTGAGCGCGATCCGGTCGGCGAGGTCGTAATCCGGCGGAGAAGAGGTGTCAGCCACGCCCGAACAAACTAGCATGCTAGAATGTTCCAACTAATTGGATCACTAGA
>JANDLU010000058.1 GCA_024330215.1 Candidatus Gaiellasilicea maunaloa
CTGCGTCCCGATCCGCTGCGCCGGCTCCGGCTTCCCGAGACGCCTCAGCCGGCGATCAGGACGTCGCTGCCGCCGCCGACCGAGGTGCAGCGCGCGCAGGTTGCCACTGCGGCACGCGCGCTAGCCGACCGCGCTGCGGTGGGGCTGCCGTCGCCGTGGCCGCGGCTCGTGCGCGACGCCGCGCTCGCCGAGGACGCGCGGCTTCCGGACCGGCTCGATCGGGCCGTCGGCGCGGCCGAGCTGCACGTCGCGCGCCCGCGCTGGTGGAGCGCGTCGGCGCTCCTCCAGCGTCTGCTCGCCTGGGCCACGCTCGCCGGAGCGGCTTGGTTGCTCGCGCTCGCCGTCCTCGGCTACCTGCGCGTGGACGAGGTGGTGCCGCTCCCCGAGGTCTACGGGATTCCGGTCCCGACCTGGCTTTTGCTCGGCGGCACTGCGGCCGGGATCGCGCTCGCCTTCCTCGCGCGGCTCGTGAACGGTGCCGGTGCGAGCCGCCGCGCGCGGGCCGCGGGTCGCTCGCTCCGAGCCGGGGTCGATGCGGTCGCGGAGGAGCTCGTCGTCGCGCCGGTCGAACGGGAGCTCTCGGCACACGCGCGACTCTGCGCCGCGGTCGAGACCGCGCGCGGCAAGCGCTGACGCGACAATCGAGCTTGTGTTCATTCAACACAAGCTCACCCGCACCGCTTCGTTGCAGGCCCGTAGCGACCTTGTGTTGGAACAACACAAGGCCACCCGAACGCCTTCATTGCGCCGCTCGCAGCCGCTCGACACCGCTTGTGTTGGAACAACACAAGCTTTCCGTGCCGGGCCCGCGAGCGCCGCATCGTTTGCGCCCCGGCGCGCGTGGAGAGAGACCGATCGTGTTCCGCCTCCGCAACGTCATCCTCCTCTGGCTCGGACGCAAGCTCTGGGGTGTCGGGACGAGCGCCTATCGCCGTCGCCAGGCGCGCCGCCGCATCTGATCGCTCCGCTCGATCATCCGCGCGGGTCATTCTGCGCGGGCGGCGGCCAGCTCCCTCCAGGTGGGCCCGATCCGGCCGAGCGCGACGACGCTCCTGTTCCCGGACGAGTCGCGGCCGCTGAGCGTCGCGTACCACGGCCGGCGCAGAACGAGCCGGTGCGAGCCGGCGAGCCGGCTTTGCGGCAGCCGGACGATGCGGGTGCCACCGCCGCGCCGGAGCTCGATCTCGACGGTCAGCCATGGTGTCTCCCGATCGCGGGCGCGCCAGAAGATCCGGCGCTCCACGGTCTCGGCTCGCAGCGCGGGCGGAGTCGTGTCGCGGGCGATCACGACTGGGTCGAGCCGAGTCTCGGTCCTGTTCCCGACTCGATCGACGGCAGTCAGCTCGACCGGATACCGCCCGGCTCGGCGCTCCCCTGGCTGCCAGAGCATGGTTCGCAGGCCGGGCCCGAGCGGACGCGAGAGCCGCTCGCCCGCGACCGTGAGCTCGACGTGAGCCGGCTTCGAGAGCCAGAACCGGATCGCGGCCGCGTCGCGGAACCCGTCGCGCGGTAGCGGCAACGCGGGCGCCCGCGCCGCGAGACCTCGGATCGCCGGCGGCCGTCGCCAGTCGTCCCGGAAGCGCGCGGCCTGCTCTGCCCACCGTGCGTGGCCGGTGCTCCGCGCCAGCTTCCAGAGGAGCGAGGTCACATACTGGTGGTAGGAGAGCGGAGCCTCGCTGCCGCCGAGCGCGTAGCGCGACCAGTAGCCGGTATCGAACGCGGGGAGCGCACGCAGAGCCGCGCGCCGGAGGTCGGTCGCGAGCAAGGCCGCGTCCTCGTCGTTCGCGAGCTGCGCGTAGTCGGCGAGCGAGAGTGCCGCCTGGAGCTGCGCGTTCAGGACTGCGACGTCGCTGAAGGCGTAGAGGCGGATCCAGGTTCCGGTTGCGCGCTCGTTCAGGAGCCGACCGGGGATCGCGGCGAAGGCGAGACGAGCCTCGGGCACGAGCCCTGCACGAGCGAGCGCCTGCGCGGCAACCGCCTGCGCCATCCCGGAGGTCCACGGCGGGTCGCCGCCGGCGGCTCGGAAGCCGTACTCCCAGGTCAGCCCGCGGCCGTCTCCGCGCGCGCGGGCGAGGAGCGCATACGCAAGCGAGGTGGCCTGCCGCTGCCGCCCGGCGGTGACGTAGGCATTGAGCTGCCCGAAGCTCCCGAGCGGATGAAAGCGAAGTCCACGGCCCGGAATCGAGCGGTAGACAACCCCGAGCCAGTCGCTGACGTCGTGGCCGGGCGTCGGCAGGCGGTCGTGGAGGAGGTGCTTCGCGTTCAGCTCCAGTGTCGTGAACAGGGTGAGCGCGCGTGGGGCATCGTAGGTCGAGGCCTGGGCGGCCACGTCGCGGAGCACCGCGGTGAGCGCATCCTGTCGGTCGGAAGGGAGGCGCTCGAGGATTCGCAGCGTCAGGTGCACCCGCCGCCTGTGCTCGTGCGCGTCGAGCGGCGAGAGCCGCTGCGCGGCGACGGCCCGGTTCAACCCGCGGAGCGCGACCCCGGCGTCGCCGCGGGCAGCTCGGGCGTCCGAAGCGGTGCCGAGCACCGCGGACACGAGCAGGACCCCGATCGCGAATCGCCTCACACTCTCTTTCTAGCGTGCTTTTTCCGTCGACGTGTGCATCGTTCGTCACGTCGGGCGCGCTTCGTGGCAGGTTTTGTCGAGGTCGGGAAAGGAAAGTCGCCGTCTACGGACCGCGGCTCTTGTCCGCGGGCAATCGCAAGGGGGAACTCACATGTTCGATGAGTCGACGCTCGATGAGCGAATTGCCGCGGACAGGGGCGAGCTGGACGATTCGAGTCAGACGGCCTACGAGACGCCGCAGACACGGCGCGTCGTGCTCGGCCGTGCGGCGATGGGACTTGCGGCTGTGGGTGGTGCGGCAAGCCTCGCGGGACGCGCGACCGCCGCGTCGTCCCAGGACACCGCCGCTCAGGTACTCGCGTTCATCATCACCCAGGAGCAGTTCGGCGTCACCTTCCTGACGAACGCCGTCAGGCGCGCGCCCGGCACTCCTTCGGCGCAGTTCCTGCCGGTGTTGAAGGCTGCCAACACGACCGAGTTCGATCATGTTCGCGGTCTGCAGCGTTTCGGCGCCAGGCCGATCACCTCGCGGTTCTGGATTCCCGATGCCGCGTTCGGCGGTGGCGGGGCAGGCCTCTTCGCGTCGATCGAGGCGGTCGAGGAGCGCAGCCGGGGCGGTTCTACGACTACCCGGGCAGCCCGCTCGCGAACGGGACCGGTTCCCGGCAGATCGTGCCCGCGCCCGCCTGAGCCCGACGCTTCGCGAGAGGCGCCGGCACGGTCCCGCGCCTCTCGTCGAAAAGGGTTTCGAGTAGCCCCGATTGCGGCTGCGTTGCGCTCACGTTAAGCGCCTAACTCCCTGCACGGCGTGACGTAAAAGTCGACGTATGGGCATCACGTCTCCGCCCAAGCCGCACACCGCCCAGCAGGATGCGGCCCGCCAGTTCGACTTCTGGCTCGGCGAATGGGACTGCTCGTGGGGGGACGACGGTCGGGGGACGAACTCCGTCTACCTCGACCTCGGCGACGCGGCGGTCGTCGAGAGCTTCGACGCGCGACCGACGATGGACTACCAGGGGCTGAGCTTCTCGGTCTACGACCGAAGCGCCGGCTGCTGGAAGCAGACCTGGGTCGACTCAGACGCGAGCTACCGAGACTTCGCCGGCGCCTACGTGGACGGCGAGATGGAGCTGCGCCGACAGGCCGAGCTCGACGGCGCCGCCGCCCTCTACCGGATGCGCTGGCACGCGATCGAGCGCGACTCGCTCGAGTGGGAGTACGCCCGCTCGGACGACGGCGGCGAGACCTGGTCTGCCCTCTGGGAGATCGGCTACCGCCGTGTCCTCTGACCCGAACCGCAGAGAAAAGCTCTTGCGGAACGGGTTACACCAGAGCGTGCGCCAGAATGAGCTCGTTCACGATCTACCGGCCTGGCGCCGCTGAGATGGTTGATGCCACGATCTCGCGCGCTCGGGACGCGATCTGGCGTGTCTGGGCCGCTCCCGGACTACCTGATCGGCCTGGCGGCCGACCAGCCAGCCCGTCCGCTTCGCGTGCTCAGCCCGTAACCGATGCCACCAGCATCGGCGACCGCCTGAGCACGCGCCCCAGAGCAGCCAGCTCGCGCCCCGAGACGGACGATCTCATGGCATCAACCATCTGAGAGGTCACGCTGCTGCGCTCGCTCTTAGCGGGGCAGCGGCGCGGAGGGCCGCGCAGATCGCGTCGACGTCCTTCGCCTCGAAGAGCGGGTGCACGTCGATCTGCACGCCTCGCGCGAGCAACTCGAGCGACCGGTCGAGCACCGGCCGCGGTCGTCCTGCCTGCTCGAGCGCGACGTCGAGAGGGCGCCACCATTTCGCGACGTGCAGGTCGACCGTTTCTTCCTGGTAGAGCCGCACTGCAGCGACCCCTGCCTCCGAGAGCGCACGCCAGACGTCCGTCGCCTCCGCCGGCGTGCGCGCGAACACGACGACCGCGAGGCCGTTCTCACCCTCCGGATCGTGTCGCCGCCGGGACGTGAGCCCCGGGAGCGCCTCCACAAGGTCGTAGATCCGCCGGGCGTGCTCCCTCGTCCGCTCGACGAGGTCCGGCAGGCGAGCCAGCTGGACTCTGCCGATCGCCGCCTGAAGCTCCGTGCTGCGGAAGTTCAGCCCGGGGTACGCCGACGGCGCTTCGCCGCGCCGCAAGCCATTGGCCGGATCGTGCACATCGAGCGCTGCGAGGTGAGAGGGGCGGTCGTCTGTGACGACGGCGCCGCCCTCGCCGGTGCAGACGATCTTCGCGTACTGCGTCGAGAAGGCGGCGACCCGACCGAATGAACCAACGTGCCTGCCCCGGTACGTCGTGCCTGCCGCCTGGCAGGCGTCCTCGATGAGCGAGATTCCCGCGTCGTCGCACAACGTCATGAGTTCGGCGAGCGCGCACGACCCGCCGCGCATGTGCACGGCGAGAACGGCGCCCGTCTTCGGCGAGAGCGCGCGGCGAACCGAGTCCACGTCGAGGGTGAGCGATTCGTCCACATCTGCCACGACCGGGATGGCGCCGGCCTGGAGGACGGCGTTCGGCACGGAGATCCAGGCGAACGCCGGGATGATCACCTCGTCGCCAGGCTGGACGCCGGCGGCCACGACTGCGCACAGGAGGGCGTTCGTCCCGGAGTTGACGGCCAGGGCGTAGCGGACGCCGACGTGCTCCGCCCACTGCTTCTCGTACTGCTCAACCTCCGTCGGTTCGGTGGGCCCGTAGTAGCGGAAGAGGCTGCGCGACCGCATGACGCGCGCGACCGCCTCCGTCTCCTCGTCGTCGAGCAGCGCGCCGCCGGGGTAGGCGGCATTACGGATGCGCGGCGTCACGATGCGGACGAGCTCAGCCGCGACTCGGGGACGCGAATCGCCCTTCCGGAGCGGGCCGACTCGTACATCGCGAGGGTCGCGGCGAGCGTCTCGCGCGACTCGTCGCCGGCGACGGGCGGCCGCTCGCCGTTCGCGAGCGCGTCGAAGATCGCCTCGAACTGCAGCCGGTGCGGATTACCGAGCGGCACCTGCCGCACGTGCTCCGACCGCAGCTCGACCGGCCGGCCGTTCACGGCCAGCTGCTCGCCGCGCACGACGGCCGCTCCCTCGGTGCCCTCGATCGTGACGACGGCTGGGCGGTTCTCCGACGAGCAGGTCGTCACCTGCAGCATGCCGAGGCCGCCGCGGGCGAACTCGAGCGCGACGCAGGCCGTGTCTTCGCCCTCGATCGCGTGGACGACGTTCGTCGTCAAGGCGGTCACCGTCGCGATCGGCCCGACGAGCCAACGGGCGAGGTCGACGGCATGGCTGCCCTGGTTCATCAGCGCACCGCCGCCGTCCCATTTCCAGGTGCCGCGCCACCCGCCGTTCTCGGCGTAGTACGCCGTCGACCGGCGCCAGCAGAGGGAGACGTTGAGGAAGACGACTTTCCCGAGGGCGCCGCCGTCGATTTCCTTCTTCAGCCGCACGAGGGGCGCGTGGAACCGGTACTGGTGGACGACCGCGAGTCGCACGCCGCGCGACGCGCAGGCTGCGACGAGCGATTCGGCAGCGCCCATCGTCGTGGCCAATGGCTTCTCGGTGATGACGTGAACGCCGACCTCTGCGGCCGCGGCTCCCTGCTCTGCGTGCATGCCGGACGGCGAGGCGATGACGACGGCGTCCAGAGATGCCTTCTCGAGCATCTCGTCGAAGGCCCCGTAGACCGACAAGGGCATGCCCGCAGCAGACGCATCTCCGCCGAGACGCGGCTCCACCGCCGCGACAACGTCGACGGGCGGCAGCGCGGACAGCAGCTCGAGATGCCGCTTGCCGATGTTGCCCAGCCCTGAGATGCCGATCCTCACGCGGCCGCCCCGACGAAAGCGTCGAGGGCGCGCAGGGAGCGGCGGGTCGCAGCCTCGGTGCTGCCGCCCGTCTGGCAATGGGTCTCGAACGAGAGTGCGCCGTCGTAGCCGGACCCGAGCAGCCAGTCGAAGACCGCGCGGTACGGCACGAGCCCGTCGCCGAGACACACCCAGGTGCCGGTGGCGTCGACGTCCTTCAGGTGCACGTGCGCGATTCGGTCCTCGAGACCTCGCAAAGCGGCTTCCTCCGGTTGCCCGCCGCCGCGAACGTGGTTCGCGGGATCCCAGATCACGCACAGCTCCGGCAGTCGCTCGAGAGCCTTCGCCGTCTCCGCCGCGGTCGCGATGTTGCAGTCGTGCTCGTTCTCGAGGGCGAGCGTGATGCCCGTTCCGCGCGCCAGGAAGAGCGCGTGGCGCAACGCTTCGACGACCTGCTCGAACACGCCGGCCGGTTCCGCGACGCGCCAGAACGAGAACCCGCGAATGACCGGGATGTCGAACTCCGCGCCGATCTCGAGGGCGCGTTCGAGCAGGCGCCAGCTGTCGTCGATCGTCGCGCTCGCCGCCGCACCGTGAAGGTCGCCGACCGGCGCCGGAGCGTCGGGCAGCGAGCACTTGAAGATCGGCGTCGCGAGCGCGGAGATCGTGAAGCCCCGCTCGCGAACCTGCTGGACCGCCGCGGCGAGCTCCTCGTCCGTCAGGGCGAGGGCGCTCCGGCCGGCAGCTGTCCGCAGCTCGACCTCTGCCAGGCCGAGACGCGCGCAGGCGTCGAGAGCGACGTCGAGATCGTCGCTCAACTCGTCCGTGATGATGCTCAGCCGCATGGTGTGCCGCACTCCAATTGTTTTGCCCAGGCGAACCTGTCCCGTGCACCACCATAGGTCGGTCGGCGCGTCGCGTACCCCCCAAAAGGGTCAAGTCCCGCTCGCGTCGGCGCACTCCAGCACATCTTCGAGCCAGGCTGCAGCGGCGAGCCCGGCGTCGTCGCGCCGGCCTGTGCGGACGTGACTCGCGAAGTCGGCCATCAGCGCGGCATACTCGTGCGCCAGCGACGACTTGAACTCGCCGAAGCCGTCGAGGAAGTCGACGTCTGTCTTCGAGCCATCGTCCCACTCGGCGCGGAGGTCCTTGCACTCGCCCTCGAACGCCCAGTCGAGGCGGATGATCGCCTCGGCGCCGTCGCCGACCGTCCCGGACACGGTTGCCCGCAGGTCGACCCCCTGCGGCGAGCGGGCGACATCGACCTCGCCGACCGACATGCCGCCGAAGAGATGGCGGACGGCATCGAACGCGTTCGGGCCGTTGTCGACGATGCAACCCCCGCCCTCGGCTGCTGTCGACGTGTACCAGCCCGCGTCGTCGCTGTGCTCCTCGATGTTCTCGTAGTAGCGCGTCTCTACGCGCGCCAGGCAACGCCCCGCGAGTGACTCCGGGGTCGGGAGGTGGCGGTTGTAGCGGCGATGGAAGGCGGTGAAGAGCGTGCGACCGGCCTCGTCGGCGGTGCCGAGCAACTGCTGAGCGTCGCGACGCGTCAGGGCGAGCGGCTTCTCGCAGCAGACGTGCTTGCCCGCCTCGAGCGCGGCGCGGGCAAGCGGCACGTGGGTACCGACCGGCGTGTCGAGCACAACCGCATCGACCGCCTCGTCCGCGACGAGTTGCGCTGCGTCGCCGTAGGCGCGTACTTCTCCCGAGCGGGCGAACGGCTCCACGCGCCGCTCGTCGGTGTCGCAAACGGCCGCGAGCGACAGCGACGGGCTCGCGCGAATCGCCTCGAGGTAGAACCGCGAGACGCCGCCGACGCCGATCACTCCGATTCGTAGGATCTCTCGCGCCCCCAGCCGCCCACTCTAGCTAGCGGCCCGCCCGGGCCGGAGACTATGCTCCGGCCCGGTGGCCGGGGCAGCGCGTCGAAATGGAGCGGCAGTCCGGCCGGCGCCATTCGGACGCGTGCTCGTGCTCGACGGTCGGGAGCGGATGTCGCTCGCCGCCTGCCGGGCTCTCGCGCGCCAGGGCTTCGAGGTCGGCGTGGCCGGGCACGAGCGGGAGCGGGATCTTGCGGCTAGGTCACGGTACGCACGCCGCTTCGACCCGCTGCCCGATCCCTCGGGACCGGCCGAGCCATACGAGTCGGCCCTCCGGGCGCTCGTTGAGCGCCAGGGCTATGTCGCCATCGTTCCGTCCCACGACGTGACGCTCGCCCGCCTGGCCTCGATCGACTGCCCCGTGCCGACGCTGTCTCCGCTCGGGCCGGCGTGGCATGAGCTCCAGGACAAGGTCCGGCTCGCGTCGCTGTGCGAGCGCGCGGACCTGGCGTACCCGGCGACGGTCGAGCTCGCTGACGCGGACGCCATCGCGTCTGCGCTCGAGCGCGTTGGCACGCCGGCGTACGTCAAGTCGGCCCGCTCGGCCGTCGCGACCGCTGACCGTGTCGGCTTCACGCGCGGCGCGCGGCGGGTGCGGAACGCGGAGGAGGCACGACTGGCGTTCGCCGACCTCCGCGAGAAGGAGCTGCCGGTGATCGTCCAGGAGGCGGTTCCGCCCGCGCGGAAGTACTCGGTCGTGGTGCTACGCCGGGACGGATCGAGCGAGCTGCGCTACGCGCTCGGGTATCTGCGCGAGTACCCGCGCACGGGCGGGATCGGCGCCACGCTGGAAACGCTCGATCCCCGCGCGCCCGATGTGGCCGAGGCGATCGAAACGCTCGAGCGCGTCTGCGAGGCCGCCGGCTACGAGGGCATCGTGCAGGCAGAGCTGTACCGGCGGCGCTCGGACGGGCGGTTCGTCGTCCTCGACGTCAACCCGCGCCTGTGGGGCTCCGTCTGGTTCGCCGAGCGGCTCGGCCTGAAGCCCGTCGAGCGCGCGCTGCGGAACGCTCTCGATCTGCCCGCCCTCCCCTCCCTGCCCGGCTATCCCGCCAGTCGCAGGTTCCACACGGTCGACTTCGAGGTCGTCTGGGCACTCTCGGGCCCGAAGCCCCGTCGGGATCTCGCGCGCCTGTTCGCTTCGTTCAGGCCGGCCGACTCCTTCGAGTGGCTCGACCTCACCGACCCTGCGCCGACGTTCGCTCACGTCGTGCAGACCGTGGCGGACAGGCGCTCGAAGGCTGATCACCACCAGTGAGCGGTGATCCGAAGCGCCTGCCCACGCGTCGGACGACCCTGGGGGCAGAGCGAATAGCACAGCGGGCAAACATGGGGGCCCACCGCCTCCTCGAGCCGGCTCGACCCCCCGCTCCTGATCCAGCTCTCCGGTTCGCAAAGAGCGGGAATCGCCGCAGGGCGTGAACGGGGTCGTCAGGTCCGGTCGGGATAATGACCCTCCCGTGCCCGCCCCCTTCGTCCATCTGCACGTCCACAGCGAGTACTCGGTCCTCGACGGGGCCTGCCGGATCCCCGCGCTCGCGGCCCGGGCGGCCGAGCTCGAGATGCCAGCCGTCGCGCTCACCGATCACGGCTCGCTCGCCGGCACGATCGAGCTCTTCAAGGCCGCGAAGGAGCAGGGCGTCAAGCCGATCGTCGGTTGCGAGGTCTACGTCGCCGACGACCGCCGCTCGCGTACCCGCGGCTACGCGCATCTGACCCTCCTCGCCGAGACGAACGAGGGCTACGCGAACCTCGTCAAGCTCTCCTCGCTCGGCTACCTCGAGGGCTACTTCGCGAAGCCGCGGGTCGACTGGGAGCTCCTCCAGACCTACGCGCCCGGCCTGATCGCCCTCTCCGGCTGCCTCTCCGGGCGCGTCTGCAAGGCGCTCGAGGAGAGCCGCCCGCAGGACGCCCGCACCGATCTCGACCGGCTGGCGCAGGTCTTCGGCCGCGAGAACACGTTCGTGGAGCTCCAGAACGCCGGGCTCGACGTGCAGCAACGCATCAACCCGGAGCTCGTGAAGCTGGCCGCCGAGGCGAAGCTCCCGCTCGTCGCGACCGGCGACGTCCACTACCTGACGGCGGACGACGCCTACTCGCACGAGGCGCTCCTCTGCATCCAGTCCGGCGACTCGCTGAAGAACCCGAATCACTGGCGCTTCGACACGAACGAGTTCTACTTCAAGAGCCCGGAGGAGATGGCGCTCGACTTCCCGGGCCAGGAGGAGGCGATGCGGCGGACGCTCGAGATCGCCGAGCGCTGCAACGTCCAGATCGAGCTCGGGAGGATCCATCTGCCCGAGTACCCGGTCCCGGAAGGGGGCGACGCCTTCGACTACCTCGTCCAGCTCTGCGAGCAGGGGCTCGAGCGGCGCTACGGCAAGGTGACCGCAGAGCTGCGCGAGCGCCTCCAGTTCGAGCTGAAGACGATCCGCGAGATGGGGTTCGCCGACTACTTCCTGATCGTGTGGGACTTCATCCACTTCGCGAAGACGCACGGGGTCAGCGTCGGACCGGGTCGCGGCTCCGCGGCCGGCTCGCTCGCGGCGTACAGCCTCGAGATCACCGACATCGATCCGATGCGGTACGGCCTCCTCTTCGAGCGCTTCCTCAACCCGGCCCGCAAGGACATGCCGGACATGGACATCGACTTCGCGGTCGAGGGTCGCGAGCGGGTGATCAACTACGTCGCCGAGCGCTACGGCCGCGACCGCGTCGCCCAGATCATCACCTTCGGGACGATGGCCGCGCGCGCCGCCGTGCGCGATGCCGGCCGCGTGCTCGAGATCCCCTACGGCTCCGTCGACAGGCTCGCGAAGCTGATCCCGGAAGGCCCGGGCCAGACGCTCGCCGACTGCCTCAAGCCCGGCTCGGAGCTGAAGGTCGCGTACGACAGCGATCCACTCGCGAAGGAGGTGATCGACCTCGCGAAGCCGCTCGAGGGGCTCGTCCGGCAGGACTCGATCCATGCCGCCGGGGTGGTGATCGGCGCCAAGCCGCTGATCGAGGTCGTGCCGCTCCAGCAGAAGGGCGCCGATCAGGAGGTCGTGACCCAGTTCTCGATGAAGAACGTCGAGGCCCTCGGCCTCCTCAAGGTCGACTTCCTCGGGCTTCGGAACCTGGACGTGATCGACAAGGCCGTGGCGCTCATCGGCGGTGGCCTCGACATCGGTGCGATCCCGCTCGACGACAGGAAGACCTACGCGATGCTCGCGAAAGCCGAGTCGAACGGCGTCTTCCAGTTCGAGTCGTCCGGGATGCGCGACGCGCTGAAGGCCGTGATGCCGACTCAGTTCGAGGATCTGATCGCGCTCGTGGCGCTCTACCGGCCGGGCCCGATGCAGTACATCCCCGCCTACGCGGCGCGCAAGAACGGCCGCGAGGCGATCACCTACATCGACGAGCGGCTGAAGCCGATCACGAGCGACTCCTACGGGATCTGCATCTACCAGGAGCAGTACATGCGGATCGCCAAGGAGCTGGCCGGCTTCGAGCCGGCCGAGGCCGAGACGCTGCGCAGGGCGATCGGCAAGAAGATCCACGCGCTGATGGCCTCCCTGAAGGACAAGTTCCTCGCCGGCTGCGCGGCGAACAACGTCTCGCTCTCGGTCGCGACCCAGCTCTGGAAGGACATGGAGAGCTCGCAGGACTACTCCTTCAACAAGGCTCACTCGGCCTGCTACGCGCTGATCGCCTACCGCACCGCCTGGCTGAAGGCGAACCATCCCTGCGAGTACATGGCGGCGCTGATCTCCTCCGTGATGAACACGAAGGACCGCGTGCCGCTGTACGTGAACGCCTGTCACGAGCTCGGGATCGAGGTGTTGCCGCCGGACGTGAACTCGTCGGGAACCGACTTCGCAGTCGTCGAGGGGAAGATCCGGTTCGGTCTGAACGCGGTCAAGAGCGTGGGGGAGTCGGCGGCGCGGACGATCATCCGGGCTCGCGAGGACGGCGGCCCGTTCGAGTCGATCTGGGACTTCACCGAGCGTGTCGATCCCCAGGTCGTGAACAAGCGCTCGCTGGAGGCGCTCGTCAAATGCGGGGCGCTCGACTCGACGGGCGCCTCGCGGCTCGGGATGCTCGCGTGCCTCGAGCAGGCACTCGCGTGGGGCCAGAAGCACGCGTCCGACCGCTTGGCAGGCCAAGGCTCAATATTTGACGCTATCGGTTTCGGCGCAGCCGAAACCGACCCGGTGCGGCATCATCCCTCGCTTCCCACAGGGGAGTTCGAGAAGGCCGAGCTCTTGAAGCTGGAGAAGGAGACGCTAGGCCTCTACGTCTCCGAGCATCCGCTGCACGCGGTGCGAGACCAGCTCCGCCGGAAGACCGACTGTGCGCTCGCCGATCTCGAGCGGCGTCGCGACGGCGAGGTCGTGACCGTGGGTGGGATCGTCAGCTCGGTCAAGGAGCTGTTGACGAAGAAGGGCGAGCCGATGGTCTTCCTCGCGCTCGACGATCCGACCGGAGGCGGCGAGATCGTCGTCTTCAACTCGACCTACGCGGGGGCGCGCCAGCTCTGCGTCGCTGACCGGATCCTCGTCGTCAAGGGCCGCGTCGACCACAAGCAGCAGGGCGAGACGAAGCTGATCGCGCTCGAGCTGAGCGCCTTCGAGGGGATGCCCGAGCGAAAGGACATTCGCTTCAAGGTCGACGCGCGGGCCGTCCGGGCCGGAATCGTGCGCGAGCTCGCGGGGCTCGTCAAGGAGTATCCGGGCGAGTCGCCGGTCTACGTCTCGCTCGAGACCTCGCTGGGGCCGAAGACGCTCGTGCTCGGGCCGAGCCACAGGGTCGCGATCGGCTCGGACTTCCTCAACGAGGCGAGGGCGCTACTCGGCGCCGAGGCGATCCTGTAGCCACGCTCGACCACTGCGTCATCGCGGTCTCCGACTGGGAGCGCTCGAACGCCTTCTACGGTGATGTGCTGGGCGCCGAGCTCGTCGAGTGCGGCGCCGGCTGGGTCTACCGGTTCGGCGAGCAGCAGCTCAACGTGCACGGGCCGGGCGGCCGTCCGTTCCCGGTAGCGCGCGAGCCGGTGCGGCCGGGCGGAAGCGATCTCTGCTTCGTCTGGGACGGGCCGATCGAAGCGGCGGTGGAGCACCTGCGCGCGCTCGAGGTCGCGATCGAGGAAGGCCCGGTGGCGCGTGCCGGAGCCCGCGGCCAGGGATCGAGCGTCTACTTCCGCGACCCGGACGGCTCGCTGCTCGAGTTCATCTCGTATCGCCTGCCCACGGCTTGAATCGGGACGAAGCAGGATCTACAATCGCCTCGTGGCGATCCTCCTCCTTCGTGCCGGATTCGCCGTGGCGGCCACGGGTCTCGTCGTCTGGCTCCTTCTCTCCGGGCTGCCCGTCGGGGCGCTCGCAGTCGTGGTTCTCGGGGTCGTAGCTCGAGGGAGAGCGGAGTCGTTCGGTCGGCTCCGCGCCGGCGCAAGAGCGCGCTAGCCGAGACCCTTCTCGCGCAGCTCGGCGAGCGCTCGCTCCGACTTCTCGAGCTCGAGCCCCATCCCGCGCAGGATCTCCGGCGTCTTCGTGAACTGGACGTCCGCGTAGGTGACGACCTGGATCTGGTTGCCCCACGGATCGAGGAACGAGTTGCCGCCGAACACCTCGACACCTGCCGCGCGCGCAGCCGCGAGCACAGCCTCGCGGTCGTCGACGACGAGCCCGAGGTGGCGCTGGGCGTCCGGCGCGGTCGAGCCGCCCTCCATCAGCGCGAGGAACTGGTCGCCCAGATCGACGAACGCGGCGCCGGCCATCCGCCCACGTAGCTCGAGCTCGAAGAGTGAGCCGTAGAACGCGAGAGCCTCGTCGAGCGAGCCGACCTCGAGCGCCACGTGGTTGATCCCGACCGCGCGAGCCATGCCCAAAGCGTACGCGCCGCGAGCTTGAAGCCTCGGACACGTCTGCGAGGGACATGTCCGGGGTCAAAGCCCGGACGTGTCCGGAACGGCCGTGTGGAACCCCGTTGCTGCCGGAGGTGTAGAAGGATCGAGTGGTGAGCCGGCCACCGACTGAGGACGAGCTGGTCGAACGGGCGCGTAGGGGAGACGGCGCCGCCTTCGGCGCGCTCGTTCGCATGGAGGAGGAGATCGCCTTCCGCACCGCATATCTGATCACCCGCAACGCAGCCGATGCCGAGGACGCCGCCCAGGCGGCGCTCGTGAAGGCGTTCTCTGCGCTGCCGCGGTTCCGCCGTGGCGCGCCGTTGCGCCCCTGGCTGCTCGCGATCGTGGCCAACGAGGCCCGCAACAAGCGCCGCGGTGGCGGCCGCCGCGAGGCGCTCGCGTTGCGCGCGGCCAACGAGCTTCCCTCGGGCGACGCGGCTCCGTCGCCCGAGGGGAGGCTCCTCGCAGCCGAGGAGCGCGCCGAGCTCCTTGCTGCGCTCGAATCGCTCGGCGAGGACGACCGCCTCGTGCTCTCCTGCCGCTACCTCCTCGACCTGAGCGAGGCCGAGACCGCGGAGGTGCTCTCGCTGCGGCCGGGCACGGTCAAGTCGCGAACGTCGCGGGCGCTCGAGCGCCTGCGTGTACAGCTGGGGGAGGAGCGATGAACCAGCTCGAGCTACGGCTCGCCGCCCTGCGCGAGGAGATCGAGTTCCCGCCGACGCCGCAGCTCGCGCTCGCCGTCGAGCGGATTGTCGCGATCGAGCCGCCGCAGCGCCGGCGGCGGCTGCGTCCGCTTGCCCTCGCCCTCGCAATCGTCCTCATCGCCGCGCTCGGTGTGCTCTCCCTGTCGCCGGGAGCGCGCAGCGCCTTCCTCGAGCTCTTCCACCTCCGCGGGGCGACCGTCTCCCGCGTCGAGGCGCTGCCGGAGGTCGAGCTCGTCGAGCGTGTCGAGCTCCTCGGCGTTCGGGTATCCCTCGCGGCGGCGACGCGGCAGGCCGGCTTCGAGCTCGCCGATCTCGGCGAGCCGGACGAGGTGTATGTCCGTGGCGACGGCCTCGTGACCTTCGTCTACGGGACGATCGACCATCCGCGGCTACTGCTCTCGCAGGTCCGCGGCCGCCTCTGGGACGGCTTCGTCAAGAAGGTCGGCGCCCGCGGCACGTCGATCGAGGAGGTCGAGGTCGACGGGGAGCGCGGGCTCTTCGTCTCCGGCGAGCCGCATTTCGTCATGTACCTCGACTCGGCGTTCCGGATCCAGGAGGACCGCGCCTACCTCGCCGGGACGACGCTCCTCTGGAACCGTGGCGACGTGCTCCTCCGGCTCGAGGCCGACATCGAGCTCGCCGCGGCGCTCGAGCTCGCCCGCGCCGTGGAATAGGGAACCAGCCTCGCAAGCGCGGTGTAGTCCTGGCACCCACGATGAGGAGGTCAGGATGAGACAACTCGCGCTGCTGGTGGCCGTGGCCGCTCTACTCTCGGCCGAGGTCGCCCGGGCCGCCCAGTCCGGCTGCGCGGCGACGGTCGAGCTGAGCTCGCTGCCGAAGGCGGGACACCAGGCCGGGCAGCCTTGGCTCGTGACCGTGCGGGTGCTCCAGCATGGGATCCGGCCACTCGCGGGGGCGAAGCCGGAGATCCGGATTCAGAAGACGGGCAGGCTGACGACCTTCCGGGGCCGACCGACCGCAACCGTCGGCTCCTATCGCTTCCGGGTCGTCTTCCCAGCCGCGGGCCGCTGGACCGTGACGGTCTTCGACGGCTTCGTCCCGAACTGCGCCCGCGTCCACACGTTCAAGCCGGTCACGATCGTGCCGGCCGACCTCGCTCCCTGATCCGACGGAGGCCTCGATGAAGAAGCTCGTGCTCGCATTCACGCTCGGTTTCGCCGCGATCATCGCGCCCGTGGCGGCAGGAGGCGGTTGGGCGACCGCGGGGCTCAGCTCGCTGCCGCCGAGCGGCCTGCAAACGGGGCAGGACTGGCCGGTCGAGATCACCGTGCTCCAGCACGGTCGGACCCCGCTCACCGGGGTCCAGCCCAAGATCACGATTCGCAACGTCGAGACCGGCGCGACGACCGGCACGTTCAGCGCCGCGCCCACCGGCAAGGACGGCGTCTACCGCACAGTCGTGCGGTTCCCGGGTGCCGGGACGTGGTCGTACGAGGTGGACGACGGCTTCTCCCGGACGCACACGTTCAAGCCCGTCGTGATCGCCGGAGTTGGCGCCGGTGCGTCGTTTCCGACGTTTCCCGTCGGCGGGCTCGTGCTCGCCCTGCTCCTCGTCGGCGCCGCGATTCTCCTGCTCCGCCGCACCCGCACGGCTCCGGCGCCCGCTGCAGCGAGCCGGTAGCAACCCGACCGCGCGTCGAAGACCCGTCCCTCGCGGCGGGTCTTTCGCGCGCCTGCGCAATTCTTTTACGAAAGCTTCATCGGAATCACCACAAAAGGGGAGAACCGCATCGTTTCAATGGACGAAGATCCAGTACCACGACGCGGAGGAAGCACTGATATGGCTGCGGCAGAGCTCCAGACTCCGGGTACCGAGCAAGAGCGAATCGAGCGGTGGCGGGCCGAGGAGCTCGAGCGCGCCGGTTTCGAGCCGTCCGCTGCCGTCCTCCTCGCAGGCCGGATGGACGTCGATCTCCACTACGCGATCGACCTGCTCCGCGCCGGCTGCTCACCCGAGCTAGCCCTCCAGATCCTCCTCTAGCGCACCGACCGGCGGGCTCCACCGGGGCAGAGTCCCGGCTCCGCCCGCCTCGCGCTGCTGGCGGTACGCGGCTCTCCGGGTCTGTGCTGTCGCACTATCCCCTCCGGCTGCGCACCGCCAGCAGCACGTCGGAGCACTAGAGGCCCGATACGGCACTCAAACACGTCTCCAAGCGAGCGTGTAGGCGCACGGGCAGAATCTCGCTGCCGGTGTTCCTTCTCGCCTCCATCCCCTCACCCTCGTCGGGCACGCTCGACCTTGGGCCGCTGACGATCCACATGTACGGGCTGATGCTGCTCGCCGGGATCGCGGCTTGCATCGCGCTCACCGGCCGGCGCTGGGCGGCTCGCGGCGGCGACTGGGATCTGATCTTCCGCGTCGCGGTCTGGGGTGTGGGCTTCGGGATCGTCGGTGCCCGGCTCTACCACGTCGCCACGAGCTGGGACGAGCTCCCGGACGAGTGGTGGGGCCCGTTCGCGGTCTGGGAGGGCGGACTCGGGATCTGGGGCGGGATCGCGGGCGGGGTTCTGGCCGGCTCGATCATCGCCAAGCGCGCGGGTGCGAGCGTCACCGCTCTCCTCGACGCCGCTGCGCCCGGGCTGCTCGTCGCGCAGGCGATCGGCCGAATCGGCAACTGGTGGAACCAGGAACTCTTCGGGAAGCCGACCGACCAGCCGTGGGGGCTCGAGATCGACGTCGCGCGCCGACCCGACGAATACCTCCTCGACAGCACCTTCCATCCGACCTTCCTCTACGAGGGCCTCTGGAACCTGGCCGCGGCGGCGCTCCTCCTCGTGCTCGACCGTTTCTACCGGTTCAAGCCACCGGCGCTCTTCGCGCTCTACGTCGCGCTCTACACGGGATTCCGCTTCTTCGTTGAGCAGCTTCGGATCGATCCGTCGAAAGAGCTCGCGGGGATGCGCCTGAACGCCTGGGTCTCGCTGATCGTCTTCGTGGCCGCCGTCGCGTTCTTCATCTGGTGGCAGTTCTTCCGTGGAGGCCGGCGCCCGCGCGGCGTTCGTCAGCGCAGGCCGGAGCCGCCGCCGGCGATGGCCGTCCCGCGCGGCCGCGTCCGATCGCGCCGCTAGCGTGAGCCGGATGGCGGCTGTCTTCGACCTGCCCCTGGACCTCGACTCCTTCGAGGGACCGTTCGACCTGCTCCTGACGCTCGTCCTCAAGGAAGAGCTCGAGCCGGCAGAGGTCGATATCGCCGCAATTGTCGTGGCGTTCGTGCAGCAACTGTCCGAACGGGATCAGCTCGATCTCGAAGCGTGCGGCGAGTTCCTGGTCCTGATCGCGTCCCTGCTCGAGCTGAAGGCGCGGGCGCTCTTCCCCGACGAGGAGGTGGAGCTCTCCGAGCTCGAGCCGGAGGAGGCCGCCGAGGAGCTGGCACGGCGCCTCGCCGAGTATCGGAGGATGAAGGACGCCGCGTCTTGGCTGACCGACCGCCTGGCCGGCGAGCGCGAGCGCTTCTTCCGCGTCGGTCCCGCGCCGCTCGCGCCACGCCCAGAGCGCACGCTCGCCTCGCAGGATCCGCAGCAGCTCGCCGCCGCGCTTCGGGCGCTCGCCGAGCCGCCGCCGCAGGTCTCGCTGGCGCACATGGGGCTCCGCTTCCCACCGGTCGCTCAGTTCCTCGCGCGCTTCCGCGCCGTGCTCGGCCGCCGGCGTCGCTTCGACTTCGACGCCGAGGTCGAGGGCCTGAACCGGATCGAGCAGGCCGTCGCGTTCCTCGCACTGCTCGAGCTGCGGAAAACGGGCGAGGTCGCGCTCGAGCAGGGGGCGCCGTTTGCCCCGATAAGGGTTTCCCGCTCTGATGAAGAAAGGAGTTCCGCATGGACCGTCCGCTCCGCCTGATCACCGTCAACCCGGTCGATCAGCTCGCCCGCACGATCGAGGCGCTGCTCGTCGTCGCCTCGGCGCCGCTCTCCGTCGACGAGCTCGCCCACGCGGCCGACGATGACGTTGTCCGGATCGAGACGGCGCTCGGGCTCCTCTCCGACCGCTACCGCGAGGGACGGTGCGGGATCGTGCTGGAGCACGTGGCCGGCGGCTACGCGTTCCGCGCCTCGCGCGAGGCGGCCGGGGCCTGCGGCAGGCTGTTCGAGCGGCCGATCGAGCGCGGCCTCTCCCAGGCGGCGCTCGAGACGCTCGCGATCGTCGGCTACCTCGGCCCCTGCAGTCGGCCGGAGATCGCCCGCGTGCGAGGCGTCGCCGCCGACTCGGCAGTGGCCGGGCTCCTCGAGCGCGGCCTGATCGCCGAGGCCGGCCGCGACGACGGCGCAGGGGGCGCCGTGCGCTATCGGACGACCCCGCTCTTCGAGCGTGTCTTCGGCCTGGAGAGCCTCGCAGCCCTGCCGCGGCTCGACGACCTGGGCGAGTCCACCGCGGAGATCAGCGAGCGGCTCCACAGCGTCGCCGTGGGCAGGACCGCCTAGAGGGCGTGGGGGAACCCATGGTTCC